>DASQZA010000216.1:0-5193 GCA_035638935.1 Gemmatimonas sp. | reverse complement strand
CGTACTCGCCGCCGCCTGGAGTGGTGGAAGCCCCGGAGGATCTACAGCTCGGTTACGCGAACAGCGTCGTGCAGGTGAACGAACGTGCGCTGCGGCTGCAAGGGGGAGTTCCGGGACAGCAATTCCGCGTCTTCGATCGGGCCGAGGCGTACTTCCGATTCCCCGAGGGGCCAAAGACGTTCATGGCATATCGCACACTTCGGCTCTGGATGCGCGGAAACGGGAGTGGCTGGGGACAGGGTGGCGAGTTGAATGGCTACGTGAAGATCGGCCGCGACGAGAACAACTTCTACATGTACCGCACCCCGGTGAACGAGGGTCCCGCGCAGAACGCATGGGATCCGGAGATCCGCGTCGACCTCACGCGCTTCCAGACACTACGTGCACGTCTGGAGAACAACGTGCTGACCGGCTCTGCCGATTCACTTGCGTGCGCCGGTGCGGATCTCGAGCTCGTCAAGCGCTCCGGACTCCCGCGTAACACGGCGGTGCGCCGGTATGCGGTGTGTCAGGATGGATACATCGTCTATAGCGCCGATCCGGCGGTGACGCCGCCGAACCTGGCGAGCGTGCAGGAGCTTGCCGTCGGCTTCGTGCGTATCGACAGCGTGTCGCGCGGCGGCAGTGCGATCATGTCGAACGACACCTTGGAGCTGTGGATCAACGACATCCGGTTGGGGGACGTCGTCGACGACGTCGGTTTTGCTGCGGAAGTCGGCCTCTCGGCCAATGCGTCGGACTTCGCCGACTTTCGCCTGAACCTCAGTCGCCGCGATCCCAACTTTCGTCAGCTCGGCGAAACGCCGTCGTTCCTGACGACGAGCGGCATCAACGTCGGCACCACGCTGCACCTCGATCGCATGTTGCCCGCGGCGCTCGGTCTGGTCATTCCCCTCACGATCGACTACGCCGGCGCCGGAATCGAGCAGCTGTTCGTCAATCGCACCGATGTGCGCGCCGACGGCATCGACGGACTCCGCAACCCCCGCAACAGCCGAGTGAACTACGCGTTCGGCGTTCGTCGCGCGACGCCGGTCACGGAGGGTTGGTACCGCGCGCTGGTAAATGGACTGTCCATCAATGGTGCGTGGGGCACCGGCAACAGCCAGAGCGCATTCCAGGAAGCCAGGAACGACAACTATGCGTTCAACGCCGGCATCACGCTGTCCGATGAAACCAGAAATGGCCGCATCCCGGGCGTCATCGACTGGCTGATCGGGACGCTGCCGCGCGCACTGCGCGAGTCGGCATCGATGCGAGCCCTGCGCGCGCAGCAGACCCGCTGGTCACCGACACAGTTTTCCCTGTCGAGTGGTCTCGCGCGGGTCACCAACAGCACGACCTCGTTCTCCAACGCCGCTGCATCTGCGGTCGACACCGGGCGGACGGTAAATGGCCTGACTCACTTCTGGCAGAACAATGCGCGGCTGCAGTTCGCGCCCGTGCGCGCGTTCACGGCCAGTCTGGATGCTCGGCAGCTGCTCGATCTGCGCGATTACCGCGACGGGCTTCAGCCGACGGATAGTCTCGACCGGGGTGGTGTCGCGGCCCGGGAGCGCGTGCGTGTGCTTGGTCGCGAGCTCGGTCTCGAGCGCGAGCGCTCCCTGACGTCGGCGTTCAGTTTCCAGCCGGTGCTGGCACCGTGGTTCCGCCCGTCACTCGATTTCAACACGACCTTCAACCTCGCGAAGGATCCGAACGCGCGCGCGTTGCTGCGGCAGGACGATTCCACCGGGGCCTTCCGCCTGCCGAAGCGGCTCGGTGCCGCGCAGACGTTCAATACGGGCGCACTCGTCGACCTTGGAGGGCTCCTCCGTGCGAACACACGCGAGCGAACGACGCTGTATCGCGTGGGACGCGCGATCGCGCCCGCGCAGGTTCGGTGGACGCAGAGCCTCACCTCCAACTACGACAACACCGCATTCCTTCCGGGAGTGGGCTACCAGCTTGGACTTGGCGGGATCGAGAGCTTTCGTGGACTGGACACGCGCCTTGCCACCACGGCCGGCCGCGTGCGGAACTTCACGACGAGCGGCGGCCTTACCCTGCCGCTGTCGTTGACGCTCACCACGGGGTACGAGCAGGGAACCGCCGAAACGTGGGCGCGCCGCTCGATCGACGGGTTTCAGGCACTCATCACCACGCAACAGCGCGTCTTCCCGAATCATACGTTGCGCTGGGCCTACCGGCCGGCGCGTGACAATGGCGTGTTCACCGCCGTCCAGCTCGGGGCGTCGTTTCGCGTGGCCGATCAGGAAACGCTGGTGCCGAACGATATTGGCGGGGTGGCGGACCAGAGTCGGACGCGCTCACGGACCCAGCCCATCAACGGCTCGATCACGTGGGCATTCTTTGGCGACCTGACGACCACGGCATCATTCAACCGGCAGCATCGCGAGGACACGCGGCCAGGGTCGATCACGACGGGAGACACCAAGGCGATGTCCTTTGACGTCGGACGGCGGTTCTCCCTTCCGAGGGACTGGAACGCGCGCGCGCCGCTGAGCACGCGGATCTCCTATCAATCCGAGGAGAACCGTTCGGTGGTCGGGGGTGCCAGCGGCAGTGGCATGTTCGTCGGAGGGCCGGCGTTCGATGGGTTCGGGTCCACGCTCACGAACAACGGACGCCGGGCGTTCAACATCAACGCGGACACCGACCTGTCCGAGCTGCTGTCGTTCAGCCTCACCGGGTCGCAGGTGCTGACGTTCGATCGGACGTACAATCGACGCGTCACCAACACCGTGTTCAGTGCGATCCTGCAGATGCGCTTCTTCGCGGGCGAGCTGAGATAGCAGCCGCACCACGCCACACCACGTCGCAAAACGTGTCAGCACGTGGTGCAACAGGATGAACGGGCGGGCCGGAATTCGGTCACCGTACTGACTGCGCTCTGACGTAGAGTGGCTCATGCCCACGGCCTCCGAACGTCAGGCGCTGATCTTTCTCGCTGCAGTGGCGCTCGTCGGCGGCGGCGTGCGCATGGCCGGCGTGCGTCGCTTCGAGCGGGAGAGCGGAGCTGCGCGCCTGCTCGGCGGTGGCGCGGCAAACGCCGGGGCCGCCGTAGCGCGCCAGATTGCCGCCGTCGACTCCGCGCGTGAGCGAACGGCGAAGCGCGCCCCTGCCCGGCGCTCCAGTCCCGCACGCCAGCGGCCGACACTCACAAGCGGGGAGCGAACTGTGACACGCGATCCGGTCGATGTGAACATTGCATCCGCCACCGAACTCGAAGCGCTGCCACGCGTGGGACCAGCACTCGCACAACGCATCGTGGAGTACCGTACCACGCACGGCGCCTTCGGTTCGCTGGAAGACCTCCGTCACGTGCGTGGCATAGGTGTCACGACGGCCTCATTGCTGGAACCCCTGGTGACGTTTTCCAGCGGGCACCGTCCGATACAAAGTGAGAGCCGGCGGAACCGCCGCGACTCCGTAAAACCATTGCACTGACGAACTGTCCATCATGGCTACTGCTGCTCCACCAATGCCCACGCGGACGACGGAGAAGTTGGGCGAGCTCCTCGTGCGCGAAGGGCTGCTGACGCGCGAGGGCTTGGCCAAGGCTCTGCAGGAGCAGGCGTCGCTGCCCGGGCAACGCATCGGTCTCACCGTCGTCAAGATGGGCCTGGTGGCGGAAACCGACGTCGTGAAAATGCTGGCACGCCAGCATCGCATGCCCGCCGTCGATCTGTCGCGGTTCGAAGTCGACACACGACTACTCAAGCTGATCCCAGCGGAGCTCGCGTCGAAGCACACGGTGCTGCCACTCAAGCGCGACGGGCGTCAGCTGACCGTCGCTATCGCCGACCCGACGGACATGGGGGTCATCGAAGACCTCAAGTTCATCACGCGCTACGACATCGTCCCGGTACTCGCGGGTGAGTACTCGATGCGCGCCGCCATCGAAAAGCACTACGAAGCGAATGAAGTGCAGATGGCGTCGCTGCTGCAGGACATCGCGGGCGATGATGATGACGTCGAGGTGCTGGCTGCGCAGGAGCAGGAAGTCGATGCCAGCGTGCTGGCTGCGCAAGTCGACGAAGCACCGGTGGTCAAGCTCATCAACGCGATCATGCTCGACGCGGTGAACAAGGGCGCGTCGGACATTCACTTCGAGTGTTTCGAGCACGAACTGCGCGTCCGCTATCGTATCGATGGTGCGCTGGTGGAGGTGATGAAGCCCCCGATGAAGATGCGCGCTGCGCTGATCTCGCGTTTCAAGATCATGGCGTCGCTCAATATCGCGGAGCGTCGCGTGCCGCAGGACGGACGCATCAAGCTGAAGGTCGGCAAGAAGGTCATCGACTTCCGCGTCAGCGTGCTGCCGACGCTGTTCGGCGAAAAGGTCGTGCTTCGAATCCTGGACAAGGGCAACCTCACCCTCGATCTGGACAAGTTCGGCATCGAGCCGCGCGCCGAGCGTGAGCTCATGGAGGCAATCTCGAATCCGTACGGGATGGTGCTCGTTACCGGACCGACGGGGTCGGGCAAGACGACCACGCTGTACTCCGCCCTGTCCAAGATCAACACCGGCGACACCAACATCATGACCGCCGAGGATCCCGTGGAGTACAATCTCTTCGGGATCAACCAGGTGCAGGTGCGCACCGAGATCGGCATGACGTTCGCCGCAGCGCTCAAGGCGTTCCTGCGTCAGGACCCGAACGTCATCATGGTCGGTGAGATCCGCGACCTCGAGACTGGCGGTATCGCCATCAAGGCCGCGCTCACGGGCCACATGGTCATGAGTACGCTGCATACGAACAGCGCTCCCGAGACGATCACACGCTTGCTGGACATGGGTCTGGAGCCGTTCAACGTCGCGTCGGCCCTGAATCTCATTCTCGCGCAGCGGCTCGTCCGACGGATCTGCTCGCGATGCAAGCGGAGATACGAGCCGGATGCGGCGGAGCTGGCGGGCGCGAAGGTGCGCGCGGACATGTCGTTGCGCGAACTCCGCTTCAGCCAGGAAGCGCTGGACAACGCGAAGGCGAAGGCCACTCCCGAAGCGATGCCGCACCTGAAGAATCTGACGCTCGAATCGACGATCTCGGAAATCCCGTTCTTCCGCGGCGGCGGCTGCGAAGCGTGCGGCGGCACTGGTCTCAAGGGTCGCCAGGGTCTGTACGAGGTGATGTTCATGACGCCGACGATGAAGAAGCTTGTGATGCAGAACGCCGACGTGCAGGTGCT
>DASQZA010000215.1:0-9329 GCA_035638935.1 Gemmatimonas sp. | reverse complement strand
GCCTCATTGCGGCCCCGAAGACCAACCAGCTGATGCGCGCCGATCAACTGGTGTACTTCCTGATCCGCGATTCGTGGCCGGAGCGCCCGGTGTATTTCAGCCGCACCGCGGGTGGGTACCCGTACGAGTTGGGTCTCGAGCGTTACATGATCACGCAGGGCATGGCGAAGCGCCTGTCGGAGCGGATGGTGGTGCCGGGCAAGGACACGATCATCGTGCCGGGCGAAGGCTTCGTCGACGTGAAGCGAAGCTACGACCTCTGGTCGAAAGTGTTCACGGGCACCAAGTCACTGGCGGAGCGCGACGGGTGGGTGGACAACGCGTCGGTCGGCATTCCCGACTTGTACGTGATCAGTGGTATCACGCTCGCCGAGGCGCTGGCGAGCACAGGGCGCGTCGAGGCATCGAACACGGTGTTCAACCAGGCCAAGACCATTGCGCGCTCGATGCGTCGCGAGGCGGCGCTCGGTCTCGATCGCATCGCGTCCCCGACGGGTCCGGATGCTGCCGGGCAGGAGTTGCTGGTGCCGCGCGATACGACCGCAGCGCCACCCGGCTCTGCAAAGCCGCCTGCATAGGGCGGCAGCGGTCCGTCAGAAATATGTTGGTGCAGTGGGGCGTGGTGGCAGAGTGGTTTAACGCAGCGGTCTTGAAAACCGCCGGGCCTGAAAGGGTCTCGTGAGTTCGAATCTCACCCACGCCGTTGTTCGTACGGAGACTGGAAGAGGCACCACCGGCTGCGCACAGTGTGCTGCGGCTTCACGTCCCATCCGGAGATCCCAATGACGATGACTGAAGAGATCAAGGTCACGGGCAGCAAGCTCAAGTCGCGCCTCAAGGAATTGATCCGCGAGGGAAATGTCCGTCGCATCGTGATCCGCAATTCGTCCGGCCGTACCCTGCTCGACATGCCGCTCAGTGCCGGTGTGGCAGGTGCAGTGCTCCTGCCGTTCTGGGTTGCCGTGGGTTCGGTCGTCGCGTTGGCGAAGGACTTCACGATCATGGTGGAGCGCGAAGGGCCGCCGGCGCTGACGAAAGCAGACTGAGCGCGCGGGACTGCTCGATGTACACGAACGCGTCGTAGCGCCGCGGCACGATGCTCGGTACCCAGTTGCCGTAGCGCTCGAACGCCGGGTCGTACACGACGCCGATGGCGCGATGGCCGAGAGGCGTGTCGAGCCCCGGGATACCGCCGTCGTCCGTTCCGTCGAACATCAGCAACAGGTCCCGCCCGGCTCCGGCCTCGTGCAGCAGCCCTTCCCACGAGTCGATCGGCGCCGGCGGAACGCCGAGCACCCGCACAGGCTCGCCCCATTCATCCGCGGCGAGCACAGTGCCCTGCCCTGTACCGAACCCTACCAGCACCGCGTCGTCGCCCCAGCGTTCGCGCGCGAGCTGTCCGACATTCACCATGCCGGCGCCCTGCATGTCGGTGAAGCGCGCATCGCCGATGTGCGTGTTGTGCTCCCACACGATGGCCTTCGCGCCATCTCCATGATGCGCCATGAGCCGCTCCAGCGTCTCGGTCATGTGCCTGTCGCGGACATTCCACGAGTCACTTCCACCGCGCACCATCGTGCGGTAGTAGCGCTCGGCATTGGCTGCAACCAGCGCGTTCTGTTCGGCATCGAAGAATGCGTCAGCGCCATCACCGGTGTACTGCGGCGCTCGTGCGCGCATCGCATGCAACATCGATATCGCATCGGCTTCGCAGGAGGTGGGCACCATCGCCGTGGCCCGCGCGTAGGCGTGCTCATCCCCGTGGAACGGCTCGAAGCAGCTGTATGCCTTCCGTGCCTCACGCGCCGCGGGTGGGTCCACCCGCTCGAGATACTGCACGACCTCACGCATGGAATCCCAGAGCGAGTATACGTCGAGCCCGTAGAAGCCAACGCGTCCGGTGGTGACGGCGCTGTCGTTGACCCGTCGCATCCACTCGACGAGCTGTTCGACATCCGTGTTCGCCCACATCCACGTGGGCCAACGATCGAATGCATCGAGCGTCTCGCGCGCCGACCCGGACACCCCGTCGTATCCCTTCACATAGCGATTCACCTGGTAACAGGCTGGCCAGTCGCCCTCGACAGCGACGAACGCAAATCCATACTCGGCGATCAACCGCTGGGTGATGCGAGCCCGCCAGCTGTAGAACTCGTGTGTGCCGTGCGTGGCTTCGCCAAGAAGGGCGACGCGTGCGTTCTTGAGGCGATCGATCAGCGGATCGAGATCGTCGTCGGACGCCAGTGGTGTCGCCCGCGCGGTGAGTGCAGCGAGGGTCGCCGCGCGCTCGGGAGTACGGCTCGAGGAGGAATGACGCATGTCATCGACGCATGCAAATCCCGTGTCGCGACGTAGCTTGATGCTATCTCTGCAATTACGTGCCCCATCCCGCCATGCCACAATCCCTCACATGATAACGAGCACAAGCCTCGCTCCGCTTCGACTGTTGATCGTTGCGATCGCCGGCGCTGTCGCGCCGACACTGGCCGTCTCGCAGGAGGGTCATGGGATCGTCAGGCAGAGCATTACTTGGCGTCCGGGGACAGGCGGACCTACGCGCGTTACCGAACAAGTGAGCGGAACGAACCAGCTGCTGCAAGCGGTGCACGCGGTGAGCGAGCGAGTGGTGTGGGCGTCGGGGCACCGCGGTGTCGTGTTGCGCACGCTCGACGGTGGAACGACGTGGAAGCGGCTCCCCGTACCAGATTCCGACTCCCTCGAGTTTCGCGATGTTCACGCGGCCAGCGCCAACACAGCGTGGATACTCGCCGCCGGACCTGGTGCCCGCTCGCGCATCTACCGCACGACGAATGGTGGAGCGTCATGGGACCTGCAATTCCGCAACGCGGACACCGCTGCATTCTATGACTGCTTCACGATGCTCGATGCCCGCCGTGGCGTGGCGTACAGCGATGCCTCACATGGTCGCACGAACATCCTGCGCACAACGAATGGTGGCGTGAACTGGACGCTGGTGAAGCAGGGCGACGTACCGGCTCCGCTGCCGGCCGAAGGCGCATTCGCATCGAGCGGCCAATGCGTCGTGCAATCCGGCCCGAACACGGTGCTCATCGCCACCGGCGCTCCGGGGGCACGGATGCTCCGCAGCACCGACGCCGGCGCGCGCTGGACCACGAGCGAAACACCATTCGTTCGCGCTGCCGTGTCCGGCACGACAGGGATGGCGTTTCGCGACGTTTCTCGCTCGGGCGGCCGAGGCATGGCTGTCGCTGCCGACATCAACCGGTTGCGCCTGGACACGTCGTCGGCGGCCCTTGGCGTCACATCGGATGGCGGCCGCACCTGGACGCTGCGCCTGCGTCCACCCTTACCGGGCGCACTCTCCGCCGTGACACTAGTGGGCGGAGCCAATGGCAAGATCGCAGTCGTGGCGGGGTTCGGCGGGGCATTCGCGACGGACGATGATGGCTTCAGCTGGCACGTCATCAACGGCTCGCTCTACACCGGCGCAACGTCAGCAGGGCGCACCGCATGGATCACTGGCGGCGGCGGTCGCATCACGAGGCTGGATTGGGAGAAGTAGAGACCTAGTCTGCCCCTACCTGCGCCAGTCTTCCATACGGCGCTTCTAGCACGCCGTCGTACAGCCGCTCGTATCCGCCGCGCAGTACGCGATAGGCCAGCAGGTACTCCAGCACACAGCGTTCGTACCCGTACACAAGCGCGCGCTGGCGTGCGGCGCGTGCCAACACCGCACGCCGTTGCGGGTCGTCGATCAGCGACTGCAGCGCATTCGTGAGCGCCGCATCGTCGTCGGTCGGCACGAACAGCGCGGCGCCGTCCCACAACTCGCGCAGGGCGGGGATATCACCGAGTACCAGTGCACATCCGGCGCGTGCCGCATTCAACACGGTCAGGCCTGATGGTTCGTACTTCGACGGCAGCGCGAAGATTGCGGCCCGCTTGATCCATGACGACAGCGCGCGGGTCGTGAGCGACCCAAGGAGGTCGACATTCGGCATCGACACCGAATCGCCCGAACTCATTCCCGTCGGTCCCGCAATGTGGACCGGCCACGCGAGAGACGGGGCTACACGGTTCAACGCGGCAAAGTTCTTGGACTCGTCGGTGAGACGGCCGACCGAAAGGATGCGCGACTCCTTGCGTAGGGAGGCATGCGGCATCGGGCGACACGCGCTGTGGATGACGGCACCGTCGGTGATCGGGCCGTAGTGTTGCTCGAGACTCGACAGCATCGCACGAGTCGGCGCCACCACGGCGCTTGCTGCACGCAAGCTCGCACCGACTTCGTGCGCGTAGCGATCCCAGTCGCTACCGACAGTGCCGTACGTGGCCTCGGTCCACGAGCGCGCGCAAGAATGACCGACGGCAAGCACCGGTACATCCCATGGCAGATTCGCGTGTACGAGATGGTTGCAATGCACGACATCCACCGCGTATCGCGAGGCCAGCGTGAGCAACCAGTCGCCCGACACGCGTACATCTTCCCACGGGTCGATCATCCACTCCACGCGATAGTCGCTCTCGGCAACCAGCACATTGGGAATCGCGCGGATATCTCGCCGTTGACCCGAGCACGGTTTCGAACCAAGCGTCGCGAGCACGACCTCGACACCTTGTGCTCCAAGCCCCGCGACCAGGTCGAGTGCGAAGCCCCAGACCGTGCTGCCTGGATCGGCAGTCATGAGCACTCTCATGACTCGTGTACCCCACCATGACTGTTCTTCACAGGCTGAGGCCGGGCAAGTTCCATTCCGGCAAGCACTTATGACGCCTCAGATGAACGGCATCTCATCGCAGCATGCCGTTCACCGATGTGTCTCACCGCTCAGCCGTGATCGATCAACCGTTCTGCAGGTGCGCTTCGACGAACCACAGCTGTTTGTCCGCCTCGCTCGTGATGCGTGTCAGCAGATCCGCTGTGATGGCGTCTCCAGCATCGTCCGCCGTTTCGATGTTCTTGCGTGCGCCGTTCGCGCAGCAGGCGAGTGCTTCCGTGACGACGCCAATCCATGTGTCGGCATCCTTTGCAACCGTCGGCGCAGGGCGCAACGACGTACGCTCCGCCACCGTCTGCACGCTGCCTTCGGCGATACCGCCGAGTTGCATGGCGCGTTCAGCGATATCGTCCGACCACTTGACCGCGAGCGCCGCCGTTTCGTCGAACAGCAGATGCAGCTGAAGGAAACGCGGACCCTTCACATTCCAGTGCGCCTGCTTGCACTGGCGCTCGAGATCGAGAAAGTCGGCGAGACGCTCGTTGAGCAACGTGATCATTTCGGAGCGGGCTTCGACCGGCAGGTCGATGCTCGAGCGGAACTTGACTTCGGTGTCCGCGTCGGGCTTGGCGTTGCGGGTGGTGCGTTTGTCGAGCGTGGGTCGTGCGCGCTGGGCCATGGCAGAGTGCTCGGAAAAAGTGAATCGAGACGGCAACCGACGGGCGGAGATTGGCCCGCGGGGCAACAATCGAGCAATTACCTTGCAGGATGCGGTCCCGCTTGCCCGTGCGCCATTGCCCCGTCGACCGCTCCGCCGCTACATTCGACGTCTGCCCGCCATCGGGTGATCGCTGTAGGTCGGGAGGGGTGGCCGAGAGGCTGAAGGCACCGGTTTGCTAAACCGGCATAGGGGGTCAACCCCTATCGCGGGTTCGAATCCCGCCCTCTCCGTTTGCGGGTCCGTCGTTCCACCGGCGGGCCCGCATTGTCTTATTCGTCCGTTTTCCGAGCACTTCTCGTTCATGAATGCACCATCCCGGCGCCCTCGCGTGCGCTTTGCCCCATCGCCGACCGGATTTCTGCATGTCGGTGGCGCCCGCACGGCGCTCTTCAATTGGCTGTACGCCCGAAAAGTGGGCGGCGACTTCCTGCTGCGCATCGAAGACACGGACCGCCAGCGCAGCACTGACGAGAGCACGCGCGCGATCTTCGACGGGATGGCGTGGCTGGGCCTCGACTGGCAGGAGGATGTCGTCTTTCAGGGCGCCAACCTGCCTCGCCACCAGCGTGACGGCCAGCGGTTGCTGGAGACCGGCGCGGCCTACCGCGATTTCACACCGCAATCGGAGATCGAGCGGCTGCGCGCCGAGGCCGAGAAGGCTGGCGGTGCATTCAAGTTCGACCGTCGCACGGCCGAGTTGAGCGAGGCCGAGACGGCCGAAAAGCTCGCCGCCGGCGAACCGTTCGCCATCCGCTTCAAGGTCCCCGATGGCACGACCGAATGGAACGATCTCGTGCACGGCCGGATCGCGTTCCCGAACAAGGACATCGAGGATTTCGTCGTCCTTCGCTCCGACAACACGCCAGTGTACAACATGGCCGTCGTATCGGACGACATCGCGATGGACATCACGCTGGTGATGCGCGGCGACGATCACATCTCCAACACGCCGAAGCAGATCCTCCTCTATCGCGCGCTTGGTGCGAACGTACCCGAGTTTGCGCACGTGCCGATGATCCATGGCACGGATGGCAAGAAACTGTCGAAGCGGCATGGTGCGACGGCGGTCGGCGACTATCAGCATCAAGGCCTGCTGCCCGGCGCGATGCTGAACTTCCTCGTATTGCTCGGCTGGTCGACCGGCGACGACACGGAGGTCATGACGTTGCCGGAGTTGATCGATCGCTTCGATACGGCGGGCCTGCAGAAAAAGGCGGCCGTGTTCGATACCGTGAAGCTCGAATGGATGAACGGGCAGCACATGATCGCCATGCCGCTCGACCAGCTCGCCCCGCACGTCATGCCGTTGTTCGTCGCTGCAGGCCTCGCGACGGCCGAGGAGCTGAATGCGCGGCAGGAGTGGTTTTACGGCCTGCTCGACATACTGCGTTCGCGTGCGCGCCGGCTCGACGAGATCGTGGGATTGGCCGCGCACTTCTTCCGCGACACGGTGGAATTCGACGCGGACGCCGTCGCGAAGCAGTGGAGAGACCCTGCCGCAACTGCAGCAATCCTGGGTGCGACACGAGATCGTCTGGCGGAATTGCCGTCGTGGGACACGGCAGCAATGGAAGCGGGTCTCCGTGCACTCGCCGACGAACTGGGGATCGCCGGTGGAAAGATATTTCAGCCGCTGCGCGTCGCCCTCACGGGATTGACAGTGAGCCCGGGCATCTTCGACGTGCTGCTGTACGTGGGGCGCGAGCGGTCACTGACACGTCTCGACGCTGCGATCGCCTACCTGCGCTGATCGATGCTGCGCTGATCGCTACTTGTTCGCGCCGCCCTTTTGCGGCGCGGCGACGTTCGCGGCGCTCGGCGCACGCAGCCGTCCACGACGTTCCCGTTCGCGGCGATCACGCAGCTCCTTGTTGAGCTTGTTGAATTCAGCATCGCCCGGGCCCATTGACGAGAAACGCTGAATGTCCTCGCGTGCCATCGAAAGCCGGCGTTCGCGGTCGAGCGTCGTCGGATTGGCGGACATGCCCGCTTGCGCGTTCATCGGCAGCAGCGACAGCAACGCGTTCGGGATCGTGACCTTGCCAAGACGGATGCCGGCGTTGTCCCAGCCCCACTTGTTGCCGTTCTTGTCCCGTTTGGTCCAGTCGCCCGGTGCTCGGCCATAGGCGCCGGTAGCGCGGGCGATCGAATCGACTGAGTCTGCCGCCTGCGTAAGCACCGCCGCCATCACGCTGTCGAGACGTTCAGCACCGCTGCGCGCCGGACCGGGCCCGGCCGGACCCGCTCCGGGGCCAGCCCACACCCGTCCATCCGTGTAGCCAGGCCGGGTGCCACGCAAGTTGGGATCGATTGCGCCGATGCCGGAGCCCGCTGCTGGTGCGCTAGCAGGCGCACCGCCACCACTGCCAGTGTCCGCCGGAACGGTTGCCATCGGCGCAGCAATCACGGGCCCCACGACCGGGCCGGTGGAAACGGGAGCACGTGGCGCAGGTCGCGTCGCCGCTGCCGGAGGAACGACCGGTGCCGACGCTTTCGGTTCGACGTAGGTGAGCCCCTCCTGCACCTCGGTCGTTGCGGCAAACGGGTCGAGAAACCGATAGAGCCCGTGGCCGAACGTGAGCAACTGCACGACCACGACGCCAACCAGCAGGTGAAGCCCCACCGACACCGTGAACGCACGACCAGTCCGACGCTCGCGGTCCCCGCTTCCGCCGGCACGCGCACGAGCCCGCAGCGCAGGACGCGGGACGCGACGAGAGCCGCTCGCCGCGCGTTCGGACGTGCTGTCGGACGTCTTCTCGGGAGCGCGCTCCGGCTTGTCGCTGCTCGGGGCAAGGGGGTGGTCAGACATCAAGCCTCGTATACCCGGTCCGGTGCAGGGTGTGCCTCACTGACCTGCGATCACTGGATTGGACACGGAACTCAGGCCCACCAGCTCCACCTGCACCACATCTCCTGGCTTCAACGGACGAACGCCCGCTGGCGTGCCCGTGGCAACCAGGTCACCCGGCTCCAGTGTGAGATACTGCGAAATGTATGAGAGCAGCATCGGAATCGCGAAAACCATGTCGGCCGCAGCCGCGCGCTGGCACTCCTGGCCGTTCAGCGTCGTCACGATCGTGATGACGGACAGATCATCGGGCACGGGCGCAGGTTCGCCGACCGGGCAAAAGCTGTCGAGCCCCTTGGCTCGTGCCCACTGGCCATCTCCTTTCTGGAGGTCCCGCGCTGTCACATCATTGAGCGCCACAACGCCCGAGATCGCCGCACGTGCTTCGTCCTCCCCTGCCCTGCGCAGTCGCTTGCCAACCACCAGTGCGATCTCTCCCTCGAACTCGATGTGCGATGACACCGGGTGCAACACGATCGGCTCGCCACCGCGAATGATCGACGACGGTGGCTTGAGGAAGAGCAGCGGCTCCTTGGGCACATCGTTGCCCATCTCGGCGGCATGTGCGCGGTAGTTGCGGCCAACGCAGACGATCTTGGACGGGAGCATGAGAGAAGAAAAGAGGGAAAAAGGGAGCGAGGGAGAGCGCCGTGGCTGCGCGTCCTTCGCGGACTACGCAGAGCGCGACCCGCGTGCTGCATAAAATGACGAAATCGCGGATCGGCATTTTGCCCACGGCCCGGCCACGCGCTTCGCCGGTGGCAGTGCGTCGAGCAGTTCCTGTCCGTACCGCTTCGTCAACACGCGAGGATCGCTCAACACTACCACCCCGCGATCGGTCGCCGTGCGGATCAGCCGCCCGAAACCCTGCTTCAACCGCAAGGACGCATGCGGCAACATGAACTCGCCGAATGCATTTCCACCACGCGCCTCGATCGCCTCGCACTGGGCCGCGACCATCGGCTCCGTCGGAACTCGGAATGGCAGCTTCGCGATCAGCAACCCGCGCAACGCATCACCCGGCACGTCGACACCTTCCCAGAACGTCGCGGTGCCG
>DASQZA010000214.1:0-2047 GCA_035638935.1 Gemmatimonas sp. | reverse complement strand
GTGATGCGCAGTGGCAGGTGGTGGCTTCGACGCCTGTGAGGGCTCCGCTGACATCGCCGGGCGGTGGAACAGCCGAACCCGCCAACTCCTCCCCGACGACTTTTACTTCTTATAAGAAGTATTATGTAAACTACCGGGCGTGGGAAACTGTGGATAAGTGCCCCGATTGCCTCCGCTCTGTGGAAAGCGGTCTCGATTGCTCACAATCGGTCACGTCCGTGTCATGACAGCCTCGGCGGTCTGACATTCCAACTCTCAGCCCCTGGCCCCTTCGCTCAGACTCGACGCGGCCCGTCGGATTCTTCTGCGTCGGGTACTGGATCACTCGTGAATCGTCGCAGCGAACTCCGCTGTCGACGTCTCGATCGCCGTGCATGTGGGTGCGCACAGCAGGCCGTCAGCGCAGCGTCCGCAGCACCCCGTCGAACACCACACGCCCTTCGCCGGACAACTCACTCCAGCCGGCGCCAGGCGTGCCCGGCAGCCGCACCGAGAGCGTGCTCCCGCTGGCGGTCAGCAGTCGCACCGCCTCGTCGCTCGGCGCCTGCGACCAGGCCGCCAGAAGCGCGGCCGTCGCGACGGCGCCCGTCCCACACGCGTACGTCTCCGCCTCGACCCCACGCTCATAGGTGCGAATCCGCCAGCCGGAGGCCGCGGAACCGCTCACGAAGTTCACGTTGGCACCCTTTGGCGACCGCTCCGGGCCGTGTCGCAGGATCCGCCCGCGACCAACTACGTCGACCGCTCCGACGTCCGGCACCAGCACCACGAGGTGCGGCACGCCGACCACGGCGTACCCGATCCGCAGCTCGCGCGGCGCGACACCTTCGCTCGCGTCCGGCTCCATCTCCGTCACGCCAGCAAGTCGCACCGATGCGACCCCATCAGCATCGATCGACGCCCTGATGCAACCAGCGTCTGACATGAAGTCGAATGTCTGCTGACGCGTCGCAAGTCCAAGCTTGACTGCGCTTTGCGCTGCGCAAAGTGAAGCATTGCCGCACAGCGCGGCGCGGGATCCATCGGCGTTGTAGTAGCGGATCGCAAAGAGCGCGTCAGCGGACTCGGCAATGAAGACGACACCGTCAGCCCCGACACCGAGATGCGGTGCGCACAGCGCTGCGATTGCGCCGGCATTCTCGAGTTCGTCCGGCCCGAGCGAACCGCGTGTGTCGAGAAAGACGAAGTCATTCCCTGACCCGGACATCTTCCAGAACACTCGGCCGCTGCCGACCGTGGTCATACCCGGCCGGTAATCGACCACCACCGCAGCCGCCAGACCATCCAGATGGCTTCACGCACGATCCGCTTCGACATCTTGCTCTCCCCCTCCGTGCGGTCGGTGAAGACGATCGGGATCTCGACGATGCGGAATCCCTTCTTCCACGCCCGGAAGCTGACTTCGATCTGGAAGGCGTAGCCGTTCGAGCGCACGTCGCTGAGATCGATCGTCTCGAGCACACGACGACGGAAGCACTTGAAACCGCCGGTCGCGTCGTAGAGCTGCAGGCCCGTGACGGTTCGCGCGTAGATGTTGGCCGCATAACTCAGCATCAGCCGCGTCATCGGCCAGTTCACGACCGTCACCTTGCCGTTGCGATAACGTGAGCCAAGGACGAGGTCGGCACCTTCGACCGCGCGCAGGAATTCCGGCAGGTGACCCGGATCATGCGAGAAGTCCGCGTCCATCTCGAAGACAAGTGTGTACTCCCGCTCGAGCGCCCACTTGAAGCCCGCGAGGTACGCCGTGCCGAGCCCCATCTTCTTCGGCCGATGGAGCGCATGCACGCGGTCGTTCGTGAGCGCGATCGAGTCCACGATGCCGCCGGTTCCATCAGGAGACCCGTCATCCACGATGAGGACAGACAGTCGCTCGTCCTGCGCGAGCACGGATTCGATGATCCGCGCCACGTTTTCACGCTCGTTGTACGTGGGAACGATGACGAGGCCGCGCTCGGCGACCGCCTCAGGCTGGGAACCGGACCCATTCACGCGGCGGCCCTCCGGTCGGCAACGGCGCCGGCACCGAGCAGGAGCAGCGACAGCC
>DASQZA010000213.1:0-13357 GCA_035638935.1 Gemmatimonas sp. | reverse complement strand
TGCTTTCACCACGGGCCGGCTCGCGGGCACTTTCGGACTTGGATCGGACGAGCCCTCCGGCGCCGTGACGTGGCGATGGGACGTACTGCAGGAGTCGCTCGAGCGTGCCGGCATCCTGCGTCTGTGCAGTGCCGCCCAGGTGCATGGGGCAACCGTCGTGCGTCACGAGGACACTTGGCGTGGCTGGCTTCGGGTCCGCGGGGTCGACGGTCATTTCACGGCGAGCCGCGGCACCGCCTTGGCCGTCACCGTCGCCGATTGTACGCCCGTTTTCATCGCGCACCCGGCAGGTGCGATCGCCGCACTGCACGCGGGGTGGCGCGGGACGGCCGCGGGCATTCTCGGAGTTGGCATGTCCATGTTCGAGCGCGCGGGATTTCCCGCAGACGAGTGCACCGTGCACCTCGGCCCGTCGATCTGCGGCCGCTGCTACGAGGTAGGGCCGGAAGTGCTCACCGCGGTGTTCGGGTCTCCGGAGACCGCCAAGGCGCTGCTCGATGTGCATGACGTGCTCGCGAACCAGGCTGCTCGTTTTCGGGTATCGTCGCTCACGAAGAGCGAATTCTGCACGCGATGCGACAACGCACACTTTTTCTCCCACCGTGCGGGCGACACTGGGCGACAGTTGGGCGTGATCGCGCTCCAGTAAGTCATCTTGACCTCGTCTGCTGCCATGCCTACTTTAAGGGTCTGCAGGGCACAACCTTTGTGAATTCGTTCGCGCGAGCGGGCGGCCGAAGTGTGGGGAAGGTCCCCACACTTTTTTGTTCTTTGCAAGTTCTTGGTGTTGCTGAGGTCGGCTGGATTCGGCAGGAGACATATTACATGGGCGAGATCATCGAACCCATTGTCGCGCAAGAGCTTGACTCGTTGGCGTTCGATTTGGTCGAGCTGCGCCGCGGGGGCTCGAAGTCGCGCCCCGTTCTGGAAATTCGGATCGATCGGCGCGACGGCACGAAGGTGACGATCGAGGATTGTGCCCGCGTCTCGCGCGCGTTGGAAGCGCGACTGGAAGCGGGGGCGTTCGTTGGTGAGCAGTACGTGCTGGAAGTCTCGTCGCCAGGCGCGGATCGGCCCCTTCGGTCGCCCGCTGACTGGCGGCGATTTGTTGGTCGCCGAGCCACGGTGACCAGCGGCGTACTCGCAGGTGGCAAACAGGAAGTCGAGATCCTTGCCGTGGCGGGCGAGGAAGGCGCGGAGGTGGTGCAGGTGCGTGATCCGAAGGGCAGGGACATCGATGTCCCGCTCGCCGAGGTCACTGCGGCACGACTCGCGTTCCACTGGAAAAAATAGGGGAAGACGGATGGCCGGATCGGCGGACATTCTCGCGGCGTTCCGTGAGTTGGCGAATCTCAAGCAGATCACGCGTGAGGAGTTGCACGGGCTTCTGCAGGACGGCATTCATGCCGCCCTTGCCAAGAAGCACGGGGCCAACGTCCAGGCCGAGATCGAGATCGACGAAGCCAAGGGTGCCATCCGTATCGTGCTCCTCAAGACGGTCGTCGAGGAGGTCACCGACGCGTCTCGCGAAGTCCAGCTCGAGGAAGCCCGGTTCAGTGATCCGGAGTTCGAGGCCGGTGACATCATGGAAACCAACGTCGATTTTGCGGAGTTCGGCCGCACGGCGGTGCAGGCGGCCAAGCAGCGCATCATTCAACGGGTACGGGAGGGCGAGCGCACGCGTATCCGCGACGAGTTTTCGGATCGGGTGGGCGACCTCCTCTCCGGCGAAGTGCAGCAGATCGAGCGCGGCAAGCTCGTCGTCATGCTGAACAAGTTCCGTGAAGCGGAAGCCATCATTCCGTATCGTGAACAGAACCATCGCGAGCATTATCATCAGGGCGAGCCGGTACGCGCTGTGCTCAAGCGAGTCGAGGACACGCCGAAGGGGCCGCGTCTCATCCTGAGTCGTGCGGACGCGCTGTTCGTGCAGGCGTTGTTCAAGCTCGAAGTGCCGGAGATTCAGCAGGGCATCGTCGAGATCAAGGCGGCGGCCCGCGAGGTGGGCAGCCGCACGAAGATCGCGGTGACCTCGCGTGACGACGCAGTCGATCCCGTCGGTGCCTGTGTCGGGCTCAAGGGGTCGCGCGTGCAGGCGGTGGTCAACGAGTTGGGCGGAGAGCGGATCGACATCGTGCCGTGGTCGCCCGACCCGGAGCGTTTTGCGAAGCTCGCTCTCGCTCCTGCTCGGGTCGCTCGCGTGTTCAGTGATTCGATCTCGCGGACGATTCAGGCTGTGGTCGACGAGGATCAGCTGTCGCTGGCCATCGGTCGCAACGGGCAGAACGTGCGCCTCGCGTCCGAACTGACGGGGTGGAAGATCGATCTCTACTCGAGCCGGGAATGGCTCGAGAAGGGTGGAGAGGCACCGCTGTTTGCGCCGCTGCCGGACGAGGTGGAGGAAGAGCCGGACATTCCGCTCAACGAGATCGATGGTCTGGAAGTCTCGACGGTGGCGGTCCTCGCGGAAGCAGGGTACCGCACGCTCAACGACATTCTCGATCTGGATCGCGACGACCTGTTGCGTTTGCCCGGCATCGCGCCGGAGGAAGCCGATCGCATCATGTCGATCATCGACGAGCTGACGACGGAAGAGGACAACGAAGGCGCTGCTCCCGGAGATGGACAGGGGTGAACGTGGAAGGTCTCGACCCGGCAGTTCGTCGGAAGATTCTCGGGTTGCTCGGGCTGGGTGTGCGTGGACGCAATGTCGTCGTCGGGGCGGAACGTGTCCGGCTCGATGCGATGAAGGGAGCGGTACATCTGGCGATCATCGCCGCCGATGTATCGAAGCATTCGCTGGACAAGGTCGTGCCGCTGCTTCGGGCACGAAAGGTGGAGATGATCGAGTGGCCGAGTGCGGCCGAACTGGGAGCTGCTGTCGGTCGCGAGACCACGGCGGCGGTTGGCATCGTGGATCAGGGTCTGGCGCGCGGTATACGCGGCGCCGTGGCCGGGGCTGCCCCGGCGGGCGACGCGACGCGCGTTTCGCGGTAGGAGGAAGGGTTTGAGCAAGCTTCGTGTGCATGACATGGCGGGTGAGTTCGGGATCTCGGCGGACGAGGTCATCACGCTGCTGCGCCAGATGGACGTTCCGGTACGCAGTCATCTGTCCCTGCTGACGGATGATCAGGTATCGCGCATTCGCGCCCGTTGGGAGCGCGAGAAGCGCGTGCGCGCCGAAAAGGCGCAGCCCGCACCGGCAGCGCCCCGTCGACGTCGGAGCGGTGCGGCAGCTGAGGCGCCCGCACCGGTCGCCGAAGTGGAGACATCCGCACCGGGCGTTCGCCGCCGGCGAGCCGCCGAGGTCGAGACGGCCGCTGAATCGCCCGCCGTGCCGCCTCCTGTCATGGATGCACCGGAAGTGTCTGCTCCTGCGATTGCGCCGCCGGCTGCGGCCGCGCCAGCGCCGACGCCGGTGTCCGCCGGCAGCGCGCCATCGGTGACCGCATCCGTAGCCGCGGACCCTGCACCTGAGCGAGCAGCTCCTGCCGCGCCGGAGCGCACTGCGGCCGGCGAGTCGCCACGGGCCCCAACGCCAGCCGTTGCTGGCGCGCCTCGCGCTCCCGCCGCTCGTGCCGAGCCGTCTGCGTCCGCTAGCGCCGTTGGGCGTTCCGACGCTGCGGTTACCTCACGTGATGAGCAGCGCGAGTCCACGCGCGACGCGGCGCGTGACGCGACGCGTGACGCGACACGTGACGCGGGCAGCTCTGCTGCATCGTCCCGCGGTGCTGGCCCGACGGCCGCCTCTCCGGCGTCTGCCGCACCCGTTGCGCCGGCACCAGATGTAGTCGCCGCGCCAGCGGTTTCTCCGCCGTCTCCCATGGCCGGCGCAGCGCCGACAGCTCCGACGCCTCCGACGCCGCCCGTATCGTCGGCGAACGGCGGCGCAGGCAGCGCATCGACCGGTGCCGCACCGGCTCCCGCAGCGCCGCCGGCGCCTCCCGCGGCGAACCTTTCACCCGATCGTCCGCGTCCGCGCCCGGTCGTGCCTGGCGCACCGCGTCCGCGGCCGGGCGGATCGCCGAACTTCGGTTCTGCTCGTCCAATCGCATCGGCGGCGCCGGGTGGCGGACTGAGTCAGGGGCAACGCCGCGACGACCGCCGCCCACCGATGGGAGCGACGCCTGGCGGACAGTCCAGTGGCGCGCCCGGCGGCGGTGGCGGTGGCAGCACGCAGCCCGGTATGGGGGCAGGTGCCGGCGCTGGTAGCCAACAGCGTCGTGGCAAGAAGGGCAAGCGCGGTGCAGTCGATCAGGAAGCCGTGTCGGCCAACATCTCGAAGACGATGACGGCGTTGCGTGGAGCACCGACACGAGGTGGTCGCGGTGGCCGTGGCTTTGGCCGCGAGATGCGCGAAGAGATGGAGGCACAGCGTTCCGCTGCGGCGGAGCGTGAGCGGAAGACCGTGCGCGTGAACGAGTTCATTACGGTGTCCGAACTCGCGCAGACGCTCAGCATTCCGGCTACACAGATCGTCGGCTTCGCATTCAAGACGCTCGGGCTGATGGTCACCATCAATCAGCGTCTCGACTTCGACCAGATCGAACTGATTGCCGGTGAGTTCGGCTTCCAGGCCGTCAAGGAAAGCGACTACGCCGCGGACATGACGGATCAGGCCGAACCGGCAGATGCGGCGGAAGACCTGCGCTCGCGCCCACCGGTGGTCACCATCATGGGTCACGTCGACCATGGCAAGACCTCGCTGCTCGACTACATCCGCAAGGCGAACGTCGTGGCGGGCGAAGCAGGTGGCATCACGCAGCACATCGGCGCGTATCACGTGCAGGTGGAGGGCGGGAAGCTCATCACCTTCCTCGACACGCCGGGTCACGAAGCGTTCACCGCCATGCGTGCGCGCGGAGCACAGGTCACGGACATCGTCGTCATCGTCATCGCCGCAGACGACCAGGTCATGCCGCAGACGGTGGAGGCGATCTCGCACGCGAAGAGCGCCGGCGTGCCGATGATCATCGCCATCAACAAGGTCGACCTGCCGACGGCGCAGATCGCCAAGGTCAAGCAGGATCTGTTGCAGCACGACGTCGTGCTCGAAGAGTTCGGTGGTACGGTGCTGCACTCCGAAATTTCCGCCAAGAAGGGGACGGGTGTCGCGGAACTGCTCGACCAGATTCTCCTGCAGTCGGACATCCTGGAGCTCAAGGCCAACCCGAACCGCCGTGCAGTCGGCTCGGTCGTCGAAGCGCAGCTCGATCAGGGCAAGGGCCCGGTTGCAACCGTGCTCGTGCAGAACGGTACGCTCCGCGTTGGTGACGACTACATCGTCGGTATTCACTCCGGCCGTGTGCGCGCGCTGCTGGACGAGCGTGGCAAGCAGGTGAAGTCGGCCGGGCCAGCCATTCCCGTGCAGATCCTTGGTCTCACGGGCGTACCGATGGCCGGCGATCAGCTCCTCGTGGTCGAAGACGCGACGGCGGCGCGTGAAATTGCGCAGCGCCGAGAGCGGCTCGATCGCGAAGCGAAGAGCCGTCGCACCACGCGCGGCGTGGTCTCGCTGGAAGACTTCATGTCGCAGACGTCGGGCGGTCAGCGGCGGCAGCTGCGGCTCGTCATCAAGGCTGATCAGGGCGGTCCGGCGGAAGCATTGGCCGACGCGCTCGGGCAGCTGTCGAACAGCGAAGTCTCGGTGGAGATCCTGCACCGTGGTGTGGGCGCGATTGCCGAAACGGACATCCTGCTCGCGAAGGCGTCGGGCGCCATCATCATCGGCTTCCACGTGCGCCCCGACAACAACGCGCGCGCAGCAGCGGAGCGCGAAGGCGTCGACATCAAGCTCTACCGCATCATCTACGAAGCTGTTGCCGACGTGAAGGCTGCGCTCGAAGGCATGCTGCGGCCGGAATCGCGCGAAGTCGTGTATGGTGAGGCGGAGGTGCGCGAAACGTTCAAGGTGGCGCGCATTGGCACCATCGCCGGCTGCATCGTCCGCAGCGGCAACATCAACCGCAAGGGCCGCGTGCGCGTGATTCGCGATTCCGTCGAGCTGTACGACGGCGCGATCGCATCGCTCCGCCGTTTCAAGGAAGACGTGAACGAGGTGAAGGAAGGCTACGAGTGCGGTATCGGCATCGAGAACTTCAACGACGTGAAGATCGGCGACGTGTTCGAGTGCTACCGCACCGAGGAAGTAGCGCGTACGCTCGACCAGGCCTCGAAGGCCTAGGGAGACATCATGGGCGAACCGCGGCGTCCGGACCGCGTCGCCGAAGCAATCCGCGAGCAGGTCGCGACCTTCCTCAACGAAGGCGCGAAGGATCCGCGGATCCGCGGGTTCGTCACCGTTACGGCGGTCGACGTTACCCGCGACCTTCGGCACGCAACAGTATTCGTGAGCGTGATGGGCGAGGAGGATGCTCGCAAGTCGACGTTCGAAGGGCTGGCCAGCGTCGCGACGCACCTTCGCTCGCTGCTCGGCCGCTCGTTGAGGCTGCACTCGGCACCCGAGATCGTGTTCAAGGCAGACGAGAGCATTGCGCGCGCATCGCGCATCGAACAGCTGTTGGCGCAGGTGCGCAACGAACGGGAAGCGCTGGCTGAGGCTTCGCCCGATGCGTCGTCGGAAGGCGAAGCGGAGACACCAGGGGGGGAACATCCCGGCACTGGTGGTGATCGGGGCGCAGCACCGGACGACACGACGCCGTCCGGCCGCTGACCGCGCCGACGGGGGATCGCAGGTCACGCGACGTGGACGGCCTTCTGTACGTCGACAAGCCGGCGGGAATCACGTCGCATGATGTGGTTGCAGTGGTCCGGCGAGCAGCGCGCAGCAAACGCGTCGGACATGCAGGAACGCTCGATCCGTTTGCCACCGGCCTGCTCGTGCTCGCAGTGGGTGCCTGCACACGGCTGTTGCCGTATGTCCTCGGCGAGCCCAAGGTGTATGAAGCCGTCATCCGGTTCGGGTTCGAGACCAGCACCGACGACGGCACCGGCACCGCGACGGCGCAAGCTCCGCTTCCCGACCTGCACGATGTGCCAGCGCTCGCGGCGGCAGTCACGGCGCTCACTGGCGCAATTGCGCAGCAGCCGCCGGCATTCTCGGCGAAGCACGTCAACGGCCAGCGTGCCTATGCGCTCGCGCGTCGCGGCGTCGACGTTGTGCTGCCGCCGGTGGCGGTGGTCGTGCACGAGTGGACGCTGCTGGCTGCATCCGACGAACGGCTCACCGTCCGTATCAGCTGCGGCGGTGGTACGTACGTGCGCGCACTCGCTCGCGATATCGGCCGCGCGCTCGGAAGTGCCGCACACTGCGAATCGCTTCGCCGTGTCGCGAGTGGAGAAGCGTCCGTGACGGACGCGGTGGCGCTCGAGTTGCTGACGCCTGGTGCGATCGCCAACGGGACCGTTCAGTTGCATTCGCCGCTCCCGGCGCTGGGTGCTGTCGCACACGAACGGTTGAGCGAGGGTGCACTGATCGATCTGTCGTTCGGTCGCCCAGTGCCGGCAACCGAAACTGGCGAGATGGCGGCCTTGCTCGACGGAAGTCGTGTGGTGGCAATCGCGCGACGTACTCCCGACAATCGATGGCAACCGAAAGTGGTGCTCCTCGGAGCAGCCGACGCATGAGCGCGCGTCCCTCGGACCTCGTCCCTCATGACAGCCAGTACTCGCTTCCGGTGGGTGATACCGGCGCGGTGCTCACGGTCGGGACATTCGATGGCATGCACCGAGGGCACCAGGACGTGTTGCACCGCGTCGTGTCTCGCGGGCTTGCGACGTCACGCCCGAGCGTCGTCGTCACCTTCGATCCGCACCCGCTCGAAGTGATCAAGCCGGAGAGTGCGCCGAGGCTGTTGACGATGCATCGCGAGAAGCTCGAGCTGTTTGCCGCGTGTGGCGTTTCCTACGTCGTGGTGCTGCCGTTCACGCGCTCCCTCGCGGCGTACGAGGCGGACGCATTTGTCGATGTGGTGCTCCGCGCGCGCTACGGGATGCGGGAGCTGCTCGTTGGCCACGATCATGGTTTCGGGCGGGGCCGAATGGGCGACATCGACACGTTGCGTGCACTCGGCGCGAGTCGCGGTTTCGGTGTGACCGTACTCGATCCGGTGCACGACGCGGATGGCGACCCGATTTCGTCGACGCTGATCCGGCAAGCCGTCGCCGCTGGAAACGTCGATGCCGCGGCGGCCGGTCTCGGGCGGCCGTACAGCATCAGCGGGCGCGTGGTCGGCGGCGATCGGCGAGGCCGGATGCTGGGCTTTCCGACGATCAACCTGTCAGAGCAGGACCCGCGAAAGCTGCTGCCGCTGGACGGCGTATATGCGGTGAGGGTCCAGACGCCGACCGGGTCGTTCGGCGGCATGGTGAATCTCGGAGGCCGGCCCACGTTCGGCGCCGAGGAGCGCCGGATCGAGGCGCATCTCTTCGATGCGGAGGGGGACTGGTACGGCGCGACGGTACGAATCGACTTCGTTCGCAGGCTGCGCGATACCCGGCGTTTTGCTGGTCCGGACGCCCTCCGCGCGCAGCTCCTCTGCGACGAACTCGCAGCGCGAGCCGGGCTCGGTTCCTGAAGGCAGCTTCAGACGAGAAACGAGCTCCGCACTAGCTACCGCGACTGTACGAAAGCGCGTAAGTTATGGGGCTTGGCGCAGTTCAGGCGCCACCCCCCTGGGCCGTCGGACATCACCGCGCACCCGGCGGCGCTTGCGTCGCTCCAACATCACCTCTGGCCACCGGCATCGATGGCGAACTTGAAGTATCGCGTCCTGCTCATTGCAGGACTGCTCGCGGCTTCCGTGTGGGCGCTCTTCCCACGCACCGTGATCGAGCGCGTGAAGCGCGATGGGGTGTTCGTCTACGACACCGTGCAGCGTGTCCCGCTCAAGCAGGGTCTCGACCTCAAGGGCGGGATGCACCTCACCCTCGAGATCGACGAGTCGAAGCAGACGGTCGCCGACAAGAGCGAGGCGATCGACCGCGCGATCAAGGTCGTCCGTCAGCGCATCGACGAGTTCGGTGTGTCCGAGCCAGTGGTGCAGAAGGTCGGGGACGACCAGATCTATGTCGAGCTGCCGGGTATCGACGATCCGCAGCGTGCGCAGGATGTCGTTCAGAAGTCCGCGTTCCTCAAGTTCCAGATCGTCGACAAGACGGGCTCACTCGAGCGCTCACTCCCGCGCTTCGACGAGATCGCGCGATCGGCGAACATCGTCGTCGCTGGAGCCGCCGTAGGCGGCGACACCAGCAAGGCCTCGACAGTGACGTCGTTGCTCACGCAGAAATCGGACAGCGTAAAGCCGGACACCGCGAAGGGTGATTCCGCTACCGCAGCCGGCGCGACCGGCAGCGACAGCGCAGCGAAGAATGCCGTTGCTGGCGGTCTGTTCTCGAAGAACGTGCAGCAGGGCCAGATGCCGGGTCAGTATGTGATTCGCGAGGAACTGTTCGGCGCGTTCGAGCAGGCGCTCGCCTTGCCGGCGATGCAGGATGCAATGCCACCAGGGAAGG
Source organism: Gemmatimonas sp. (assembly GCA_035638935.1). Classification (GTDB taxonomy): domain Bacteria; phylum Gemmatimonadota; class Gemmatimonadetes; order Gemmatimonadales; family Gemmatimonadaceae; genus Gemmatimonas. Next base: position 3,883 of record DASQZA010000213.1, on the reverse strand, counting down.
CATTGCTCTGGGGCACGGACTCCCTGCTCGTCGGGACGCAGCGCTATCGCTCGTTGTACATGGTCGACTCACGGCCCATCATCACCGGTGAAGTGCTCACGGACGCCCGTCCGTCGAGCGATCCGGTGGAGGGCAACGTGGTGCAGTTCACGCTCAACAACGAAGGCGCACGGGTCTTCAAGCGCGAAACCGGCAAGCACGTGAAGGACAACATGGCGATCGTGCTCGACGACCGCGTCGTCACGGCTCCCGTGCTCAACAGCGCAATTGGACGGAACGGTCAGATCACCCTTGGCGGCGGTACGCTGCAGGCCGCGCAGGATCTTGCGCTGGTACTGCGCGCCGGCGCATTACCCGTCCCGCTCAAGGTCGCCGAGGTCCGCAGCATCGGCGCAAGTCTTGGACAGGATTCGATCCGCGACGGCGTGGTCGCGCTGCTGGTGGCGCTTGGTCTCATCATCGCGATCATGGTTGGCTACTACAAGTTCTCCGGTGTGCTCGCCGTGATAGGGCTCGCACTGTTTCTCGTCTACACGCTGGCCACGCTGGCCGGCTTCAACGCGGCCCTGACGCTGCCTGGCCTTGCCGGGTTCGTGCTGTCCATGGGTATCGCGGTCGATGCGAATGTGCTGATCTTCGAGCGCATCCGCGAAGAGTTGGACCACGGCAAGTCGGTTCGCCTCGCGGTGGACGAAGGCTTCCGTCATGCACTCAGCGCCATCGTGGATACCTCTGCGGCGACGATCTTGTCCGGCATGGTGCTCTACCAGTTCGGCACGGGCCCCGTTCGCGGATTTGCCGTGACGCTCATCGCGGGGCTCGTCGCCTCGCTGTTCACGGCGATCTTCGTGAGCAAGACCCTTTTCCTCCTCTGGATGAGCCGCTCACGCGGTGTCCAGACCCTGAGCATCTGAGGCCATTATGCTGCGGATCTTTCACAACACGCACTTCGAGTTCGTCAAGCATTGGCGTCTCGCGGCCGGCCTCACGATCGCGTTCATCGCCGCTGGGTTGCTGGTGTTCGCGTTCAAGCGCGGTGAGCTGAATCGCTCGATCGAGTTCACCGGCGGTACGCTCATGCAGCTTCGTTTCACCGAGGCGCCCGACGTCTCCGTCCTGCGCTCGACGATCACCGACGCCGGAATCGAGGGCCCCGAAGTCCAGCAGTTCGGATCGCCGACCGAGTACACCGTACGCGCTCAGGGTTCGAAGCAGATCGAAGCCCAGAATGCGGGTGCGGAAGGTGTCGCCCGGCAGATCGAAGCCGCGCTCGATGCGAAGTTCGGCGCCGAAAAGGTCGAGGTCGTGCGCAGTGAGGCGGTAGGTCCGCGCGTCGGCAGCGAGCTGGCGCGCGGGGCGATGATCGCCATGGTCATCGCATCGCTCTTCACGCTGGTGTATCTCGCCGTGCGTTTCGACTGGCGGTTCGGTGCTGCCGCTGTCCTCGCCACCGCGCACGACATTCTCGTGACGTTCGCCTTCATCATGCTGCTCGACATCGAGATCTCGCTGACGGTGGTGGCGGCCATCCTCACCTTGCTCGGTTACTCCGCGAACGACACGATCATCATCTTCGATCGTGTGCGCGAGAACCTGCGGAAGCAGCGCAAGGGTGAGTCGCTGCGTGCAGTACTCGACCGTGCCATCAACGAGACGCTGCCACGGTCCGTGCTCACGCATGCGACCACACTCGCGGCGACGCTTGCTCTGCTCTTCTTCGCGGGCGAGGTGATCCGGCCGTTCGCAATGGTCATGGCGTTCGGTATTTTCGTCGCGACGTTCTCCTCGATTTATGTCGCCGGTCCGGTCCTGCTCTGGATCGAGTCACGCTATCCGCGCGCCACGTCCGAGGCGGCGGGGCGTGCAGTGCGTGCGGGGACCACGGCCGAAGGGGCCGTGGCCAATCGTCCTCGCAGCACCGGTCGCGTCGCCGCGAACTGACCAGCGCTGAACCCCGCATGACGCCGATGACCGCCTTCATCGACAGTCATGTACATCTTGGTGACCCCGCGTTCGCAGATGATGCGGACGCGGCCGTCGAGCGGGCCCGCGCAGCTGGTGCGCGGGCCCTCGTCTGTATAGGCGAGTCACCAGCAGCGGCGCTGCGCGCGCAGGCACTCGCAGCACGCCACCTCGGCTTCGTCTTCCACACCTGTGGAGTGCACCCCCATGATGCGGCCACGTGGGACGAGGCACGGGACGCCGCAGCCATCCGTGCCGCGGCGGAGCAGGGGGCCGTCGCGGTGGGTGAATGCGGGCTCGACTACCACTACGACACGGCGCCGCGCGCGCAGCAGCGGCTCGTCGTCGACGCCCAGCTCGCCCTCGCCGCCGAACTCTCGCTTCCGATCGTGCTGCACACGCGGGACGCTGAAGCGGACACACGCGACCTGCTGCAACAGGCGGCGAGTGCGGGGGTACGTGGCGTGCTGCACTGCTTTACCGGCACGCTCGCGCTCGCCGAGGTGGGTCTGGCCGCGGGTTGGAGCGTGTCGTTCAGCGGCATCGTGACGTTCCGGAGTTGGACGGACGATGCGCTGTTGCGCATCGTACCGGACGACCGCCTTCTCGTCGAGTCGGATGCACCCTACCTTGCGCCGGTGCCCTTTCGCGGCAAGCGCAACGAGAGTGCCTTCGTGCTTCACACGCTGACCCGTCTCGCTGCAGCGCGGAGCACCACCGTTCAAGCACTCGGCGCCACCACCCTTCGCAACACGGCCCGTTTCTTTGGTCTCGCCGTCGCTCCCGTTCCTCCCTCCAACTGACCCAAGATGTCGACACACGAGCTGCACACGGATCTCGCACCGAAAGCCATCGGCCCGTACGCGCAGGCTGTGCGTGCGAACGGTTTTCTCTTCACGGCCGGTCAGATCGCGCTCGATCCAGTGACCATGGAAATCGTGTCGGGTGACGTCGCGGCGCAGACGGAGCGCGTGCTGCAGAATCTGTCGGCAATCCTGAGCGAGGCGGGTGCGTCGTGGGGCGATGTCGTGAAGACCACCGTGTTCCTGCGCGACATGGGAGATTTCGCGGCGATGAACGCGGTCTACGCGCGTGTGCTCGGCAGCGCGCGTCCGGCGCGGTCTACCGTCGCAGTGCTCGGTTTGCCGCGCGATGTACGCGTGGAGATCGAAGCGGTGGTTGCACTGCCCGATGCCTGACGTTCGCCGGCGCGGAGGAGCGTGGCTTGCGAAAGCGTCGATCCTCGCCGCATCGCTGCTGAGCGTCAGCTCGCCGCTCGCCGCACAGAGCGGCGACAGCGTGCGGGTGCAGGCCCGCGATACGCTGGTGCGCGCCTCAGGCGTGCGTGCAGCGTCTCGCACACGGCTTGCGCCCCCGCTCACGCCGAAGCGCGCTTTTCTCTACTCACTGATGCTCCCCGGTTTCGGCCAGTCACGGCTCGACCGCGGCTCATCGGGTGCGCTCTTCGCGAGTGTCGAGCTGGCCGCGCTCGTGATGGTACGCCGGAGCGTCGGGGATGTGCGCGAGGCACAACGCTATCGCATCGACACCCTGCCGTCGTCCTTCGTCGACGCTGCCGGAAAGTTGACGCCGGTCGGCCAGTTCGTCGGCCGGTATTCGCCCGACCTTGTGCGCACACGACGACTGCATGTGGAGGACTGGCTGGCGGTGGTGGCGTTCAATCACCTGTTTTCAGCCGTCGACGCGTATGTCGCTGCACAACTGTGGGACGTGCCGCTGTCGTTGTCGGCGAAGTCGGCACCTCGCGGCGCAGCCCTCGTTGCAACGGTACGATTCTGACCGTGTCCAACGTGCCGCGCGGTGCCATTGGCGTTTTTGATTCGGGACTTGGTGGGCTGACGGTGGCGAGGGCGTTGCTGGAGCAGCTGCCGAGCGAGTCACTCCTGTACGTGGGCGACAC
>DASQZA010000212.1:0-10420 GCA_035638935.1 Gemmatimonas sp. | reverse complement strand
TGGCATTGCCCATCATCAGATTCACCGAGGCGTCGACGACGCCGGGTGTCTTGCTCAACGTCCGCTGAACGCGACCCTGGCAGGCGGCGCACGTCATGCCCGACACCGGGATGACGACTTGCTCCGATGATGCCGGAGGCGCAGCGGGCCGCGGACCCGTGATATTCGCGGTGGTCATGGGGGGATGTCCTCGCGCGGGTGGTGCTACTCGGCAACGAGCTTGCCGCGCAGCATGCTCATCCCGCAGGTGAATTCGTACGTCCCCGGAGTGGGCGGCGTCACGGTGACGGCGGTGCTCTCATGCGCCGGGAGATAGGTGCGGATCCCGAAGTCGCCGAACACGACTTCCTCCGAGCAGCTCGATGTCTCCTGGCGGTCGAACAGGAGGCGCACCGGCGCGCCGGCCTTCACGCGGATGACCGACGGCGTGTAGCCGCCGTGAACGGCGATGGTGACTTCCTGCAGGCCGCCTGCCGCAGCGGCGGATGCGGTTGCAGGCGCACGTTCGGCGGCGAAGAAGTACCAGTTGACCCAGAGGATCGTGGCGCCGGCAGCAGCGATCACGAGCCAGTCGATACCACGGAGTGAAGCGAACATGTGTGACGTCTCCGACGAGGTGAAGGAGTGATCAGCGCGAGGAGCAGCAGCTGCCGCCGGTCTCGGCCTGCGGAAGGCCTGTCTTCGCGTCGGTTGCGGCGCGCACACTGATCGCGGCTTGATATCCCGCCTCACGGATTGCTTCGATCATTTCGGCCGGGCTAGCACCGCGCCCCGCGAGCGTGACGGATGCCTTGCCCATGCCGACGTCTTCGACGGTGATGCCCGGGAGCGAATGCAGCGTCTCGCGCACGGCAGATATGCAATGGCCGCACGTCATGACGGCAATCGTGAGGTCGAGGCGCTGGGTACCAGCGTCCGAGGTCGGTGAGGTCATCGTTTTGCTCCTAGTAAGAGAAGAGGGCAGCGGATCTACATACCCTCGTAGGGTATACGCTATATACCCCCTCCCCCTATGTCAATGCCTGTCCCGTGCCTGATCGCCGAACCCGTCCGATCGGCTCTATCGGCGACAAATCCGGTCAATCGACTCATGCGACGGCGGCATCCATTGCGCTTCGTGTACCTCACGTCCCTGCAGTCGCCAGCACCCACAACCTCCTCTCCGGTACCGTTTCCCATGACTTTCATTCCTCGCGCAGCAACCTCGACCTCGTCTCTCGCCGTCGGTCGCCGAGCGCTTGCGGTCGCCGCCGCAGCCATGGTTGCCGCTTGTTCCTCCGACAGCGCGACCGCACCCGACACCGTGCTGCCCGCTCGCGCTGCCATCGGAACTGCCGTGCACATGACTGACGGCCATGCGCTCGCCGCTATCCGCGCCGCGACGGCCAAGTATCATCGCGCGGAGGTGGCAATGGCCGAGGGCTATATCAACACGGGGGAATGCGTAGCCTCACCAGCCGGTGGCATGGGCATTCACTTCGTGAACCCGGGCCTCATGGGATCCCCCGCGCCGAACGGCGACGCCACGTTCGAGCCGACGCGTCCGGAAGTACTCGTCTACGAGCCGATGAAGAACGGACAGCTGCAGCTGGTCGCCGTCGAGTACCTCGTGTGGCGCGCGCCGTGGGACGCCGCACACCCGACGACGCCACCGTCTTTCCTCGGTGCGGAGTTCGACAAGAGCTTTGGGCAAGCGTCGCATGGGTTGCCGGACCACTACGAACTGCACGTGTGGCTGTGGAGGCACAATGCGAACGGCGTGTTCGCCGCGTGGAATCCCAAAGTGAGCTGTCCCGCCGGCGCTCCTGCGCATCACTGATACGCGGTCCTGCAAAGCGGATCTATCCCGGCAGTCGGCGACTCGCTTCGTGCGGGCACGGCTGTCCGGGCTGTCGGTCGTGGCCTGCCGCGCAGAAGAGATGCGAGAGCGCCGACTGGTGCGCGTGCTCGCAGTGCGGTTCAACGGCACTGTGAACGACATGATGTGCCGTGGGGTTGGGTAGCGGATGCGCGACCGCCAAACCCGACGTCCAGACGAGGGCGAGTCCCGCGAGCGCCGCAGCGAGCGAGCGGCCCGTGACATGCGAAACCACAGCCGGTGCCTCGCCGGCGAGGCGCCGAATCCGGCGGTCGAGCAACGCGTCACGCTGAAAACCGGCGACGGCAGCGCGTGGTCCGGAGACCGCCGCGAGCGCCGCGGCCGTGGTGGCCCCAAGGACTCGCCAGCCCGCGAGCGACAGGATGGCGGACGCGAGCACCAGCGGTCGTCCGTGCACCGCGGCATCGTCAGCGGCGATCTCCGCGTCATCGGCCACGTCGGCGGCAAGGCGGCGAAGTGCAGGGAGCCAGAACAGCGCACAGCCCACGAAACGCAGGATGCTGAGTCGTGCGGGATCGCGGCGGATCACATGGGCGTGCTCGTGGGCGAGTACGGCGCCGAGTTCGTCTGGACTCACGACGTCCGCCAATTCGCGCGCGACGTAAATGCGTGGCCGCAGCCAACCTGCCGTGAATGCCGGATTCGGTAACCCGTCGACGATCCGCAACAACCCCGGCGGAACCCCGACGCGTTGTGCTACGGCCCAGAACCCGTCGCCCGGCACGGTGCGGCGCAATTCGAGCGTGCGCAGCACTCGTCGCAGTCCGAGCCACGCGCGCGCGCGGTCCCACGTCGCGTACAGCAGTCCCACCACGAGCAACACGTGAAAGACATCGTGCACCGGCGCGAGAAGCTGGTGCAGCGCGATCACGCACAACTCCCACAGGTGATCGCGGCCGGCGAGGAGTTGGTCGAGCTCCGACCCGACGTGATGCACGAGCACGGGGCTGGTGCCCAACAGGATGAGCACACCCGTTGTGAACAGCACGCATCGCCGATGCCGCTCTTCCCGCACTCGGGTGTCGCCGACCAGATGCCCGCGATTGTCATGCGTCATGACGGTCTCCCCTCAGCCCTTCAAGCGACGACGAATGAGCCGCGCGAGATCCTCGAGCTGCTCGGGATCGCGCTCCGCGAGCACATCGACGAGGGACGCCGCGACCGCCTGCGGGCCAAACGAGAGGATGCCCTCCACCACACGTCGCGACGCGTGCGCCATGAACTCCTGCTCGGACATCACGGCGGCGTAGTGCAACAGCCCGCCCTCCGTCTGGCGTATCAGCAGGAGCTTTGCGACCAGCTTGTTCAGCACCGTGATGACGGTGAGCGGCGCAACATCGTGCGTGCGCGAAACGACCGCATGCACCGCTCGTGCTGGGGACGGCTCCTTCAAGCTCCAGACCGCCGTCATCACGCGCGCCTCGAGATCACCGAGCACCTTGGCAAGCCCGTCGGCTGAGAGCCGGACGGTGTCCTGCAACTTGGGATCCGTCGAGCGCGGTGCGCTTCTGTTGTGAGCCGACGTCGAAACGGGTTTTCTGGAGTTGGCCACGCGAGGGTCCTGGGGCGGAACGAGTGCGAGCACAGGTATGCAACGATACTACGCACAGCGAACGGTGGGCTAGTACGCGATTTTCCGCATCCCTGCTTCATGACACGAGCCTTGCCGGCAGCCTGTGAATTCAGCACGACAGTTGTGGCGAATCGGTCGCTTCGAGGTGCTTGCCTAGCACCACGCTGTCGTAGTTCGTGACGCTCCACTTCCACCTACCGACGGCGCGATACCCACGACGCACGTACCACTCGATGAGGTCCGTCGCACGATCGGACGTATCTATCGCGATTTCGGAGAGGCCGGCGGCCCGCACCTGACTCTCGGCGAGATCCAGCAGGCGTTCACCCAGACCACGGCGCTGGTACGTGGGGAGCACGGCGAGCTGGTAGAATGTGGCCGTCCGTGCAAGCGCGGGATAGCCGTCGGGGAACGCGTACGGAGCAGCCACCGTCACGGTGCCAACCAAAGCGTCGTCGTGGTACGCGACCCAGCACTCGCCGCGCGCAACACGGCGGCGCGTATCGTCTGAGGTCTGATATGAGGCGAAGAATTGCCGCCCAGCGGCAGCATGCTCGCCGTAGGCCGCATGCAGCAGCTCTGTCAATTCGTCGAGGGAATCGAGTGGATGGAGAGGACGAAGGACAATGTCCACGTTACGGAACCTCCGGTGAAACTGAGGCTACGTCCCGCCGTTCCAGCAACGCGACTCTGCGATCGACCTCGCGTACCAGTTGCGCCTCGAGATCCGCCATCGACTGGGCCGGGTACGTGCCCTGCACCGAGCCGCTCTGGAGCACGGACAGCGTATCGCAGAAGCTGGCGAGTGTTTCCAGTTCGTGCACCGAGAAGATCACGATCTGCCCGTGTTCCGCCGCGCGGCGAAGGAGATGGCGAACGATGCGCCGGCTCACTACGTCGAGCGCCTCGAATGGCTCATCGAGCACCAACACTGGACGACGCAGGCTCATCACACCGACAAGCGCGAGCTTGCGGCGTGTGCCGTACGAATACGAGTCGATCACGTCGTCCACCGGCACATCCAAGGCCGCTGCCTGACGCAACGCGACCGGTTCGAGCGTGCCGCGAGCGAAGAGCACCAGCACTTCCCGACCCGTCAGGCCACGGTACAGCTCGAGCTCCGTCGGCAAATATGCCAGATCGGATGGCCGAACGGCGCGGAGGCCGAGCCGTGCGCCCCCGCTCACTGGCGTGAGGAACCCGAACAGCGTCTCGAACAGCGTCGTCTTGCCCGCACCGTTGTGGCCAACGACAGCATGCACCTGACCGGCACGCAGCGCGAGGGTACACGACTCCAGCACGCGCACTCCGCCACGCAGCACCGTCAGTGCCTCGATGAACAGACCGTCCGCGTCCACGGCAGCGGGGACTACGTCGCGCGGCATGTCAGGCACTGGGACAGACGTCCGCCAGGCGAGCGGACGCCCTGCGGTAGAGCCACACCAGGAGCACGATCCCGACCGGTGGCACAAGTATGGAGATATCGGTAATGATCCAGAGGAGGGTCCCTATCGCATCGAGCGGTTGCCCCACCCGGTACGCTGCGTATTTCACCAACACCGCCGCGGCATGAGCGTGAAGACAAATCACGAGTGCGAGCAGATACACCAGTGCGAACTGCGGTGAACGCAATGCGCTAAGGAGCACGATGGGGACGACCATCGCAGACAGCAAGCCGACCGATGCCAGCAGCTTGCGCGAAAGAAAGCGACCAGCGCGCTGTCCAGAGGCATGAAGCAGCAGCCACCCTTCTGCGGGCGCGCAGAAGTATGCCGATGTCGTCAGGCTGAGCGTCAGCAACGTCAGCACGACGATGCCAGGTGAGCCGGATCCCGCGATTCCCCCCAGCACCGCCGCCACGATGATCGGCGCAGATCGACGAAGGCCCACGGTCCATTCAGGAAGTGTCGTGGGAACCATGGGGAGCGCACGCCGGGTGCGGCGTGCCGCCCTGTTCGCACTCGTTTCGACGGAGAGGAACCCGACGGCTGCAACGCTGCCGGTGATCACCGCACCGTCACGCAGCGAGGAGATCGCGGCTACACCGATGAACGGCCATGACCAGAGAAGGCTTTCGACCACGCGGACGAGCCGAGGCGAGATGCCGATGATCCGGTGCAGCCGCGCATCGCGCCGTAGTACCGACGTCAGCAACGCGACTACCACTGCCATGGCGCCAAGCGCGAACGTCAGCCGACGAGGCTCGAGGTGTACCACCGCCGCGGCTCCACCGCCGATGAGCGCGGCAATCACGAGCAGGAACCAGCGTGGCTCTGCTACGGCAACGGCCACGGTGATGCGGCACATCGACAATACTCGCGCACGCAGGACGAGTCGTACTCGCATGGGAACGCGCTGTATTCTTCGCGCTCGCTCAGTCAGGTGCCGTCGTGGAGGCAGTCATCGAGCACGCCCAACAACGCGTCCGCCGCATACGGCTTGGCCAGGAAGTGCCGCACACCCAGTCCGGCGCCTGTCTCCTGGCCATTGTTCGGCAGCCCGCTCGCTGCGATGATGCGCACCGACGGGTTCAGTTTCCGAAGCACGCGGATCGTGGCCGACCCGTCCATGACCGGCATCATCATGTCGGTCAAGACGGCGGCGATCTCGTCACCGCGACGCGCATAGGTCGCAAGTGCATCCGCCCCATCGGTTGCGACGACGACGCGGTAACCGAACGCCTCGAGCGTCTTCTGTGTCACATGCCGGACGGATAGCTCATCATCGACCACGAGAATCAGCTCTCCATGTCCACGACGTAGTTCGCGCGCCGCGTCGACGTCCTCAGCGGCATCGCCCGAGCGCGCGGGGAGGTACACGCGGAACGTCGTGCCGTTGCCCGGTTCGCTGTAGACGCGAATGAACCCACCGTGACTTTTAATGATGGCCTGTGAGGTGGACAGCCCGAGTCCGGTCCCCTGCCCCACTTCCTTCGTCGTGAAGAAGGGATCGAAGATGCGCTCCATGTCGCCGGGCGCGATGCCGGTGCCGCTGTCCTCGACCTGCACCATTACATACGGTCCGGCATGCGCTTCGGTGTTCAGCGCCGCCTCAGTTGCATCGAGTGCGACGTTTTCCGCGGAAATGGTCAACGTACCCCCGCCCGGCATTGCATCTCGCGCATTGACGCAGAGGTTCATCAATACCTGCTGCAGCTGCGTGGGATCACCGACCACGCGCCACAGGTCGCCCGGCATCGACGTTCGCACGTCGATGTACTTGAGGAACGTATCCCGGGCGGTCTGTTCGACATCACGCACGAGGGTGCTCACGCGTACATCGCGCCGCTCACCGTCGATGCCGCGCGCGAACGTCAACATCTGACGTACCAGGTCCGCGCCGTGCCGTGAGCTTCGGTAGATCGAGTCGAGCAATTCCTGATTCGCGTCATCGTGCACGGTCAACCGAAGGAGCTCGAGCGAGAGCATGATAGGCGTCAATACGTTGTTCAGATCATGTGCGATGCCGCCGGCCAACGTGCCGATGCTCTCCAAGCGCTGGGCGCGAAGGAACTGGCGCTCCAGCTTCTTCTGGTCCGAGATGTCACGGGCAACCTTCGACGCGCCCACCACTGTGCCGCAGCGATCGCGAATCGGTGAGATCGTGATCGACACATCCACCACCCGGCCATCCTTCCGAACGCGGGAGGTCTCGAACGGTGGAATACGTTCGCCGCGTGCCAGTTTGTCGAGATTGCTCTGCAGCTCATCTCGCCGCTTTTCTGCAAACAGTCGTGCGACGGATGCGCCAACCATTTCATCAGCGGAGTAGCCAAACATCAGCTCGGCCCCCCGATTCCAACTGGTGACGATGCCGTCAAGTGTTTCTCCGACGATCGCGTCATCGGAAGACTCCACGATACTGGCCAGTCTCATGGCCTGCCTTTCCTGGAGTTTTCGGTCGGTGATATCCTGCACCGTGCCGTACATGCCGACGACTTCTCCGGACGCGCCGAAGCGAGGGACCGCGCGGGACAGCACGTGCACATCGCCGGTATCGGGACGCAGCGCGACCAGCTCGTACTCCTGCGGTTTCCCTGAGGAAAGCGCCAGGGCGACCTTTTCGCGCGAGATCTGCTGACTGAGCGCGTCGTAGAGTTCGAGGTGGGTCTCAAAATCGGCGGGTGGGCCAAGCTGCGGATCGCGCCCGAAAATTTCGAACACCTCGGGCGACCACGTGATGATCCCGCTCGACACCTCCCATTCCCAGTCACCGATGCGGCCGATGCGCTGCGCTTCGGTCAGCCGCTGGACCGTCCGCTCCACTACGGCCTCGGCATCCTTCCGCCGCGTAATGTCCACGACCAGACCAGCCACGCGATAGGGCGCACCGCCATCATCAAAATAGAATCGGCCCTTTGACCAGAGCCAATGCGTGGTGCGATCGGGCCAGATCGTGCGAAACTCGACATCGTACTGCCCGTCGCCACCCATCGCCGCGGTGAAGCGCGCGTTGACCATGTCGCGATCGTCGGGATGCACATGCGCCAGAAAAGTGTCGTACCCCCATTCGGGAAGTAAAGTATCGTAGCCGAAGCACTGGTCGTGACGAGGTGAGCGGCGTGCCACATTGGTGCGCAGGTCCATGTCCCAATCGCCGATGCCGGCCGCCTCCAGCGCGAAACTGAGCCGCGCTTCGCTCTCGCGCGCCAAACGCTCCGCCTGTCGGAGCGCCAGCTCGACCAGCTTCCGCTCGGTGACGTCGACGTGCATGACAACCGCGCCGCGCTGATTGCCGTCGTGTCGAGGGGTGACCATGAGTCGGAACCAGCGATCCGTGGTGGGCAACCGGCAAGGATACTCGAGCGCGAACTGCGGAACCCGTCCCTCCAGCACGGCCCGCGTTCCGGCCCCGGCCTCGACGGCCTCATTCGCGTCTTCGCCGATCGCCGCCTCGCAGACGGCGACATAGTTTCGCCCGACGAAAAAGTCCGGGGTTTGCAGCGAATTCGCTAAGGCGAACTGCTTCCACGCCTCGTTCACCGCGACGATTACCCCAGTGCCATCGAGCAGGGCGATGTGCGCAGGAACGGCGCTCAGCATTGCCCCGTGTTCGTCCAACGCCTCTGCGGTCTGGGGATGGACCACGATGGGTTCGATCACATTATCCTGCCGGTGAGTCACGATGTCTGCCCGAGTGGTCAGCGAGGATGTGATACAATGCGCGTCGGCTGCGTCATCGCCGCGGGGCCGTTGCGGTCATCGCGCCGAGGCTGCTGGAAAAAGTATCGGTTGTGGACAACCGATATTCAAGCAAGCTGCTGCCCTGCCCAACGATGCGAACGTGGTCGCGGCTGCGCCCTCGGGCGCTAAGCAGCCAGCGCGTTGCCGAGTGCGCGGCCTACACTGCCCAACAACTCGGTGGCGGTGAACGGCTTCGAAATTCGCGCAACCGGCTCCATGGACGGTTCGCCAGGTTTCGACTGCGAACGTGCGCCTCCGGACATCAGAAGCACCGGCGGCATGAGTCGCTCCGCGGCGGTCGCGCCGTGCAAAAGCTCGACGAGCGACGACCCACTGAGTGCGGGCGTGTGCACTTCCGTCAGCACCAGATCGACGAGGTTCCGATGCCGTTCCAGGTAGCGCAGGGCCTCGTCTCCGTCCGGCACGTCGACGACGGCGTACCCGGCTGCCTCGAGGATTCTACGTGCGAGACGCCGGATCGAAGCCTCGTTGTCCACCACCAGGATGGTCTTCGTCGGAGCCTGCTCGGCGGTCGCGGGTGACGACGATTCATTCGACGGACGGTGCGTCGTCCAAGATGCTGACAGTGTGGCGTATATCGCATCGGCGCTGAGTGGCCGTCCATAGTGAAATCCTTGCCCGAAGCCGCACTCGAGCGCACAGAGCGCATCGTGCTGCATCTCCGTCTCCACACCCTCCGCCACGGTGCACATGCCAAGCGTGTTGGCGAACGTGATCACGGCCCGCGCGAACGCCGCCTCGCGTCCGCACCCAGCAATATGTGTGATGAACGCCCGGTCGATCTTCAGCACGTCGACAGGCAAGCGTTGCAGGTACGCAAGCGACGAGTATCCGGTGCCAAAGTCGTCGAGCGCCACACGAACCCCAAGCGCGCGAAGGGCCTGCAGGCGCCGGACAGCCGCGTCCACATCCTCGAGCAGCATACTCTCGGTAACTTCGAGCACCAGCTGGCTCGCTGGCAGTCCCGACGCGTGGAGTGCAGCGGCAACATCTTCGAGGAAGCCAGCGTGCTGCAGCTGACGGCCTGACACGTTGACCGAGACCGTGAGCAGCCGCGCAGAACAACGTGCAGCGTTCCATCCCGCGACGGTGCGGCATGCCTCCGCCAACACCCAGCGGCCCAACGGCACGACGAGTCCAGTCGATTCTGCGAGGGGGATGAACGTGTCTGGTGAAACCGTGCCCCGCTCCGGATGCTGCCACCGCACAAGCGCCTCGACGCCAGTGATCGCGCGTGTGGCGAGGTCCACGATCGGCTGGTAGTGCAGCACGAACTGCCGTTGATGAAGCGCCGAATGCAGCTCCGACTCCAGTTCGAGCCGCTCGACCGCCGCTGTCAAAAGCTCGGGCGTGAAACGCGCGATCCGGCCTTTGCCAAGCGCCTTTGCCCGGTAGAGCGCGAGATCGGCGTTGCGCAGCAGATCGTCTGCGCTATCCGTCGCGTGCGCGATCGCGATTCCGAGGCTCGCGGCGACACGCACTTCACGTCCCCGCACCATGAATGGTGATTGCAGGGCGGCCGTGACCCGGTTCGCTATTGCTGTGACGTCTGCATCAGCGCGTACACCGTCAACCAGCGCCGCGAACTCGTCGCCGCCGAGACGCGCCACCGTACTGGCCTCCGCGGTGGCGTCACGCAATCGATCTGCCAACAGAACGAGCAATTGATCGCCGGCAGCATGTCCAAGCGAGTCATTGACGTGCTTGAAGTCGTCGAGATCGACGAGCAGCATCGCCGGTCGGCGTCCATCCTCCGCGTCTGCG
>DASQZA010000211.1:0-8381 GCA_035638935.1 Gemmatimonas sp. | reverse complement strand
AGAAGCACGATGTACCGAAGGCCGCCCTGCGACTCTGCGCGGGGCGGCCTTCTTCCAAATCCTGCATCTGCAGTTCGACTTCTGCAGTTCCGCTTCAGCCGTTCCGCTTCAGCGGTTCCGCATCTGCCGTTTACCTTCCCGTCCCACCCTGTACCCTCTTCATCATCGTGCCCTGCGGGATGTTCGACGCGGCGTCGATACCGTTGATGATGTACACCTGTTCGGCCGGAATCGAGCTCGGATAGCGCTGCACGAACGTCGCGCCGGTCATCGCGCTCGGCACCGTCACGATCTGCAGCTTCGCTGGCTGCACGTTGAGCGCGTTCTGATCGGTCAGCGGGCGGAATGAGTTGATGGATGCACTGATCTCCGGACCACGCTGACCAGCGACCTGCGCTGCCATGAGCCCGATGAGCAGATACGTGGTGTTGCCGTACTGGATGCCAGCCGCGATTCCGGCGAGTGCGCCCTGCTCCGTCTGCGCGTCGAATTCGGCGACGGCGGCCTGCAGACCGTTGATGGTGGTCTGCCCCGAGCGACGCACGGTGATGCCCTGCTGGCCAACGAAGCCCTGCACTGCCTGCGCCGGCGTGCCCTTGCCCGGCACGAGCTGCAGCTGCGCGCCACCGTCAGGACTCTGCGACACGACCGCCTCCGGCATGTTCGCGCTCTTCCAGCCATTCGGCAGATCGAATTGGAATCGAAGGTCGGGATGCAGGAACGTCCGACCGTTGAAGTACCCAAGGCGCGGGTTCTCCCCGAAGATCATGCCATCGAGCAGACGGAGGTAGGACTCGCGATTCACACGTGTCTGCGCGAGTGCGCCAGCCGGCAGCTGCGCGACACGACGCTCCGCGTTCTGCACCCGGTTGCCGGGATCAGGATGTGTGCTCTGCCACTCCGGAAGCCGCGATGCAGGATCGCCACCGAGACGTCCGAGCGTCGTGAACACCTTCGGTGCTTCACGTACGTCGAACCCGTTCTCGAGCGAGTACTGAAAGCCCAGCGCGTCGGCCTGCAGTTCGTCGTCGCGACCGAACTTGAGGAACAGCAGGGACGCACCAGCGCCCAGGGCCTCGCCGTACTTGGCGATCTGGGGCGAGAGCACGCTGCCGGCCACCAGGCCGATCTGGGTGACCTGCTGCTTGCTCATCGATGCCACCGTGTGCTTCGCGGTGACATGACCGATTTCGTGTCCAATCACCTCTGCGAGCTCGGCTTCGCTGTTGAGATGGGTCATCAGCCCGCGCGTGACGAAGATGAAGCCGCCCGGATAGGCAAACGCGTTCACGGCCGCGTCGTCGAGCACGTGGAATTCCCACGGGAGATTCGGTCGCTCGGACTTGGCGGCCATCTGCTTGCCAAGACGGGCGACGAGTTCGCGCGCAGCCGGGCTGGCGATCTCGCCGACGCGTTGCAGGTCTGCCTGCGAGGCCTGCTGGCCCATCTGGATCTCCTGCGACTGCGAGATCAGGGAAAGTTCGCTTTTGCCCGTGACCGGATTGGTTGCGCAGGCAGCGAGCAATCCGGCGAGGGGAACGGCGTATCGAATGGATGGACGCATGACCAAACCCTGGAATTCGTGAACGATCGACGACCACAACTGTGACAGAGCCGTACGAGAGCGGCACTGATGGAGCGGTCCGAACCTTGTACACCGCCAGCCCGCTTCCTGCATGGTCGGACCAGCAGAGCAAGCGACGTGCCCCGCATGATGCACGCAACATGCTGCGCACTTCACAAGATCGCGACACGATGCTGCCGGAAGATCGACCGATCGGCGGAACCAAGCCAATCTGTTGCCAGAGCAGCACTTATGAACCACGAGGAAGACGATGGACAAGCAGATTCCGCTCAGCGACTCAGCCCGGGCCGATGAGAACGAGCACGACGGCATTCATGAGGTGCTCGTCGATCTGGCCTATCAGCGCCTCATGCTCGTCAATGTGGCCTTTGCAGGCCGTGCCAATGCCGGCGACCGTGGCTGGGCGCTCATCGACGCAGGACTCCCGGGCACCGCGCCGCTGATCCGCAGCGCTGCTGAAGAGCGGTTCGGAAAGGGCGCACGTCCGGCGGCGATCATCATGACGCACGGGCACTTCGATCACACGGGCGCACTGGAGCGGCTCTCCGAGGAGTGGGACACCCCGATCTATGCGCATCGGCAGGAACTCCCATATCTCGATGGAACATCGAGCTATCCGCCACCTGATCCGACAGTGGGTGGCATGATGGCTACGGTGTCACCGCTCTTCCCACGCGATCCGATCGACGTGAGCGCGCGCCTGTTCGCGCTCCCCGATGATGGCGGCGTGCCCGGCATGCCGGGGTGGCGGTGGATCTCCACACCGGGGCATACCGAAGGCCACGTTTCCTTGTGGCGTGAATCAGACCGCGCGTTGGTATCCGGCGACGCCGTGATCACGACGCGTCAGGAGTCGGCGTACGCCGTGGCCATGCAGTCACCTGAGATGCACGGCCCGCCCGCGTATTTCACCCCGGACTGGAATGCTGCGGAGCAATCCGTGCGACGCCTCGCTGCGCTCGAGCCGGCGCTCATCGTGCCAGGACACGGTCGCGCGTTTGCGGGTCCCGAGATGCGGAGTGCACTGCACGCCCTCGCGGAGCGCTTTGCTGACGTCGCAGTGCCGAAGCACGGCCGCTACGTCGACGGAGTAGGCCGTGGGGGCGATCACAAACCCGATCTTCCTGAAATCGACGGCAGCCGCTGACTTGTCGCGATCGCCGTCGGCCTACATCAGACCGACGGCGTGCCGCGACTGCGTACGCGATTGCCGGCACGCATCAGCACGCGCACGACGATCACGAGCAGTATCAGCGCCACGATGAACGCGATGACTGGCAGAAAGAGTGCGACCAGGCTGAACGTGGATGCGCTCACCAGTTCACCGCCAGCGACGACGGCATTACCGGTACCGGCCGTCGTGCCGGATGACAGCGCACGAAGCTTTACGGTCGCGGCCTGCACGATTCCCGAGGTGCCGCCACCAAGAATGATCGCCAACGCCCACGGGATCACACCGGAGCTGTCGCCGAGCGACGTGAGCATCATCAATGTGCCGGCGCCGATCGCGAGCGGCGTGGCGATGACGTCGGATGCATTGTCCACGAACGGAACGAAGTACGCGACGATCTCCGCGATCGTCGCACTCAGGAGCACGACCAGGCCGGGCGTGCTCGCGATCCACTCGAACTGCCCGTTGAGCGGAAAGATTCCCCAGCGTGCAGCCGCACCCACGAACAGGAGCGGCAAGAACGTTCGGAAGCCGCACGCGGCGCTCAGGCACAATCCCACCCCGATGGGGAGCAGCGAAACCGGCAGGTCCGTCACGAGCGTCTCCTGAAGAATTGGTGGCGGGTCCGGCGAGCGTGCTGCTTCACGGTTTCTGCCCCAGTGCATCGCGCAGCACGGGTACGGAGGATACCGGCGTGACGAAGATGTCGTTCCCCGCGGCTCGGTTGTTCTCGTCGTAGCGAACGCGGGAGAAAAAGAGATATCGCCCGTCGGGTGAGAGCCCGGGGCAGAACTCGACGTCGGTCGTGTTCACTTCCCGGCCGAGGTTGCGTGGTGCACTCCAGCGTCCGTCTCCACGACGCACGAGCACGAAGAGATCGCTCCGGCCGCGACTCTCCGGACCAGACGCCGAGACGATGAGTACGCGGCCGTCGTAGGTGATGTACGGATTGCCCGGGTTCACCACCTCGGGCCCCATCGGCACGACGACCGGCGTCGTACGGATCTTCCGATGGAGGTAACGGATCTCGCCCGGCACATCCGGATTCGCACGCGAGCGCACGCCAAAGAAGAGCGCTTCGTCATTTGTGATGCTGGGATACATCTCATTGTCGGCGGAGTTGGCCAGCGAGGTGATGCGCGCTGCCGGCTCGCTGCCATCGAGCTTCGCACTCCATGTATCCCAGTCACCGTCCGCATCTGTCGCGATCGCTGCCCGGCGACGTGGTGCGGTGAAGTACACGGTCTTGCCGTCCGGCGACACGTGCGGATCCATCTCTCGATCGCCGGTCGAGAACGACGCGCGCGACGGCGTGCTCCACGAACTCCCGGTCCACGTCGACTGCTGGATGTGCATGCGCGTGCGGTCGCTCGTGGCTTTCGTGAAGAACACGGTACGACCATCGGGCGTGAAGCTCGAGGCGAACACGTCGCCCGTAGAGATCACGCCGGGCGCAAACATCGCGGTCGTGTCGCTGGTGCTGAACACGGGCGGAGGCACGGGCACGCGCGACGACAGGGCCACGCCTGGTAGCCGGCCGACGCATGCGGCAACCATCAGGGACACGGCAGCCCAGGCGCCCCCTGACAGGAGCCGGCAGCGATCGATCAGTGGTGGACGACGCATGCGGCCTCTCGACGAATGTGGATCAGGGTGAATCACCCGAAGGCGCTCCGGAGGTTGCCGGTACATGGAGCAGATGACTTATGAAGCGATTTTAACGATTCGTACGTCACAATTGTTATGGTATCAGGAACGCTGCTTGCCCACTGGTTCACGCATGTCCTGGACTCAATCTCGATCGCCCGTTGGATGGCGGACTGTACTTGGTGTCGTGCTCGTTGCGGCGGGCGCGACAGCGTGTGGCGATGGTTCAACCACCGGCACTCGTTCGGTCAATGAGGTGGCCGTGACGCCAAATGCGGCTACGCTCAACGTTGGGACAACCTTGGTGCTCGATGTGCGCGCGACGAACAGCGCAGGTGTTCCGGTCGACTCGTTGGGTGTATTCTGGTCGAGCAGCGACTCGACGATCGCTGCGGTCAGCAGTCGTGGAGTGGTGTCTGCACGGCGTGCGGGCGAGGCGCAGATCGCCGCAACCACTTTGGGCCGGAGCGCCACGGCCACCATCCGGGTCAACGGGGTCGCGCAGCCATCCGTACCGAGCCAGCCGAGCCAGCCGTCCCAACCGTCACAACCGACGCAACCATCACAGCCACAACAGCCACAACAGCCGACCCAACCTGCACAACCGGCCGCCGTCGCGACAGTCGTCGTGTCATTGGCTTCCGGCACGGTAAAGGAAGACGACCAGGTGCAGGCGACCGCGGTGCTGCGTAGCGCCGCTGGGACTGTGCTCACCGGGCGCACGGTGACATGGGCGACGTCATCACCCAGCATCGCGATGGTTTCCTCGGCTGGAATCGTCAATGCGAAGAAGCCGGGAACGGTGTTGATCATCGCCAGCAGCGAAGGCGTGACCGGATCGGTATCGCTCGTCATTCAGCGGAAGTAAGCGGGGCGATCTCGACAATGCGAAACACGAGTGCGATACTTGGCGCGCTCGGGTTGGTCGCCTTTGCCCATTGTCCCCATCGCCATGCATCGATCCACCCCGTCGTTCATGCTCGTTGCCACCGCGGGCATCGTGTTTCTCTCTGCTTGTGCACGCAGCCCCAGCGCCGTGCAGAATGGTGCGGCAGCTGTTGGCTCAGGTGCGATGGCTGCTGCAGCGAGGCCGGCGGCGGTCACCACCACGAACGTCGCACTCGGTGATTCACTCTTCAACAGTGGCAGCTGCCAGCGTTGTCACGGCATGAAGGGAGTCGGTGCGCCGAACGGACCAGCGCTCGATGGCCAGAAGTGGGTACAGCTTAGCACCGGCAGCTTCGAAGAGATCGTCGGCATCATTACGACGGGTGTCCCGGCAACCGCGATCAAGGACCCCTCTCGCCGGAACGCGATGCGGCCACGTGGTGGACCGATGCAGCTCACCGACCCGCAGATTCAGGCTGTTGCGGCGTATGTGTACACGTTGACGCACAAGTAGGGCTCAGGCGAGAGGCGCGAGGCGTCAGATGTGACATATGAGCGCGGCCGATGCCGGTAGTACGCACGGCCGGGCTGGATGCAATCGTGGTCGGTTCGGGCCCGAATGGCCTGGCAGCTGCGATCACGTTGGCCGAAGCGGGGCGCTCCGTTCGCGTGTTCGAGGCGCAACCCACAGCCGGTGGCGGCATACGCTCCGCGGCGCTCACCGAGCCCGGATTCGTGCACGACGTGGGCGCGGCCGTGCATTCGCTGGTGCTCGCATCGCCGTTCATGCGCGCACTGCCACTGCATGCACATGGCCTCGGATTCGTGCAGCCGGATGCACCGTTCGCGCATCCGCTCGACGATGGGACCGCCGTGATCGTCGAGCGATCGGTCAGGGTCACGAGCGATTCGCTCGGCCAAACCGACGCCACCGCATATCGCCGGCTGTTCGAGCAATTTGCCGACAACGGCGACGCGCTCATGGCCGTGCTGATCGGGCCACGCCGAGCGCGTCACCTCCTTTCGAATGCGATGCGGCATCCGCTGCTGCTCTCTCGATTCGGCGCACTCGCCGTACGGTCGGCGACGCACGTTGCACGCGAGCTGTTCAGCGGTGACCGTGCCCGGGCAGCGCTGGCCGGCGTCGCCGCGCACAGCGTGCTTTCACTCGACGCGCCCGGTACCGCAGGGTATGCGCTTGGCCTTGCGACCGCAGCGCACGCATACGGATGGCCGGTGATTCGTGGAGGATCGGGCGCGCTCGCCAACGCGATGATCGCCTATCTCCATTCGATCGGTGGCGAAGTGGTGACCGGGGTGCAAGTCGATTCGCTGGATGCGCTTCCTCCATCGCGCGCCGTGTTGTGTGACGTGCCGCCGCGCGAACTCCTGCGAATTGCCGGTGCGCATGTTCCGCGGCTGTACAAGTGGCGGCTGTCGCGGTTCCGACACGGGCCAGGCGTGTTCAAGATGGATTGGGCGCTCAACGCACCGGTGCCCTGGCGCGATGCATCATGCGCGCGTGCCGGCACCTTGCACCTGGGCGGCACGTTCAACGAGATCGCGCGCGCGGAAGCTGAGGTGATGCAAAGCGATCACCCGGAGCGCCCGTACATGCTCGTCGTGCAGCCGAGCATGTTCGATGGTACGCGGGCTCCGGCCGGACAGCACACGCTCTGGGCCTATTGCCACGTGCCGGCAGGTTCGACCGTCAACGTGCGCGCGGCGATGGAGCGTCAACTCGAACGCTTTGCACCGGGGTTTGGCGATTGCATCATTGGCGCACACGAATCGCCACCGGCCGTCCTGGAGCGCGGTAACGCCAACCTGGTGGGCGGTGACATTGCGGGCGGCGCATCGGACCTGTGGCAGTTCATCGCTCGGCCGATTCACGCCATCGATCCGCATCGCACACCGATCGACGGCGTGTATCTCTGCTCGTCGTCCACACCTCCGGGCATCGGCGTGCACGGCATGTGTGGCTACCTGGCAGCGCAGAGTGCGCTCCGCCACTCATTGGCGTAGGGACCCGCCGACCCGTTGCGTAATGCAAGCGGGACGAACACTGTCCTCCAATGCGCCCTTCTCACCTGAGCTTTTTCGCTGCGCTCGGCATCGCTGCCATACAGCCGGCGCCCTGTCTCGTTGCCCAGCAACCCGCGCGTGCCGGCGGTCGACAGTCCGCGCAGCCGGTCTCCGGGTCGGTGACCAAGGCCTTGCCGGTCGGCGACTTCGATTTCACCGGGTCATCACCATGGCGCGCGATCCGGCAGGAGCGCATGCGAACGCTGCTGCCCGAGGCGATGAAGGCCGCCGGGGTCGATGCATGGATCACCCTCGTGCGCGAGAACGCGAACGATCCGCTTGCGCTGCACGTCGGCGGCGAGAACGCCGGTGCACTGAGCGCGATCCTGTTCCTGCGCGACGGCGACCGTGCCCGGAGTGTGATCCTCGCCGGCTTCGGTGAAGCGATCGCGCTCCGCGAACTCGGCGTGCACGACTCCGTCGTCGTGTACACCGCGGAATCCGGCGGCCCGCTCGGTGGCGTCGCTGAACGGCTCCGCATGGCCAACGCACAGCGCATCGCGATCAACAGCGGCAACCTCGCGATGGCGGATGGCCTCAGCGCAACCCAGCGTGCGGCGCTCGAGCGGGCACTGGGCCCCGACATGAGCCAACGGCTCGTGAGCTCCGGCGAGTTGGTCAGTGCATGGCTTTCGAAGAAGCTGCCGAGCGAGGTTGCGATCATGCGACGTGCCGCAGCGCTGACGTCGCGGCTCGAACACGAGGCGTACGCGACCGTGGTTCCCGGGCGCACGAAGGACAGCGATCTTGCGCGTTTCCTGAAAGTGCGCATGCGCGAGCTTGGCGTGGAGGACGGTTGGTCGCCAGCGCAGAATCCGAGCGTCAACTCGGGCCCGGACCGTGGTCACTCACATGCATCGGAGCGCGTGATCCAGCACGGCGATGTGGCTCAGATCGACTTCGGCATCAAGGTCTTCGGCGTGTGGGGAACCGACATTCAGCGATTTGCCTACGTTTTGCGCCCGGGCGAGTCGCGCGCGCCGGTGGACGTGCAGGAAAAGTGGA
>DASQZA010000210.1:0-3688 GCA_035638935.1 Gemmatimonas sp. | reverse complement strand
GGCGGAGGCCGTTACCGCATCTCGCACATCTATCGCGACGGTCCGGCCGACAAGGAATGGCTTGGGCTCGCCAAAGGCGATTACGTGCTCGCCATCGACGGCAAGGAGCTCAAGGCGGGCGACAACTACGAGCGCGTGCTGGCCACGACGCTGAACGAGTACCTGCCGGTACGCGTGGCCAGGAGCGCCTCGGGCGAGGGCGCGCGCACGGTGCGCATCGCAACGGTCACCTCACTCACGGACATCAAG
The DNA here is from genome assembly GCA_035638935.1 of Gemmatimonas sp. Lineage (GTDB taxonomy): Bacteria > Gemmatimonadota > Gemmatimonadetes > Gemmatimonadales > Gemmatimonadaceae > Gemmatimonas. The sequence continues at coordinate 3,439 of DASQZA010000210.1, read as the reverse complement.
TACAACGAGTGGGTGGCCAGCAACCGCGATGTGGTGGAGAACGACACGAAGGGGGACATCGCCTACGTGCACATCCGCTCCATGGACCAGCCGTCGCTCGCGAAGTTTCGCAACGAGATCGACCAGTTCTCGAACAAGAAGGGCATCATCGTCGACATCCGCTTCAATGGCGGCGGCAATATCGACCAGGAGCTGATCGACATCCTCGAACGGCAGCCCTACCAGTTCTGGAACCAGCGCACGGGTGCGCGCACGTGGGGCCGTCGCCCGCGCCAGGCGATCGCCGGTCCGAAGGTAATGCTGATCAACGCGCGGTCAGGTTCCGACAGCGAAGTCACGCCAATGGCATTCCGCCAACTCGGACTCGGCCGCATCGTCGGCAATCCCACAGCCGCCGCGGTCATCGCCACGGGCAGCTACGCGCTTATCAACGGCGGCAGTATCCGTACCCCGGGCTCGCTGGTGGTCACGTACGACCCGACGAAGCCCAACAACTACGGCGTGAACCTCGAGAACCTCGGCGTGCCGCCGGACGTCTGGGTCAAGAACTCGCCGATGGACGAAGTCAAGAAGTTCGACCGCGAACTCAAGACCGCGATCGACGAAGCGATGAAGATGCTCAAGGAGCAGCAGCAGAAGGCGGGCAAGATCTCGAGCGACAAGCAGTAGACCCGCTTGCACCCCTTCATACGACTTGCACTGCAGGTAAACGGATAGAAACAGATTTGGGCCGAAACGAAACGGATCTGTCCCGTGCATTGGACGGATCCGTTTTGTTTGTTTGTTTGTTGTTTCTGTTTCTATCCGCTTACCTGCAGTTGAAGGTCGTATCGCACGGACGCCCGACCGCAAGCCGTGGAATTCGTGCTGCTCCAGCTCTACGTTCCGCCGACATGACCGTCATCGCTGCTACTCCCGCCTCGATCGTCGCGCGTGTCGCGACGGAACTCTCCATCAGCCTACAGTCGGTGGAACGCACCCTAGCGCTCTTTGCCGAGGGTGCGACCCTGCCGTTCATTGCGCGATACCGCAAGGAAGTCACAGGGGGGCTCGACGAAGTGCAATTGCGCGATGTGCGCGATCGCGCGGAGTACCTGCGCGAGATGGAAGACCGTCGTGCGGCCATCCTCAATAGCATCGAGGAACAGGGGAAGCTGGATGATGCGCTGCGTGCCGCCATCCTCGCGGCCGATACCAAGCAGGCGTTGGAAGATCTGTACCTGCCATTCAAGCCCAAGCGCCGCACCCGTGCCATGATTGCGCGCGAACGTGGCCTCGGGCCGCTCGCCGAGGCCATGTGGGATGGCACGCACACCGACGAGTCGCTGGCGACGCTCGCTGCGACGTTTGCGGCGCCCGATACGGAAGTGCTGACCTCCGACGCCGCGTTGCAGGGCGCGCGCGACATCCTGTCGGAAGCCGTCTCCGAAGATGCCACGACGCGCGGTTGGGTGCGCGAAGTCACGCGCGCGCGCGGGCTGGTGAAGAGCACCGTACTCTCCGACAAGGCCAGCGACGACTCCAAATTCAAGGACTACTTCGACTTCAGCGAACCGCTCGGCACCATCCCGAGCCATCGCATGCTGGCCATCCGCCGCGGTGAGACCGAGGGCGAGCTGCTCTGGCGCGTCGAAGCGCCGGTGGAGGACATCACCGCGCGTCTCGCGCGCGAAGTGATCGGCGAACGCCGTGCGACCGCACAGCTCACGCTCGTCGCCGCCGATGCCTATCGCCGTCTGTTGTCGCCGGCGATCGAGGTGGAGCTCCGGGTCGAACTCAAGACGCGCGCCGACGACGAAGCCATCACCATCTTTGGTCGGAATCTCGAACAGCTGCTGCTGTCGGCGCCCGCGGGCGAGAAGCGCGTCGTGGGGCTCGACCCCGGCTTTCGCACCGGCGTGAAGGTCGCCGTGGTGAGTGCGACCGGTGCGCTCGTGCACACCGACACACTGTACCTGCACCAGGAGGACCGCTTTGCGGGCGCAGTTCGCGCGCTCGTGTCGCGGTTCACACCCGATCTCATCGCGATCGGCAACGGTACCGCGAGCCGGGAAACGGAAACACTCGTCAAGGCCGCGCTCCGCGAGCTCGACTCGCCGCGCCCGCAGGTTGTGGTGGTGAATGAAGCTGGCGCGTCGGTGTACTCCGCATCGGACATGGCGCGCGAAGAGTTTCCGGATCTGGACGTGAGCATCCGTGGTGCGGTGAGCATTGCGCGCCGCTTGCAGGACCCGCTCGCCGAGCTGGTGAAGATCGATCCGAAGTCGATTGGCGTCGGCCAGTACCAACACGACGTGCATCAGACGCGGCTCAAGCAGCGGCTCGACGATATCGTGGAGAGCTGCGTGAACCGTGTTGGTGTCGAGGTCAACACCGCATCGGCCGCACTGCTCGGTTACGTCGCGGGCATCGGGCCGGGGCTTGCGGGTGCGATCGTCACGTTGCGCGACCAGCGCGGCCGCCTCACCTCGCGTGCCGATCTGCGCGACGTGCCGCGACTCGGCGCAAAGGCATTCGAGCAGGCGGCTGGCTTCCTGCGCGTGCGTGGTGGTGCACACCCCCTCGACGCGAGCGCCGTGCATCCTGAACGCTACACGCTCGTCGAGCGCATGGCCGCGGATCTCGGTGTCGATGTCGCAAAGCTCGTCGGCAATGACGTGCTCGTCGACTCGATCACGCTCGAGAAGTACACCAGCGCGGACGTGGGAATGCCGACGCTGCGTGACATCGTGGCCGAGCTCAGGAAGCCCGGGCGTGATCCGCGTGCCGCGTTCGAGCCGCCGGCGTTTCGTGATGACATCACGAAGCCGGCCGATCTTCTCACTGGCATGGTGCTCGAAGGCGTGGTCACCAACATCGTGGCGTTCGGCTGTTTCGTCGACATCGGCGTGCATCAGGATGGGCTCGTGCACGTGAGCCAATTGTCCGACCGCTACGTGAAGGATCCGAACGACGTGGTAAAGGTCGGACAGCGGGTGAAGGTCACGGTGCAGGGCGTCGATCTCGCGCGCGGGCGCATTGCGCTGACCATGAAGAGCGAGGCGGGCCAGAAGGCCGCGGGTGCGGCCGCGCCACAGGCGGGTGGCGATGGTGCACAGGCATTGCGTGGCGAGCGCACGCGCGGCGACGGTGGGCGCGGTGGCAAGACGACATCCAACCCTGCGCCGAAGGTGCCGGCCAAGCCGTCGTTCGTCCCCAGCAAGGGGTCCGTGGCGCCGAACGGGATGCGGTTCAAGTAGCGGTCGTGCGCTCGTCACTCCCGCAACGTCTCCGACAGCAGCATCCCGCGCACATCCTGGATGTCGTCGATGCGCCAACGGTCGTCGCCGCGCTCCTGATCGTCGCGCATGATGTAAGTGATCGTCCATGTGTGCGTGCCGTCGGTACACGTCACCGGCACCCAAGCTTTCTCGCCACGGGTCTTGGCATCGCCGACCTG
>DASQZA010000209.1:0-7207 GCA_035638935.1 Gemmatimonas sp. | reverse complement strand
GAGTAGTTCGATCCGCCACGGAACGTGAGGCCCGGCTTGTTCTCCATCACGAAGCGATGGTTGAGCGCCGCACCCACGAGGTCGAGCCCGGTGATGATCGCCGGGTGAAACCAGTAGTTGGCAGGATCGCGATACGGCGGTGCGGCCATCACCGTGCCGGCCGGGCCAGTCTGGTGATGGTTGTACATGATCTGCGGGTGCCACTCGATGAACATCGCGCGCGAGACGTTTTCGGTCTCCTTCAGCGCGTTCATGTACGAGTCACGATTGTTGTCGTGGCCCGCATACTTCTCGTACAGGCGCGGGATGTTGCCCGTCGTGCGGCGCAAACGGTCCGGCTCCTTCATGTACCAATCCGACACGAGTTCCATGCCGTCGGGATTGGCGTGCGCCATCAGGATGATGCAGTCGTCGAGAATGCGCTTGACTTCGTCGTCCTGACCCGAGGCCAGCTGGAACAGCGTCTCGATGAGCTGCTGTGCGCCGAGTACTTCGGTCGCGTGCAAGCCACCGTCGATCCAGAAGACGACCTTGCCTTCCTTGGCGAGTGCACGCGCCGTGGCGGAGTCGAGTCCTTCGGCCATCGCGAGACGTTTCGAGATGTCCTTGTACTTCGCGAGGTTGCCGTGATTGGCCGGGCTCGTCACGATCGCCATGATCTGCGGACGGCCTTCCTCCGTCATGCCGATCGTGTCGAGCGCGACGCGATCGCTCTCGCGGGCGATCTTGACGAAGTATTCGTGGAGCTTGGTGTAATTCGGCAGCATGTAATCCGCGCCGATGTCATGACCGAAGAACTCCTTCGGGGTCGTGACCTTGCCTTGGGCCGCGAGGGCGCCTGGAAGCACACCGGCAGCGAAGACGGTCAGGGCAGTGCGCCGGAGCAGCGCGCGACAGGGTCGAATCATGCGGACAGGTGGGGCTGGAAGGGGCGGGCGTGCCAGGCGGATAGCCGGCGGCCGGCGGGGGACGCCGGGACATACAGTTTACGACGCGGGACGGGCTGCCGTTGGGAAAGCCGGTCACTCGGGTGCGAAGGTGACCGCTTGGTGCTTCGCAGTTGCTTCCGGGGTAGGGAAGATCGATTGTTCAGCAGTATCCACCCGAACCGGATCGATCATGACCATTCGTGCACGTGCGGCGATCGCCGCATCCGCCCTGTTGTTGTCTGCCGCAGTCTCGAGCTCCCTCGCCGCCCAGGCCGCACCACCGAAGGCTCCCGTGAAGGCGCCCGCCAAGCCCGCGATGGATCACGGCGCCATGGACCATGGGGCCGACCATTCGAAGATGCACGCGAAGGCGGACAACCATGCCGCGAGCGGCTGGAAGGAGCTCGACGCCTACCACATGCTGATGATGGCCACCTGGCATCCGGCGAAGGACAAGAGCGACATGGCACCGTTCCGCGCAAAGGGAGCGGACATGGTTGCCAGTGCGAAGCTGCTGTCTGCGTCCACGCCACCGAAGGGATGCGACACACCGGCGCTCAAGAAGTCCGCAGCTGATCTCCACTCGGCGACGTCAGCGGCCGTGGCGATGATCGACCGGAAGAGCACCGACGCGGAGCTCAAGACCGCCCTCGGCGAGTTGCACGAGAAGTTCGAAGTACTCGAAGAAGGGTGCAAGTCCGCCAAGTAGGGCGAAACTCAGTTCATGCTTTTGCGTGTAGGGAACGGACGAGGGGGTGGCAGCTTGTCGGCGAATCGCCACGCTGCCGCCCCTTCGCGCGTCAGCGGGAGTTTGAGCAATCGTGCGCGCACCATCGCGATCGGCATCGGGCCACCTTGCAGCACGGCGTCGTGGAACTCCCGCGTCGACATCTTCTTCGCACCGACCGTTTCGGCGTAAAGCGCGCGCAGCTGCAGGCCGCCCAGCATGTATGCGGCCTGATAGAGCGGCGAGTACGTGCCGTTGAACGACCGACGTACCTCACCCTCGGCGTTCGCTCGCTCGAAGTTCACCGTATCGACGAGGAACTGGATCGCCTGCTCGGGCGACATCTTCCCGAGGTGGAAGTTGAGTGAGAACATGATCCGCGCGCTGCGGTGCATGCGCCAGAACAGCGCACCCATGCGGTCTTCCGGCGTGACGTGGAAATCGTTGTCCCACAGAAACATTTCCCAGTAGAGCGCCTGGCCCTCGTTCCAGAACGGTGTGGAGAATGACCGCCGGTGCGAGTTGTAGCGCGCCTGCATGAAGCCCTGCAGATGATGGCCCGGGTTCAGCTCGTGAAACACGACGGCTTTCGAGAAGTGCGGATTGTTGCCGCGCAGGCTCATGAGCTTCTCGTCGTCCGTCATGTCAGCCGTCGGGTACGACACCTGGATCATGTCGCCGCCGAGGAAGAACGGATTCACGCGCTGCCGGTCGGGGGACATCATCTCCATGCGCCAGTCCTCGCGCGCGAGCGCGGGGATCGTCACCCAGTCGTGCTGATCGAAAAACTCTTCGGCCTGCCGCGCGAGATCGCGAATGAGGTCGGGCTGCTTGCCGGGTTCGACGAACGTGTCCTTCACTTTCTCCATCGCCGCCTTCCAGTCGTCGCCAAACCCCATTTCGCGCGCGGCCTTTTTCGCTTCGCTCAACGAAAAGGCATACTCGCGCTCCGCGATCGCGATGAGCTCTTCCGGCGTGTACGGAATCATCGAGTGCTTGAGGTCGGCCGCGAGACCGTCGGCACCCACCGGGTCACCGATGATCGGACCACTGTTGGCGCCGGTGTTCGTGTTCGCGTTCGCTGCACCGGCACCGGCACCGGCACCAACACCACCACGTCCACCCGCCGCGGCGCCCGCGGCGACTGCCGCGCCACCACCCGTTGCCGGCAGACCGACCAGTCGCGTGCGGATCGTCGCCGCATAGCGCGTGAGTGATTCGTCGAGCTTCTGGTACGGGTTCGCGACCCACCAGGTGAACATCGGGTCGAAGCCCGCGTAGAATCGATTCCAGCTCCCGAGCGTGCTCTTGAGCGCGTCGACATTCTCCGCCGCACGATTGGCGATGGTGCGCGCGAGGCCGGTGCTGCTGTCACGCCCGCGCTGCGCCTCGATGCGCGCGCGCAGGCTGTCGATCTCGCGCGTCGTCGTCGACAGTGTACGCGCGATCGTCGCCGGTTCGATGGTCACGAGATCGCGACGACCGTCGTGCAACGCCAGCAGCTTGTCGCGGAACGGCAGCAGCGCCGCGGTCTCCGCCCGCTGCTTGTCACTCCGTACCGCGAGTTCCAGCGCATACTGCACCTGATCGTTCAACAGGACGAAGTCGACCTTGCCTTCCTGCGACAGCCGATTGAAGTCGTATTCGGCCAGCCGGTCGCGCCATGCGCCATAGAAGGCACGCATGCGGGCGCGTTGGGCCGGCGAATCGCTGGCGTCGTACCGCCGGTTCAGTACTCCCTGGTCCGCGGAGAAGCGTTCGACCACCTCGGCCAATTCGCTCACGCGCGTCCCGCTCACCGTGGCCAGCTTCGGCACCGACGCCATCGGGTCTTTGGGGAAGACCTGCGAGGTGGTCGGTTTCGGCAGCTTCTGCGCCAGAAGCGCTCCGCCGGGAGTGGCAGAAACCAGTGCGCAAGCAAGAGCGCACGCCGCCAGGGCGGGTGAGACACGAGGCATCGACAATTCTCGGGGAGGGGTGTGGCAGGGAGCGGGGCGGCGGACCCATGGAAGGTCCTGCTGCCCTGCGCACTCTAGCTTGCCGCCGCAGTCATCGGTTTGGCAACCGCGTACGTTTCGCTGGCGCACCGGCTGCCGTTTATGGTCTGAGCGCGAGAGGCTCCGCGTTGATCTGTGCTGATCCATACGGTACACCTCTTGCCCCTCGCCTCCGGCGTCTACCCGCGAACCTCGCGCGCCCCACTCCCGCAGGCGATACAATGACCCACGCATCCGCGTCAGCAGCGCTCGTCGACATCGACCCCTCGGAACTCAAGCTCACGCGCGTACGTGCCATGCGGGGGCCCAACTACTGGCGCCTCGCGCCGGTCATCACGGCCGACCTCACGCTCGGCTCGCTGGAGACCGTCTCGTCGGCGGAAATGCCCGAGTTCACGGAGCGGCTGCTGGCCGCAATGCCGACGCTGCAGGAGCATCGCTGCTCACTCGGGCGGCCCGGCGGATTCGTCGAACGGCTGCATCAAGGCACGTATGTCCCCCACATCCTCGAGCACGTCGCCCTCGAACTGCAGACCCTCGCCGGCAGCGACGTGCATTTCGGGCGCGTCGTCCAGAGCGGCGACCCGGGCGTGTGGTGGGTGATCGTCGCCTACGAGGAGGAAGACGTGGGCATCGCCAGCATGCACGAGGGCGCCCGCGTCATCCGTCATGCCATCTCTGGTGAATCGCTCGACGCCGGCGATATGGTGCAGGCGCTCTGCCGGCTGCGGGAAGATGTCCGTCTCGGACCGTCCACGTGGGCCATCGTGAAGGAGGCGCGGCGTCGCGGCATTCCCGTGCGCCGCCTGAACTCACGCTCGCTCGTGCAGCTCGGCCTCGGCCGAAACCTGCGGCGCATTCAGGCCACTGTCACCGGCAACACCAGCTCGATCGCAGCCGAGATCGCACAGGACAAGGAGGACACGAAGCGTACCCTGGAGAGTGTCGGTCTACCCGTGCCCTCCGGCAAGCTCGTTCGCTCCGTCGACGCTGCCATCGCGGCGGCGGAAGGCGTCGGCTATCCGGTGATCCTCAAGCCGCTCAACCTCAATCACGGGCGCGGCATCTCGGGGCGTCTCGATACGCCGGAGGACATCCGCGGAGCATGGGAGGAGTCGACACGCGTTCCCGGCAGCGTGATCGTCGAGCGGTTCGTGGACGGTCGCGATCATCGTGTGCTGGTCGTGGACGGCAAGGTCGTCGCGTGCGCCGAGCGTGTGCCTGCGCACGTGGTAGGCGATGGGACGTCGACGATCCGCGAACTGGTGCAGCGCGAGAACAAGGATCCGCGCCGCGGACGCGGGCACACGAAAGTGCTCACGCTGCTGCCACTCGATGAGCAGACGGAGCAATTCCTCGCGCACAGCGATCGTACCGTCGAATCCGTGCCGGCCGCTGGCGAGATGGTCTTCCTGCGTGCGACCGCGAATCTCAGCACCGGTGGCACATCGATCGACCGTACCGACGACATGCACCCCGACAACGTGACAGCCTGCGAGATGGCCGCCGGCATCATCGGGCTCGACATCGCGGGCATCGACGTACTCACGCCCGACATCGGCGTGCCGTTTCGCGAGAACGGCGCCGTGATCATCGAAGTGAATGCGGGGCCCGGCGTGCGGATGCACACGCATCCCACCGAAGGAACCGCGCGCAACGTGGGTGCGGCGATCATCGACATGCTGTACAAGCCGGGGCAAAGCGCCACGATTCCCCTGATCGCCGTCACCGGCACGAACGGAAAGACGACGACTACGCGCCTCATTGCGCACCTCTTCCGGCACACCGGTGGCAACGTCGCATTCACCACCACCGACGGCATCTACCTCGGCAATCGTCTGGTGATCGAAGGCGACATGACCGGCCCGTTCTCCGCGAACGTCATCCTCTCCAATCCGACGGTGGACGTCGCGGTACTCGAGACCGCACGCGGCGGAATCCTGCGCGCGGGCCTGGGCTTCGACGAGTGCGACGTCGGCGTCGTCATGAACGTCACCGCGGATCATCTCGGCCTTCGCGGTATCCACACCGTCGAGCAGCTCGCTGACGTGAAGGGGGTGATCCCCGCCGTCACGAAGCGCGATGGCCATGCCATCCTGAACGCCGACGATCCGCTCGTGCTCGCGATGCGCGATCGCACGGGTGCGGATATCGTGCTCTTCTCGACGCGTGCGCCGGGTACGAACCCGGCAATCGAGGCACATCTGGAGAAGGGCGGAATCGCGGCGCGGGTCGAAAACGAGACGTTCGTCATCTATCGCGGGCGGTTGCGCATACCCATCGCCAGCGTGCGCGACGTTCCGCTGATGGTCGGCGGCGCGGCGCGGTTCCAGGCTCACAATGTGCTCGCCGCGATGCTCGCCGCGTTCGTCCGCGGTGTGCGCTACGACGACATTCGCACGGGGCTACTCAGTTTCTTCCCCTCGCCGACGCTGACGCCGGGGCGCCTCAACCTGATGCGCGTGGGCAAGGGCCGGGTGCTCGTCGACTATGCACACAATGCGGCGGCGATCGAGGGGCTCGTGGAGTTCGTGCGGGGGCTCGATGCACGGCGGCGCGTGGCCGTGGTGACTGGGCCCGGTGACCGCCGCGACGACGACCTGCGCACGCTCGGTCGGCTCGTCGCGGTGCTCGATCATGTCGTGATCAAGGAGGACGAGAACGGCCGCGGGCGCCCGAAGGGGCAGATCGCTGGCCTCATCCGCGAAGGCCTGAACGCGGGCGGGTTACCGGATAGCGCGATTGCGGTCGAACTCGACGAGTTCGATGCCGTGAACCACATCGTCGACATGCTCGACGACGGCGATCTCGCCATCATCCTCGTCAACGACGTACAGGGAGTGCTCAAGCTGCTCAGGGATCGCGGTGCCCGCTCCTGATACAGCGGTACCGGAACGCGCGGAAGCTTCTGCGGATCCGCTGTCGGAAATCCGGCTGCGGGCGCTCAGCGCGACCCGTGGTGCGAACTACTGGTCCCGACGGCCAATCACGCGGCTCGACCTCGTCGTCGGCGCGTTCGACGACATCAGTTCAGAAATGCGCGAGGGCTTCACCGATCGCCTCGTCGCGGCGCTACCGGGCCTCGAGGAGCATCGGTGCAGCATCGGGGAGCGCGGCGGGTTCATCACGCGCCTTAACCGTGGCACCTACGCTCCACACATCATCGAGCACGTCGCGCTCGAACTGCAGACGCTCGTCGGGCATGACGTCGGCTACGGACGCTCGCGTGGCGGCGACGCCGAAGGCGAGTACACAGTCATCTTCGAGCATGTGCACGAAGCGACTGGCCTGCGAGCTGCCGCGCTTGCGATGGACATCGTACAGCAGGCGTTCGCCGGCTCGCTGTCGACCATCGACCATGCCGTCGCCGAGCTCCGTGGTATTGCGAAAACGGCTGATGTTCCGCCGGTCACGCCGCATGTGCTGTGTGGCGTGACCGGCGGGAGCGCACGAGCCGAACTTCGCACCGAGATTGCGCGAGGCCATGGAGATGAGGCGGCACTCATCGTCGACGTCAGCCCCGCATTCATACTTCAGGCAGGGTTGCCATATGC
>DASQZA010000208.1:0-3842 GCA_035638935.1 Gemmatimonas sp. | reverse complement strand
ATGCACCACGTGTTGCACATCACATGATGACGAACGCATCTGCAGCAACGCGCGTTAGTGCATGCGTACATGTCGCAGGCTACATCAACGCAACTGCCTCAGCGTAAACGCCTGAGCGTTAGCGCGTCACGCGAATGCGTGAAGGCGAATGCCTGCAAACGCACGCATGCATTCGCGTGGTCATGGCAATCTCGGCCGCAGCACACGCCGGTTGCCGTTGCGGTCGATACCGATGAGCGGAATGTTCGCGACGTCGCCTGCCAGGTCCACGACAGGCGCTGCAGGCGATTCGAAAAACGCGGCGGCGAAAAACGAGAACGGATCCGCTGCGGACAGCCGCACGCTCGGGTAGCCGAGGTCGAGCAGCGATGCGACAGTGGTCGCGCTCATCGGTGGCACGGCGCCGGGTGACGAAAACCCCTGCATCAGCTCGCGACCAAACACCGTGCGTCGCCAGTGCGAGTCACGCGTACCCTGACCGCCAGTGTTCTCCACCGGGATGGGCATGCCGGCATAGGCGAGGCCGCCGCTGGCGAGAAACTGGGCTCGCGCACTCGCACCGTTGAATGTCGGATCGTCGGTACCGCGACCGGCGAGCAGCGTACGGCGGAAACTCCAGAGCGTGCCGATACCGAGCACGTGGCCGATCTCGTGCAGAACGACTGGATCGAGCGTGCCGTTGTTGATGAGGCTCGGAAGATCGTCGAGATCGAACTCCATCAACCCGACCGCCGTCAGGTTGGTGGACTCGTTGATGTAGCACGGACCCGCCTGCCCGAGAATGCGACCCGGGCCGTCGATCATGGCAAGGCGCGCGAAGATGACGACGTCACGCGCGGATTCGTCGAGTCTCGGGATCCACGATGCGCACTCGCCTGCCGGCGCATTCAGGCGTGTCTGGTGCAGGCGCTCCGTGAGCACGCGACGCCAACGAACGACGGCCTTGGCAAACGCGTCACGCTGCCGCGCCGTACCGCCTGTGCCGACGAAGCGAACATCGATGTCGAAGTCGGAGTCGATCGTCGTCGCGGTGAACGTCGCCGTGGACGCACCAGCCGCAGCGCTCATCACCGTGAGCGTCTGCTGCGGCGCGCTGCTCAGCGTCCAGGTCACACTGGCCAGCCCGCTGACCGGATCGCTCGCCGTCGTCGATGCAGACACGGTTCCCGACCCAGCCCCCGGAATGAACGACACCAGCACGCCACCAACGGCATTGCCGTACACGTCCGTCGTGCGGACAGCCGGGGACGCGGGTGTCGGGGCCCGCGGCGCGCCTTCCTGTGTCGAGGGGGCGGCGACGATGAACTTCGAGACAGGGCCTGGATCTGCAACGGCGCGAAACGACACGTCGAGCAGCTGCGGCGATGCGGCGCGCAAGATCTGCTCTCCGCTGGTCGTCCCCAGCTTCCAGCCACCGACCCTCGCCACTCCCCCAGCATCCGTCTTCCGCTCGCGATCGGTCGCCGATCCACCACCCAGCAGCACGTCGAACGTGACGGCCACATCAGGCACGGGATTCCCGAAAAAATCCTCCACGCGCACGGAGGGCATCGTCGTGAGATCGGTGTTCACTTCCGCGCGCTGTTCGGTCCAGTTCTGACCGATGAGTCGCGCCGGCGGGCCGGGGTCTGCCTGCGCGGTGAAGATCACCGCGGGCAACCCGTCGGCATCGGCTTCGAGCGTCTGCACACCGGCCACGGTGCCAAGCGTCCAGCCTCCTGACGGCGCGTCGCCGGTCGAGCTCGTGCGAATCGAATCGTTCACGATGCGGCCACCGCCCGAGGTCACGCGCCAGCGTACCAGCACTCCCCTGATCGCGCGTCCCTTGGCATCCGTCACCCGAACGATGGGCTCCGCGCCGACGGTGGCAGCGACCGCGGCCCTGCGCGTCAATGCGCCCGTCGCGGCGAATGCGGACGGTATCGACACGTCCTCGCCACATGCAGCCAGGGCGACCAGTGCAACGAGCGCAACCGGGCTGGCAACGCGCATGGTGAATCCGGCAGTGCGCGACACGAATGACATTGGGTGCAGTTGGTCGAAGTGGTGCGGCGGGAGTCGGCGGTGCTGTCCTGATGATGAACGATGCCGACGACGAAAAGGATACCTCAACCAGAACGCCTGCGACATGAGGACCGGGGTTACGAGTTTCATGGCCCCCACCCCAATATTGACCTATGCGCATTCCCGTCGAGAGCTACCGCCTTCCGAACGGCCTGCATGTGGTGCTTTCCCAGGATCACACAGCGCCGATCGTCGCGGTCAACCTGTGGTATCACGTCGGCTCGGCCAACGAACGGCTCGATCGTACCGGCTTCGCACATCTGTTCGAACACATGCTCTTTCAGGGCTCGTCCAACGTCGAGGCCAACGAGCACTTCGAACTGGTGCAGCGTGCCGGCGGGACGCTCAACGGCAGCACCTGGCTCGATCGCACGAATTACTACGAAACGCTGCCGTCCAACCAGCTTGCGATTGCGCTCTGGCTCGAAGCCGACCGCATGGCACGCATGGTCCCTGCCCTCACACAGGTCAAGCTCGACACCCAGCGCGACGTCGTGAAGAACGAGCGGCGATGGTCCGTCGACAACCAGCCGTATGGCACGTGGTGGGAACGCCTGCCCGCACTCTGCTTTCCGGAGGAGCATCCGTTTCACCACTCCCTGATCGGTTCGATGGAGCACCTCTCCGCGGCGGCACTGGACGACGTCGCCGAGTTCTTCTCCACGTACTACACCCCGGACAACGCCGTGCTCACCGTCGCCGGGGACTTCGAGCGCGCCGAAGCAATGGCCTTGATTGCGGAGTACTACGGACCGATTCCGGCGGGATCGGGACGCCCGCCACTGCGCGACATGTCGGTGCCGCCCGTGTTCGGCCGCACGCTTCGCGAGACGGTCCATGATGCCGTCGCGCTGCCGCGAGTGTTCGTCGCATGTCGGACACCGGTGTTTGGTGACGACGGTTACTATGCCGCGAGCCTGGCCGCGGCCGTGCTTGGTCTGCGTACCGGGAGCCGGCTGGAACGTTCCCTGGTGCGGGGTCAGCGGATCGCTTCGCAGGCGTCGGCGTTCACCTACGATCTCGCCAAGGGAAGCGACTTGCTGGTCGTCGACGCGATGGCCCATCCCGGCGTTTCTCCGGAACGTCTGGAGGGAGCAGTGATGGCGGAGCTGGACCGTATGCACGCCGATGGAGTGACGGAAGCCGAGGTGGCGCGCGCACTCGCGCTGATCGAGACAGGGTTCGTGACGAGCCTGCAGTCGGCCGCCGAACGCGCGGACCAGCTCTCCCGGTTCGCGACGTATTTCGGCGATGCGTCGCTCGCCAACGAACAGGTGGAGCGCTACCAGCGTACGACGGCCGCGCAGGTGTCCGCACTCGCCCGCGAACGACTTGGTCCCGACAACCGTGCGGTGCTCTGTTACCTGCCACAGGAGAACACCGCAGGGGACGATGTACCCGATGCCGCCCACGACCACGCGACGCACGCCGATAGGTTTCCGGCGCCGCCGCATGAGTGACTCAGCCATGGCCGCCGCCGCGCCCGCGCTACTCGCCGAAGCTGTGACCGTCGGTGGTGCCCCGCCCCGACCACCGGCCGGCACGCCGCGCCCGTACCGTTTCCCGCACTTCGAGACGCGCATCCTCGCCAACGGATTGCGGATCGTCGTTGCTCCGATGACGGCATACCCGGTCGTGACGGTGTTGGCCGTGGTTGAGGCAGGCGCCACGCGCGATCCCATCGATGGCCTCGCGCAACTCACGACGCGCGCGCTCGCCGAAGGCACCCGCAACATGGATGCGCTCGCGCTGGCCGAGCGTCTGGAGTCGCTCGGTAC
>DASQZA010000207.1:0-12872 GCA_035638935.1 Gemmatimonas sp. | reverse complement strand
GCCACGACGCGCGAAGCGGTGTGGAACATGCTCGAAGTAGCAGTCCCGACGCTTCCGCCACCACCCATCACGACCATGTCGGAAGACATGTCGATCACGCTGCTGCCGATTCGCGCCGGTGCCATGCTGCTTGCCGCACTTGGCGCCGTTGCGCTGCTGCTTGCGGCATCGGGCATCTACGGGGTGACATCGTTCGCGGTGGCGCGGCGAACGCGCGAGATCGGCATCCGTGCGGCACTGGGGGCCATACCCTCTCGCCTCGTGGGGCTCGTCGTGCTCGACAGCATGCGCCCCGTACGCACCGGGTTGATGATCGGGCTCGTGCTCGCCGTGGCCGCTGCTGTCGGGTTGAGTCGGCTGCTCTACGGCGTGCAGCCGGTGGACCCGGTCGTGCTGCTGGGTGTGTCCGTCGTGCTGCTGTTCGTTGCCGCGGTGGCGAGTGTGCTGCCGGCGTGGCGCGCAGCATCGGTGAACCCGGTGACGGCGATGCGCAACGTGTGAAGGCCACGTGCGCGTCGCGGCCCCGTGCTACGCGTCGCGCAAGTTGCGATACGTGACGGAGTAGCGAAGTGCATCGACGGGAGGAATGCTGTGCTCCCAGTCGGTGCGCGACACGCCGCGTAGCAGGTATGCCGACCGTCGGTCAGCCGTGAGATTCACGCGCTCCCACCCGGCTCCCGCCCCGCGACGCAATCGGAAGGTGCACGGCGCGACGAGCGAGATGCCGACGACATCGCCGAACACGGCCTTGTCCTTGTGCCAGCCGATGCCCGCTCCCGGGGAGTACTCCGTCACCAGCACGTGTTGCAACTGCTCCGGCCTCATCCCCGCGAAGGCCGCGGCCGGCTCACGCAGATCGCGGAGGAACAGTGGCATGTCATCCGCGCGCTCGAGGGTACGCGCGCTGAAATCGTAGCGCCAGCCGAACGACACCACGCGTCGCTTGCCCGTGTAGCCGTGGAACTCGAACTCGCGAAACGGCAGCGCACCGATCGCCTCGACAAGGTCTGCTTCCGCGCCGGCGGTGATGAGCTCGGGTTCGTACCGGAATCCATCGGGCAGCACGATGGGCGTCGGGCCTGGTGCGCCGCCAAACAAGTCGGGCTGGTGTGTCATCGCTGGTTCACGACGTCCCTGTTGCCTACTTCCTGATCGCTTGCGTATCGGCTGGCGGAATCATCTTCGAAGTCACCTTGCTACCGGCTTGCGCGCTCGATTGCGAAATCGCTTGCGAACTCGCTCGCTTGTTCGCGGCCGGCTTCACGGCCGGCGTGTCGCTCTTCGGCTTGACGCTTCGGCGAAGCATCGGATCGATCACCAGCACGCCATTGATGCGCTGCACCGAGGAACCGGTCAGCGTGTACGCACCGGCGCTGTTGATCGCGTTCACGGCGAGGTCGTAGCTCAGCGATTCGGCCTGCAGCCGGCGTCCGCCTGGAGCCAGCACACGCACCGCACCGCGCAGCGTCAACTTCGATCGAGCCACCAGATACGTGCCCGTGCGCGCGGTGATCGTGCTGGAATCAGCGCCGGCCGAGTCGACGAGCGTTGCTGTGACGTTGCGCAATTCGAGCCGCTCGCCGCCGCCGTGCACCAGCGCCGAGTCGGCCTTGATGGTGCCGCGCGCGGTTCCGTTGCTGGTGAGCACGCCCACGGTACCGAACATCACCTGCTCGTGCTGCGCCGAGGACTGCTGCTTCGTCGTCGCCGCCGTCGCCGTCGGCTTCTCGCCGCATGCAGCCACGCTCAGTGTGGCCAACGTGGCTAGTGTGCCAGAAACTACGCGACGAAAACCGCGGCGGAAACCGCGGCCGCGGGGGTGCCGGCCACGAAACGGGAGCGACGCACAATGGTTCGGGAATCGGGACGACATGGAGGCCAGCATGCAGGGGGCGAAGAACCGTGGAAGCACAGGCGCGCCGCGTGCACGTCCGGCGTGTGCACTGAAATCTACCCCGCTGCCTTCGGAGGGGTCGCCGAATCGGCAGGCAGCCCGAAATGGTCGCGCAATCGCGTCCGCATGACGTCGGCTATCGCATCCTCGATTGCGAAGAGTCCGCCGACTTCACCCTCGATCATCTCGGCGGCGACCGTGAACCCATCCCGTGTGGTCACGAGACGGACCGACAGGCGCAAACGAGGGCCCTCCTGCTCCACGACACCCTCGACGACCGTCAGTGCGGGCATGTCGCTGGTGTCGCCGACCGCGATGCGCTGTTGAAGCGCAATGGCTGTCGCGCGCGAGCCGACGCGCAGCCCGCGCACGCCCGACAGCGCGCCGGTGAGCGCGTCCGTCGCCGCGCCAGCGATGAAGGATTTGGTGCTGTCGTCGCCCAGATAGACGAATGGCAACACGACCACCGAGGGCTCGAGTGCTCTCGGCGCAACGGATACGATGCCGGACGCTGCAGGCGTTACGTCACGCGGACCAATCATCGACCACGTGACCACCAATGCCACCATCACTGTCGCTGCACTGGCCACGATGACCCAGCGCCGCTTCGCGTTGCGTTGCGGATTCGCGTTCGCATTCCCGTTCGCCTTCGCGCGCGTCGCAGTGGTCGCGCCAATCAGCTCGTTCGTCGACATGTACTCGAAGGCACCACTGAACGTAGCCGGGTCGTCGAGCGCGGCACCCAGTGCTGACGCACTCGCCGGACGCGCCGCCGGCTCCTTCTCGAGGCACTGCATCACGAGAGCGACGAGCGCCGGTGGCAGATCCGGGCGTCGTGCCTGCAATGAGTGCGGGAGTTCCGTGAGATGTGCTGCGAGCACGGCCTGCGGCGAGCGGTCCGCAAATGGCGGTGCACCCGTGAGCATCTCGTACGCCATTACCCCGAATGCATAGAGGTCTGCTGGCTGACCAACCGCCGGATCGGCCGCTATCTGTTCCGGCGCCATGTACGCAGGTGTGCCGAGCGACATGCCGACGGTTGTGAGAGCCTCGGCCGAGCGATCGCCGTTGGTCGGCCCGCGCGCCGATGCGATCGCCTTCGCGACACCGAAGTCGGCCACCATCGCCGAGCCGCCGGAGAGCAGCACGTTATCCGGCTTGATGTCGCGGTGCACGATGCCACGTTCGTGCGCCACGGCCAGGGCGCGGGCCACGTCGCGCAGGATCCGCACGGCCTCCGCGACCGGCAGCGGTCCGGAGTGCAGACGCGCGCGGAGCGAGTCGCCGTCGATGAACGGCATCAGGAAATACGGCAACCCGCCCACTTCGCCCGCGGCGAGCACCGGCACGATGTGCGAGTGCTGCAGCGAGGCCGCGAGCAGGATCTCGCGCCGGAACCGTTCCACCGACACGCCGGCTGCGAGGTCGGGCCGCAGCACTTTCACGACGACCCGCCGCCCGAGGCTCGTGTCGAGCGCGACGAACACGCGCGACATGCCGCCACCCGGAAGTTCCCGTTCGAGTTGGTAGCTGTCGCCGAGCTGCTGCTGGACGCGAGTGAGGAGCGCGGTCACGGTCGAGAGGGGAGGAGTGAGGGCTGCCGGTTGGACGCCCGCGGCGACTGAAAGGTTGGTGGTTGGACCGGCGGTCTCAGCCGTTTCATATAGATAGGCCGCTCAAGAGGTCGCTCCGTACCGGTTTCGTCCCAGTGACGTAATGACGGCACTCCTTGTTCTAAACCCATATGGATAGCTTTCGCCACGACGCAGGAGCCTTCCGTCCCGCGCACCACACCCCAAACACTCGACGAGCCGCCCTGTGGCCGTCGGAGGTCCAAGCATGATCTCATTTGTCCCGCGCGCGATGCGTGCTGCGGCGATCGCCTGCGTAGCGCTGGCGCTCCCTTCAGCAACGTTGTTTGCGCAAGCCAGGTCCGGCATTGTCACCGGCCGCGTCGTCGAAGCGGTCGGCGGAGCGCCAATCGCCAACACGCAGGTACAGATCGTTGGCACGACGGTCGGTGCGCTCACGAACGATGACGGCCGGTACACGCTGCGTGGCGTTCCTGCCGGCGCAGTGACGGTGCGCGCACTGCGCATCGGGTACGCGGAAGCCAGCCGCCAGATCACGGTCAACGTCGGCGAGACGGCAACCGTCGACCTCCAGCTGGGCAAGGTCGCGATCAGCCTGACGCCGATCGTCACCACGGCAACCGGCGATCAGGACCGCCTATCCGTGCCCAACCAGGTCTCCCAGGTCGACGCCGTCAAGGCCATCGAGACCTCGCAGATCAGCGGGGTCGGCGATCTGCTTATCGGCAAGGTGGCCGGTGTGCAGCTCCTCCCGGGCTCCGGCGTGAATTCCGCGTCCCGCATCCGCATCCGTGGCACGTCGTCGATCTCGCTCAGCAATGATCCAATCGTCATCGTCGATGGCATTCGAATCCAGAGCAACTCCAACGCCCTCACGTCCGGCCCACGCACGAGCCGCTTGAACGACATCAACCCGGAAGACATCGAGACCATCGACGTCATCCGTGGCCCGGCGGCTTCGGCCACCTACGGCACGGACGCTGCCACTGGCGTCATCGTGATCACGACCAAGCGCGGTCGTGCGGGCGCGACCAAGTGGAACGTGTACACCGAACAGGGCATCACGCGCGATGCCAACACGTATCTGGACGCCTACCTCGCGCACGGCAAGCTGGCCAACCAGACGGTTGCGGCCAACAACGGCCGTGCCGCGGATTGCCAGATCAACACGATTGCCGCGGGAACCTGCGTGGTCGACTCGATCCGCACGTTCAACCTGTGGGAGGATGATCGCGCCTCGCCGCTCAAGCAGGGCGACCGCAACCAGTATGGCATCAGCGTCTCAGGTGGTTCGGAGGCGGTCAACTATTTTGCCGCCATCGAGCGTGAGACGACGACCGGCACTGTCACGCTGCCGCAGTTCGAGAGGGAGCGGTTCGCCCGTCAGGGCATTCCACTCGAGAAGCATTGGTTGGAACCCAACGCCTACCAGCGCGTCAGCCTGCGCTCGAACCTCGACCTGCGCGTCGGCCCCCAGCTGCAGATTCCCATTCGCAGCTATTTCCTCACCAGCCAGCAGCAGCAGCAGGCGGACGGCAATGACCTCAACGGCCTCGGTGCCGCCGCATTCCGCGGCCCGGGAACGCGCAACCGGCTCGCTGGCGCCGACTCGCTGTACGGCTATCTCGGTTTCCCGCCGGGCGACATTCTGCAGCGCCGCACGGTCAGCGACGTACAGCGGTGGATTGGTTCCATCTCGCCGGTGTGGTCGCCACGGTCGTGGCTCCAGGCACGCGGCAATGCCGGACTCGACTACTCGACAGAGGCGTTCGAAGCCGTTTGTCTGCTTGATCAGTGCATCAGAAACGGCCAGACGCGACTGGGCTTCAAGAACACGAGTCGTAGCCGGGCGTTCCAATGGACGGCGGACTTCTCGGCGACCGCCAGCTTCCGCCCGTTGTCGTGGCTCGACTCGCGGACGACCGCCGGTTTCCAGTTCGTCGATCGGTTCGACGACAACTACAATGCCAACAGCTCGCAGTTGCCACCGGGTGGTGGTACGCTTGGGCAGGGCTCGGTCCAAACTGTCGGTGAAGGTACGACGGTCACCAAGACGGCCGGTATCTTCGTGGAGCAGAACGCACAGATCGGTGGAAGGCTCGACCTCGTCGCGTCGGTGCGCGGCGACCAGAACAGCGCATTCGGCCGGAATTTCGGCACCGCATACTATCCGCGCCTGGGCGTCTCGTATCGCCTGTCGGAAGAGGACTGGTTCCCGCTGCAGGACAAGGTCAATCTCTTCCGCCTGCGCAGCTCATGGGGCCAGTCCGGCCTTCGCCCTGGCACGACCGACGCACTGCAGTTCTTTGCCACGAACCAGGTTCGCCAGTCGTCGGCCAACGCGACCGGCCTGATCTACCAGACCCTTGGCAATGTGAACCTGCGCCCGGAAACGGTCACCGAGATCGAGGGTGGCTTCGACATGGGCCTCTTCGGCGATCGCATCACCACGACGCTCACGTACTACGACAAGAAAAGCAGCGACGCCATCATCAGTCAGACGCTCGCGCCGTCCCTCGGTACGGGCAACGCGGCTCGTTCGGTGAACATCGGCTCCATCCGCAACTGGGGCTGGGAGTACCTCGTGACCGCGCAGCCGGTGCGGGCGAAGCAGTTCGGGTGGGACGTCACTCTCAACGGCTCGTACAACAGCAATGAGGTGCTCAACCTCGGCGGCCAGCCTGCGGGCACCGGCACATTCCGCAACGCGGTGGGCTACCCGATCAACTCGATCTGGCTGTTCCCGTACACGTACGCGGACGCCAACAGCAACGGCATGATCGAGTTGGCCGAGGTCACGGTCGACACGACGCGCCGGTACAAGGGATACAGCGTGCCGCGCGCGGAACTGTCGATCCAGAACGGCGTGGATGTGTTGAATGGTCAGTTGCGATTCACGGCACTGCTCGACGGCAAGTTCGGCGGGTTGGTCGACAACACGACGGAACGGTTCCGTTGCACCGGCGCGAACGCGCGCGAGCGCGTGGACCCGTCGGCGCCGCTCGATCTTCAGGCCCGCTGTGCGGCTGCACAGAAGCCGGGCGCGCAGCAGACGTTCTTTGGGTATTTCGAGAGTGGCAACTACTGGCGCTTGCGCGAGCTCGCGGCGACCTGGCGCATTCCGACAGCCTGGGTGTCCAAGGTGGGGGGCACGAAGAGCGGGACCGTGACGCTGTCTGCCCGTAACCTCAAGCTGTGGTCCGACTACACGGGCGTCGATCCCGAGACGTCGCTCGGCGTCGGCAACGTGCAGGACGAGTTCTTGCTCACGCCCGCGATGCAGACGTGGACGGTTCGTTTCAACTTCGGCTTCTAAACCAACCATCATGCTCAAGCAGACCTCCTTCTGGTCGCGCTGCGCGGGAGTCGTGTGTCTCCCGCTTCTCGCTTCCTGCAGCTTCGACACCCTCGTTCGCGCGACGGATCCCGACATCATCGGCGTCGAATCCGTCAACAGCCCGAGCTCGGCCAACGCGCTGCGCCTCGGCACGCTGGGTCGATTCAACGCCAACACGACCGGCGGCGAGTCGATGTTCCTCTACGGCGGACTCTTTGGCGACGAGTTCACGACGGGCGACACCTTCACGCAACGCCAGGAAACCGACCAACGGTCGCTGACGCCGGAGAATGGCAACATCACGACCGCGTATCGCGGCTTGCACCTGCCGCGCATCGGCGCCATCCAGACGCGCGACGCGCTCGCATCGTTCGCGCCCCAGGCACCGGCGTGGAACTACGCCGAGATGTTCTTCGTCGAAGCGTACATGCTGAACCTGCTGGCCGAGCATTTCTGCAATGGCCAGCCGATCAGCTACATCGCCAACGGCGAGGAGCAGTACGGTGAGCCGTCGTCGAACGAACAGATCTTCACCCTGGCGCTCGCCAAGGTGGATTCGGGGCTGGCGCGGGTTGGTACCGCGACCGGTGCCGAAGACACGCGCGTGCGCAATGCGCTGGCCGTGTTGAAGGGGCGCATTCTCCTCAACCAGGGCAACTTTGCCGCCGTGGCGGCCGCTGTGGCTGCCGTGCCGACGACGTATGTCTGGAACCAGGAGCATGCGCTCACGGTACGCTCGCCCGGCGTCTGGTCGCTCGTCAATAACCAGCGTCGCTACATCGTGTCGAACAACGAGGGCCCGCTCGGTCTCAATTTCGGCACGGCCAACGACCCGCGCGTTCCGACGTGCGTGGCCGGCGAGGCCGCTTGCACGGCCGCCGGTTTCACGACCGTGCGTCCGTTCGATGACGGCACGCTCACCGTGCCGAACATGCGATATCAGCTCGTGTGGCCGACCGACGCGTCGAACGTTGCGCTGATCAGTGGCCTGCAGGCGCGGTTGTTCGAGGCCGAGGCGCTCAACCGGACCGGCAACTTCGCCGGCGCATTGACGATTCTCAACGCACTGCGTGCCGCGCCTCCGGGTTACGGCCGCACGATCGCGGCGTTGCCAGCGCTCGCAGATCCGGGCACGGCGAACGCGCGTCGCGACCTGATCTTCCGCGAGAAGGGGTTTTGGCTGTTCGGTCTCGGACACCGCTATGGCGACATGCGCCGCATGATGCGGCAGTACAACATGACGGCCAACGAAGTCTTCCCGAATGGGACTTGGCAGTTGAACCGGGCGCCGGGCTACTCCACCGACGTGGTGTTCCGCACGCCGACGGCGGAAACCTTCAACCCGCTGCAGCCGCAATCCAATGGGGCAGCCACGTGCACGAACCTGACCCCGTAACGAACTGACGCCGATTACAACGAACAAGGGCGAGTGCTTATGCACTCGCCCTTGTTCGTTGTAATCATGGTGCAATACGGATGCTACTGGCCGCTACGCGTCACGATGACAATCGCACCGGCTCCGGACGAACTCGTGCCAAAGCGCTGCACTGCATCGCCCCCGGACAGGAGGTCGATACGCTCGATCTCAGCGACGCGAATACGTCGAAGCATTTCGAAATCCTGTGCAATGGCCCCATCGATCACGAGCACAGGCCTATCTGCATTGCTGTTCGTGATGCTCGACTGACCACGTTGCCGGCGAACCGTCACGTTGCCCTGGCCGTTGCTCGTCAGACGGAATCCACCGCTTCGCTGCACCGCCTCGTACGCGTCGAGCACGTTCCACTTGGCAATCATCTCTCGCGTGATGCTGCGGCTTCCCGTGCCCGAAGGCCGGGCAGCGACAGGGTCATTCGTTCCGCGCGGGCCACAGGCAACCAGTGTGCTCGCCGCGAGCGCGGCCATGAGAGCGAATGCAGTGCGTGGCGACATGGGAGCGTGCCTCGGTGGGAAGGTGAGCAACGCGATATCTGAACATACCCGCTACATGAGCGGATTGCTCACTTCTTCGCGTCGAGCACACGCGTCAGCAACGATTCCCACACGGCGTCCAGCGCGACGATGGCGTCTGTCGCAACCGCCGCATTGCCGAGTCTGTTGGAAAGTCGTCGGCGGTTGCGGTGGTAGTGCTGCTCGTACCGGGTTCTGGCCCCTTCGGCCGGAAGATTCTGCGCGTACCAGCCTGCTACGACGGCCAACGTCGCCTCGTTCCACGCGCTCGCCGGCAGCGAGCCGTCCTCGTACTGCAGCACGAGGTCCCACTGCCAGGTACGATGTTCCGCCGTGAAGGTATCGGGGCCTGACATGGTCGTGTCCTTAGAGTGGGGAAGGGAGCGCATTGGGCGTGCATTATTATCCCGTCATGATAGCGGGTCCGGCCGCCTAGCGGGATGGAACGCCTGGGTGTCAGGAGGGACGTTCTCCGTGCTCCCTGATTCTTGGCCCCTGACGGGACCGAGCAGCTCGAGCGCGCGCGTCATGGCGTCGTCGATTCCGGTCGGCACATCGGGCGGCAGCCCGGTTCGTGGGTTGCGATCGTCCCACTGGTACGCGATGAGCGGGATGTCAGCCTCGAGACCCGTGCCTCTGAGCGCAAGGAAAAACAGGTTGCCGCCGGTGTGCGCGAACAAGCTGCCCCCGGTCTCCGTACCGATGCGCGTGATGTTGGGACGTCGCGGCAGGACGCGGAGCATGAGGTGCGACGCCGAGCTGTTGACGGGACTGGTGAGGATCGCGATACGCCCGCGAAATGCGAGTGGCGATGGCAGGATGGAATCCGGCCAGGCGCCCCGATCGAGCAAGGTGAACGTGCCGTCGGGCTCGCGGCGAACGCTTCCTCGCCGGTCGTAGAAAGCCTTGTCCCACGTCTGCAGCGCGGGGCGCAGCGCGGTTTCCACGGTATCGTAGATGACGTAGCGGCGGAGTGCAGGCACCACGGTGGGCTTCGTGATCAGATACGACAGCAGCAGTGCCGCGGCATCGTCCGATCCACCTTCGTTACGGCGCAGGTCGAGCACCAGCGACGTTGCGCCGCGCTGCTGCAGGCCGAGAAACGTCTCGCGCAGAAACGTGCTCCAGGTCGCTGCTGCACCTTCGGCGGACGACAGCGCAAAACCATCGACCGTGAGCACGGTGACGCCCCCTTGCTGCGTGACGGTGAATGGCGGGCGCGGTGCTGCAACAGGAAGGGCGACGCTGTTGCGCTGCTCGGCGCTGCTGGCACGCACGTCGATCACGGTATCCCGCCCTCGGCGCACCGTCAGCGTATAGCGCCCGCGCACGGGTGGCGCGAGCAACGGCAACAGCACATCGCTCGTTTCGCGTTCGTGGTCGTGCCGGAATCCGATCAACGCACGCCGCTTCCCGTCGTTGCCGCCGTCTGCCCGCGTTGCCGCGATCATCCGCTGGGTCAACGCCGGAGTCGGCGTGCCGTTGATGACAACGATCGTATCGCCCGTCATCACGAGCAACGGTCCGCGGCCATCGTCGTCGCCATCACCATCGCCCACGTCGCCGTTCGTGAATGCCGCGGAGCGTGTCACGACCCACCGGTCTCCAGCGTCGAGCGTGAAGGTGAAGGGCAACTTGTCCGCGCCATCGCTCAGCCAGGCGCGCGTTGCCTTCGGCTGGTTCCAGAAGTTCAGGTATGTGTGCGAGTCCTTGATGGTTGCGACCAGTTCCGATAGCGCCAGGTACGTCTCGCCTCGGCTGCGTGGCACAGCGAACCATCGATCGAGCGAATCCACCCGGGCCCCCCACTCCGCCAACGTCTGGTATCGTGCGAGGCCGGGATGGTACAGGCGGTACGCGCGATCGAGGGTCGCGAGGTCGCCGCGACTGGCAGGTGATGGGAGCAGCGCATTGCGGAGTGTCTCGACCGAATCGGCCGCGAGCGGTCCGGGTTGGGTTGTCGCGATTGTTCGAGAGATCGTCTGCGCGGCCGCCGACGTAACGGCCAGCATCGATATGGCGGGAGCGGCCACGAGCACGGCGGCGAATCGCAGTACAAAGTGTCTCATGAGTAGTCTGTAGGTCATCGGCCGAAATTGTCCCTTTGGCCCCCTCGCGCCAGACGCAGAATCGGTAATGCCCGCCATTTGTGCAGTTTGAGCCTTCTCGGCGACTTGCTCCGGCTCCAGCGCCTGACGATGATGGTCGCACGATGAGCCCCCTGGTCCCCAACAGCTACAGCTACACCCTCGGCGTCGGCGCCCTGAACGGCTTCATCGTGGCCATCCTGCTGTTGCGGGCGCGCGGTCAACGACTGGCGAACCGGTTGCTGGCGGGGCTGGTCGCGGTCGTGGCACTGCGACTCGTGCCATACATCCTTGGCTACGCCGGCTTTTACGACGCCTACCCGTGGCTCTCGTTCGCTCCGTTCGACCACCCGCTCGCCGTCGGTCCCCTGCTCTGGCTGTACGTGGTGGTGCTGACCGAGGGGGTGCTGCCGCGGGGTTGGCGCTGGCATTTGCTGCCCGCAGCGGTTCATGCTGCGCTCTGGAGCGCGGTATTTATCGTCGCCTCGGTTCCGCAGAAGACAGCGATCAGCGACGAGCTGCTGCCATTCATCACGCCGGTGATCGCGTTCGGTGGCAGCGCTGGCTTCGGCTGGTACACACTGCTCGCCTTTCGGCGATACGAGGCATATCAGCGTTATCTGGACGACAACCTCAGCAGCCGGGAGGAGTATCGCCTTGGCTGGTTGCGCGCACTCATCGTCCTGCTTGGTGTCACCGCAGTCGTGATGACCGCGTTCGTGCTCGCGGAATGGTTCGTGGCGCCACTCGATTACTTCGACGAGTACCCGCTGTACCTCTGGCTCGCGATCCTCTGCTACGCGGTTGGTCTCCTCGCCTGGCGCGGCTCGGCGACGGTATACCCGGTCCCCGGTGATACGGGCGCGAAGGACGCGGGGCTTCTTCGCGAGATCGTTCGAGCCGACGACAGGCAGGGCGCCGCCGACGGTGACGCGAATAATGAGACCAGTAGTGCTGACGAGCGCTCGATCGCCCTCTCCGAAGGCTCCACACGCGCGGAAATGGACTGGCAGGTGCTCGGCGAGCGCTACGCGGCGGAGGTGCGGGCTGGGGAATGGTGGCGCGACACGACACTCACGCTGCCGGTGCTCGCGCGCAAGCTCGGCTCCAACACGACGTACCTGTCCCGTGCGCTCAATACCGGCCTCGACACGACGTTCAACGGATTCGTGAATCGCCTGCGCGCCGAAGCGGTGGCGGAGCGGCTACGGAAGGGCGACGATCGCGAACTGCTCGACATCGCGCGTGAGTCCGGATTCAACTCCAAGGCGAGTTTTCAGCGCGCTTTCCGCGAGCACGTTGGTGGCACCCCAGGCGAGTACCGGCGGCGGGTCCGCGAGGACGGAATGGCGCCAGGCGGGTGAGCGCGTTGCGAACGCGTCAGACCGCGCATACACCACGGGCGAGACACGGCTACGAGACCCAGTCAGCGAGTCGAGGTTGCGCTTCCGGCGGATTGGCACGAGCATGGATGGTATCATGACCGCCCTCGCGCGCGTGATCTGCTCATTGCTGCTGGCCGCGTTCCCCGCGGCAGTTGCCGCTCAGTCCGTGCGCGGCTCCGTCGTCGACCGCGCCGACCGTCCACTCGCGGGGGTTGTAGTAACGCTGCTCGACCGCGCCGAGCGCGAGATCACGCGGGTGCTCACGGGCGAGAGTGGTGAATACCGGCTGCTCGCCGCGTCGGCGGGCACGTATCGCGTGCGTGGCTTGCGCATCGGGTTCCAGCCGGTGCTGTCTCCCATCGTCACTGTCGATGCGGGCAGCACAGTGACCGTCCCGCTGGTGCTCGACGGGATCCGAGTACAGCTCACGGAGATGCGCGTCGTGGCGCGCAACAGCTGCGGACGTGTGGTGAACAACAGTAGCGATGTGGTGACACAGGCGTGGGATCAGGCCACGGGATCGCTCGCGACGGCTGCACTGGGCTCGACACGCGGGCTGACAGTCACCGCGGTACTTGAGCACCGGACGCTCGATGCGTCAGGTAAGCGAGTCCGCAAGCAGCAGTC
>DASQZA010000206.1:0-1680 GCA_035638935.1 Gemmatimonas sp. | reverse complement strand
GGTGCCGCCGAGCGCAACGCGCTGCAGGCGGACGTCGACGAATCCGTGGCGATGCTCGGTGACATCGATGCGCTGTTCGACGACCTCCGCCGCTTCGCGCGGGAATCGGGACACCCCTTCCAGGACTAGCACCGGTAGCGGCCCAAGCCTGGAGCAGGCTTGACGTGCCGGGGCGATAGGTAGATCTTCTACCCGTGATAGGTAGAGGTTCTACCTATCCGTCCCCAGCCATTTCTCCCGTGGCGAAGCCGGTCTCCGAACGCCGCGAGCTGCTCAAGGGCACGCTCGACATGCTGGTGCTGCAGACGCTCACCGTGCAATCGATGCACGGGTACGGCATCGCCCAGCACATCGCCGGGATGTCGCAGGACGTCCTCTCGGTGGAGCAGGGCTCACTCTACCCCGCACTCGAACGCCTGCAGAACAAGGGCTTCGTCAAGTCGCGGTGGGCCGAGTCACCGACGGGCCGGCAGGCACGCTACTACACGATCACCGCGAGCGGCATCAAGCAGCTCGGTGAGGAGATCGAAGGCTTCGACCGCGTGCTGCTCGCCATGAGCCGCGTCCTCGGCCGCGCATAGCGCGCGGAGCGACGATGTCCACCTGGGACGGCCTGCGGCACCGATTGCGCGTACTGCTCCGACCTCGGTCGTACCACCGTGAGCTGGCGCGGGAGCAGGCGTTTCATCTCGAGCTCGATGCGATGCACCACGGTGACTCGATGTCGGCGGCGCGCCGTCGCTACGGCAATCTCACCTCGCACCACGAAGAGACGCGACACATGGCCGGCCTCAGCACCTTCGAGACCATTCAGCAGGACGTGAAGTTCGCGCTGCGCGGCTTTCGCCGCGCTCCGGCGTTCACGTTCATCGCGGCAGCAACACTCGCGATCGGCATCGGCGCCAACACCGCAATCTTCAGTGCATTCGATGCGCTGCTGCTGCGACCGCTCCCGTTCGCCGAGCCAGAGCGCCTCATGAAGGTGAGTCTCACGCGCCCGGCATTCCAGGAGCGCCCGGCGAACGATGACGTCGTGTGGTCGTGGCCCAAGTTCATCGTGTTCCGCGATGCCGCGAAGTCGTTCAGCGCGATCGGGCTCGTGTCGACTCTCGACGTGACGTTGCGCACCGCCGACGGCGCCGAGCGAGTGAAGTCGGAGATGATCGGGCCCGGCTATCTCTCGGCGCTCGGCGTGCAGCCGTCGTTCGGGCGCCCGTTCGTGCCGGAAGAGGATGCGCGCATCGGTGGTCCGAAGAGCGTGCTGATATCGGAGACGATGTTCACGCGACGATTCAACGCCGACAGCAGCATCATCGGCACTCCACTGCGCATCGGTGCCGATCAGTTCCTGGTCGTCGGCGTGATGCCACGCGGGTTTCGCGGAATTTCCGGGCAGGCGGAGCTCTGGGTTCCGATTCTCGCGGTCGATCCATCAGTCGTGGACTACGCGTGGAGTCACAGCTTCGAGGCGTTCGCGCGGTTGCGCGCAGGTGTATCGCCAGCTCAGGCCATGGCCGAAGCGCGGCAACTCGGCGGGTTGGTCGATCGTACCTATCCCGACAAGATGGTCACGTCCGGTGTGCACAGCGCCGTGGCGCGCGAGCTCGATGCGACACGTGTCGACCCGGCGGTGCGCCGTTCGCTCTACATCCTGTTTGGTGCCGTTGGCCTCCTGTTGCT
>DASQZA010000205.1:0-2475 GCA_035638935.1 Gemmatimonas sp. | reverse complement strand
CCACCGGCGTCGATTCGCGCCAGGTCGAGGACATCATCCACGAGTCCGCGCAGGTGTTCGCTCGTGGCGGAAATGCGCGCCAGATAGTCCCGCTGGAGCGACGAAACCGGACCCGCGATGCCGAGCTCGATGAGCTGCCCGTAGCCGACGATGGCGTTGATCGGGGTGCGAATCTCGTGCGACATCGTCGCCAGAAACTCGGACTTGGCCCGGCTCGCGGTATCCGCCTCACTCCTGGCTGCCTCGGCTGCACGACGCGCGACGTCCGCATCCGCCCGAAAGCCGCGCTCGGCGTCGTGCAGCCGCGCGCGTTCGAAATCGAAGTCGTGCAATGCTCTCGCCTGTCGCACCACCAGCCACATGAACGCGACCACCAGCGACACCGTGAGCAGCGAAAGACCGAACGCGTCGTCCACGAGCGCGCGTCCTTTCGCTTGCAGCAACAGCCAGCCCAGGACAGGCGGTATCACGAGTGCCGGGGGAAGGAGCCGGCGCACCAGACGACCGCCTGAACTCTTGCTCGTGATGATGTCCGCGATCCCACGGTTGGGCTCGAGGAAAAGCACACCGATCGCGAGCACTGCTACGGCGACTGCCGTCGAAATCGCCATGCCGCTGATGTGACTCAGCCCGTACAGCAGACGCGCGCCGTACCAGTGACCGACCAGGGCAGCGAGCGCAATCACCAGTGCCGCTGCCGCTCCATAGCCAGCCAGCTTTCGCGACCCGCCACGGTCACGTCCCGCCGCGAGCAGCGCCCCGCCGATCAGTGCGAGTGCGAGTGCAGAGTTTGGCGCGGGACGCTGCGTCCACCAGGACAGGTGTAGCTGTTCCACGGGCACGCCCGCGAGCCCGGTTGCTCCGAACCGGTACACGAGCTGTTCCACGAGCACCGCAATCCCGAGCGTGAGACACGCCAATGCGGTAGCGCGCGCTCCGATCAGAATCGCCGGAAGCGCACGTCTTGGGAGCGCACGAAGGAACGGGAGTGAACTTGCCCGCGGCGGCCAGCGTTCAGAAACGTGATCGTTCCGCTGCATCTGCGACCGTTGATACACGAGCAGGAGCAGCAGGGATGTCCCGCTCAGCAGCAACCCGAAAGCCGTGGGCGGTACGAGCACCAGCAGTTCGGTGCTGTCGATCAACGTTGGCCGGGAACTCAGGGCACCGCGAACCAGCATACCGAGCCCAAACAGCACAGCGCTGATGGCACTCGCAAGCGGAACGCGCGTGGCCGCAGACCCTGTGGCAGTTCGACGCTCGGTCCTTGAAGACGAGAGATCGAGCATGCGTCCCGACAGCGCACGGCACGTGCCGTGCTCTTTCAGCGAAAATTCATACTGACTTCATACAGACATTGGAGCGGGACCAGATGCACTACAGGGACGCCGTACATGCGGATGCACCGCTGCTCGCCGCCATCAACCAGCGGTTGATCGACGACGAGTGGGGCGGCGGTGGCATGTCACGCGCACGACTCGAGCAGCGCATCCATGGCTGGATCGACGACGACGACTACCGTGCGCTGCTGTTCCGCGAGGGAGATAGCGACGTCGCCTACGCGCTCGTGAGCCTCGACGAAGATTCCGCGTACATTCGCCATTTCTTTGTCATGGACGACCACCGCGGTGGCGGTGCGGGTCGACGCGCGATGGAGCTATTGATCCGCGACATCATCCCCCCCGCCGCCCGGGTGACCCTCGATGTCCTCGCATCGAACACCAACGGGCACGGGTTCTGGCGATCCATGGGCTTCACCGACTACTCGGTGCGCATGGAACGCGTGCTCTGACTACGCTCGAGGCGACGCCTGGAGCCCGGCGGCATCGGCGCCGTCGAACAATCCCTTGAACGCGCGTGGTTCACACCGCCAGTACTGCCGCGGTGCATGCACCTTGGCGCCGAGCTCGGCGGCGGCGTGCCAGGGCCACCGGGGGTCGTATAAGATTGCACGTGCCAGGGCGACGGCATCAGCGTCACCGTTCGCAATGATCCCTTCGGCCTGCGCCGGCTCCGTGATGAGCCCGACGGCGATGGTTGGCAGCCCGCAGCCGGCTTTCACTCGTGCCGCGAAGGGCACCTGATAGCCAGGCGCAAGCGTGATGCACTGCGCCGTGGACAGGCCACCACTACTCACATGAATTGCGGCGCACCCACGCGAAGCGAGCAGCTTCGAGAACTCGACCGTACTGTCGAGATCCCAGCCACCGGGGGTCCAGTCGGTCGCCGATACCCGCATCCAGACAGGCCGGTCGGCCGGGAACTCGGCACGTACGGCGTCGAAGATCTCCAGCGGAAATCGCATCCGGTTCTCGAGCGTACCGCCATACGAGTCGTCGCGCAGGTTGGAGAGCGGCGAGAGGAACTGATGCATCAGGTAGCCGTGCGCACCGTGCAACTCGATGCCGTCGATGCCGAGCCGTGCGGCGCGGCGCGCAGCAGCGACGAAGTCTGCGAGCACTTGCGCCATGCCCG
>DASQZA010000204.1:0-3255 GCA_035638935.1 Gemmatimonas sp. | reverse complement strand
TTCCCGGGTGGATGGCGCGCCAGTTCCAGCTGCGTCGCGCCGACCTGATCTCGGCGGCATGGGGACACGACCAGCGTCGTCGCCCGACGGTCTGCGAGATCACGACGATCAACGATGCCGCGCCTGATCCGACCGCGCGACGCAAGGACTTCAAGAGCCTCACCGCGTCGTATCCCAACAAGCGCCTCACGCTCGAGACGGGGCGTCCGGCAAAGGTCGGTCCCGAGATCACGCGTCGCGCACTCGACCTCATCGCACCGATCGGCTACGGCCAGCGCGCGCTGATCGTGGCACCGGCACGCGCCGGCAAGACGACGCTGCTGCAGGCGATCACGGAGGGTGTGCACCTCAACCATCCCGACGCGATCCTGATGCTGCTGCTGGTGGACGAGCGGCCGGAGGAAGTGAGCGAGGCGATCTCGTGGGAAGTGGGTGAGGTGATCGCGTCGAGCTTCGACCAGCCGGCGCAGCGCCACGTGGACGTGACGGAGATCGTCACCGAGCGGGCCCACCGACTGGTGGAGATGGGCAAGGACGTCGTGATCGTGCTCGATTCGATCACGCGCATGGGACGTGCATTCAATACCGCGAACCGGGGCACGGGCCGCACGATGTCAGGCGGCCTCGACGCGAATGCGATGGCGAAGCCGAAGGCGTTCTTCGGTTCGGCACGCAACGTGGCGCCGGAAGATGGTGGTGGCAGTCTCACCATCATCGCCACCGCACTGGTGGAGACCGGTTCGCGCATGGACGACGTGATCTTCGAGGAGTTCAAGGGCACCGGCAACTGCGAGATCAAGCTCGATCGCGGTCTGGCCGAGCGCCGCATCTTTCCGGCAATCGACATCCCCGCGAGCGGAACACGACGTGAGGAAAAGCTTTACAAGCCGGAACAGGTGCAGTCGATCTACATGCTGCGCCGTGGTCTTCAGCAGATGCCTCCCATGGGCGCAATGGAATGGTTGATCAAACGAATCTCGGCAACGACCAACAACGACGCGCTGCTGGCTGGTCTTTGACGCTGCCGCACGTGCTCGTGTGCAACGCCCGCCGCGCAGTCGTCGCGGCGGGCGTTGTGCTGCTTGGCGCCGTCACTGCCACATCAGCCATCGCGCAGGACAAGGCATCGCCGCCGGTGGTGAACCATCCGGTGATCCGGTCGCTCGAGATCGATGGCAACGCGAACGTCGGCGACGACGAGCTTCTGGCCGCGATGCAGACGGTGCCGTCGCACTGCAAGGGATTCCCGAGCTACTGCCGCATCCTGCCGTTCGGCTGGCTGCGCGCGCGCGAACGACTCGATCGCGACGAGCTCGATCGCGACATGCTGCGGCTGCGCGTGCTGTACTGGAAGCGTGGCTGGCGCTCGGTGCAGGTGGTGCCGACCATCCGCCCCGGCAAGAACGACGAGGTGGAAGTCACCATCAAGGTCAACGAAGGACCGGCGACGGTTGTCGGCACGATGGACATCGGTGTGCTCGACACGCTGCTGAGCGGCAACGATCGCCGTCGCCTCGTGACGCTCAAGCCCGGTGATCCGCTCGACCTCATCCGGCTCGACACCATCGCGCTCAAGGTCGCGGCACGGCTCGATGCGCGCGGATATGGCGACGTGCTGCTCAACCCCGTTGCCGTGGCCGACACGAACAGCCCGCGCGCCGCCGTGAAGCTCGAGGTGCAGAACCTGTACAAGACGAAGGTCGAGGTCGTGCGCGTGGAAGGCACCGAACGCTACGACCCACGACTCGTCGCCAACACGATGGGGGTGGACCCGGGTGACGAATACTCGCGCACGCGCCTGGCCGAGAGCCAGCGGGCGCTGTATGCGGCCGGCTTCTTCCGTCGCGCATTCGTGCGCGTGGAACCGGGCAGTGCCGACTCGCTGAAGAAGCTCATCGCTGCGGTCGAGGAGCTCCCGCCGCGCTCGTTCCGCGTCACCGGTGGCGTGAGCACGGTGGACTTCTTCCAGTTCGACGCGCGCTACCTGAACGCGAACTTCCGCAACAACGCCAGCCGCCTCTCGCTGCAGGCGACGATCGGGAACCTGCTCGGACCGCAGCTGGTGGGTAAGGGGCCGTTCAATAACGTGCTGCGGGACCAGGTCAGCGACGACGCGCCGAAGTACCTGCAGCCGACGTTCCAGGTCAACGCCGACCTGCGACGACGCTGGCTGAGCGACTATCGCAACCAGTCGGGCCTCAGCCTGTTCGGTTTCCGACGCTCGTCGCCGGGCGTGTTCGTCGAGCAGGGCGGCGGCGGAGCGGCGAGCTTCACGCGCAACGTGGTGCCGTACCTTCCCGTGACGCTGCAGTACCGCCTCGAGTTCACCAACACGAGTGCAGCCGACACGTACTTCTGCGTCAACTTCGGTGTCTGCGACCAGGCGTCGCTCGGCGTGCTGACGAAGACGCAGCGGCTGGCACCGATCGCGCTCTCCACCACCACCGACCGTCGTGACGACCCGATCGGTCCCACGCGCGGGTACTCGTTCCGCTCGGAGCTGGAGTTCGCCGACTCATGGACCGGGTCGCAGCTCGGCTACGCGCGCTTCGAGATCGAGGGTGCGAAGTATTTCCACTCCACCGAGAAGCTGACGGTCGCGATGCATGCGCGTGGCGGCATCGTGAAGGGCTTCGGTGGCTCGGGCAACGCGCGCGGACTTGGCGACCGCCCGATCATCCTGCCGCGCAAGCGGTTCTATGCCGGCGGTGCACGCTCGGTGCGCGGGTACGGCGAGAACCAGCTCGGGCCACGCGTGCTGGTGATCCCACGCAGCGTGTTCCAGCCGACGCAGGCGGGGTTCGACTCGCTGCTGGCCGATCCCGGGCTGCGAGATGGGCGCCTGCCATGCGATCCGTCGATTCCATTGCCGCAGTGCCCGACGGAACTGACGAATGCGGGCCCGCAACCGCGGCCCACCTCGAATTTCGAGGACACCGATTTCCTCCCCAAGCCGCTCGGCGCAGAGACGCTGCTCGAAGCATCGGTGGAGGCGCGGTATCGCTTCTGGGGACCGCTGACCGGTGCCGTCTTCGTCGATGCCGGGTCGGTCGGAGCGGACTTCGTTGGACGTGCGACGGTGTTCACTCCCGGTGTCGGCATTCGCTACCTCAGTCCCGTGGGACCGATCCGCGTCGACGTCGGGTACAACCCGCGCTCGCGTGAACAGTTGAGCGTGATCACGGAACTGCAGCCGCGTGATGCATCATGGGGCTCGACGCGCACTGAAGGGCTGATCGAGATCCCAGTCAAGCG
>DASQZA010000203.1:0-6859 GCA_035638935.1 Gemmatimonas sp. | reverse complement strand
CCGTCGAAGCCCGAGAAGATGTCGGTCGTCTCGTGCATCACGTCGCAGGGCGACCCGTCGATCTACGGCAACCTGCTGTTCCTGTCGGCCGAGGGTGGCGGCAACCGCAACGACTGCGGCAAGGGCGGCGTGACGGACCCGAAGGATCACATGGCCGGCGTGCGCATCTTCGACGTGTCGAACCCGAAGGCGCCGAAGTTCGTGAAAAATGTGCAGACCTGCAAAGGCTCGCACACGCACACGATCGTGCCGCACCCGAAGGACAAGAACGTCATCTACCTGTACGTCTCGGGCAGCCAGGGCGCACGCCCGGAAACCGAGTTGGCGGGGTGCAAGAACGGCACTGATCCGGCGGACACGACGAACTCGATGTACCGGCTCGATGTGATCAAGGTGCCGCTCAACGATCCGATGAAGGCGGAAGTCGTGACGGGCGCACGCGTGTTCACGGGCATGCTGCCGGCACCGCGTCGCGGTGCTGCCGCCGCCGGACGGGGTGGACGCGGTGGTGCTGCTGGACGCGGCGGTGCTGCGGGTACCGACAGCGCACGCGCTGCAGCAGGGGCAGCCGCCGCCGCGGAACCAGCCGTCGCACCCGCCGGCCCGCGTAACTGCCACGACGTCACCGCGTACCCGGAAGTCGGGCTGCTCGCCGGTGCCTGCGGCAGCTACGGCATCCTCGTCGACATCCGCAACCCCGAGAAGCCGGTGCGTCTCGATGCAGCGGCGGACACGAACTTCTCGCTCTGGCACACGGCCGTATTCAGCAACGACGGGTTGAAAGTAGTGTTCACGGACGAGTGGGGCGGCGGAACGCAGCCGATGTGTCAGAAGGGCAGCATGATGGAGATGGGCGGCAACACGACGCTGACCATTGGCAAGAATGGCAAGATGAAGCAGCGTGCGTACTTCAAGCTGCCGAGCGCGCAGACGGCGCAGGAGAACTGCGTGTCGCACAATGGCTCGCTGATTCCGGTGCCGGGCCGCGACGTGATGGTGCAGGGCTGGTATCAGG
The DNA here is from genome assembly GCA_035638935.1 of Gemmatimonas sp. GTDB lineage: Bacteria > Gemmatimonadota > Gemmatimonadetes > Gemmatimonadales > Gemmatimonadaceae > Gemmatimonas. The sequence goes on along the minus strand of DASQZA010000203.1, from coordinate 5,844 downwards.
GTGGTGTCAACATCATCGACTTCACCGATCCCGACAAACCGAAGGAGATCGGCTTCTTCGATCGTGGCCCGGTCGATGCGCCGCCCCTCATCGATGCCGGCCCGTCTGGCGCGACGCAGGCACCGCCGGCACGCGCAACGATCGGTGGCTCGTGGGGCGCGTACTACTACAACGGCGCGATCTACTCGTCGGAGATGGCGCGTGGTCTGGACATCCTCGAGCTCACGCCGTCGGCTGACCTGTCGGCGAATGAAATCGCGGCGGCGAAGCTGGTGCAGTTCGAGCAGTTCAACCCGCAGAGCCAGCCGCGCATCAGGTGGCCGGCGGCATTCCCGGTCGTGCGTTCGTATCTCGACCAGCTCGTGCGCGACAACGGACTTCCTGCGGCGCGCACGACCGCGATCGACGCGGCGTTGACCACGGCGGAAGCGCAGACGGGCGCGGCGCGGCGTGCATCGCTCACACGGCTCGCGGCGCAGGTGTCACGCGACGCAGCGGGCGCGAAGGACGCGGCAAAGACCCGCACCATGGCGGCAGCGATTCGCGACCTGGCGGCAGCATCGAAGTGATGGAGAAGTGATGGAGAAGTGAGGGCGTTGTAGAGCTTGGTATCGCTGTACGCGTAAGCACACTGAAGGCCCACACCACCCGGTGTGGGCCTTCTGCATTGGGGACGATGTGCACGAGCCTGCCAACCAATACTAGCTCAACGCTTTCCTCTCACCGTAAATTCGGGCATGACAACAGAGCCGAATTCCGACCAGTCGATCGCGGGAGCCACTAGCCCTGCGCAGCAGCAGAAAGCCGCCGACGCGCGTGCCGACGCGCTTCTCGTACTGCTCGATGATGAGCGCGCACGACTGGTGCTCGAGATCGAGCGTATCCCGCTCGCGCTGCAGGCGCAGCGCCTCGTTGCCGACGGATGGTCGGTGATCGAAGTGGTCGAGCATGTGGCGCGGGTCGATCGAGGCGTCGCAAAATTGTTCGCGGCCGCGCGCGCCGGTGAGTTGCGCGCGGCCGAGGCTGCAGCGGCCGCGAAGGCGGCGGAAGCCGCGTCGATTCTCAGCGCACCGCTGCCGGCGACCATCGTCGCCAAGTTGCGCGATCGCAGGCTCCGGTTCGAAGCCCCGGAGCGCGTGCGCCCCACGGGTAAGCTCTCCGCGGAAGAGGCGATGGGACTGCTCGTGGAGGCAAGGGCCGCACTCGTCGAGGCATACCGTACAGCACCAGTCGATGTGCTCGATCAGTCCGTATATGCACACCCGTACTTCGGCCCGCTCACCCTGCGGGCCTGGGTGGAGCTGAGCGCGCACCACGACGCGCGGCACGCGGCCCAGCTCACCGAACTCGCGGTACTCGCCGCGATGCGCCAGTAAGACGGGCCAGTACCAGGACTACATCGCCGCCTTCTTCTTCGTCTTCACGTACTGATCGAGCCACGTCACCATCTCCGACAGCGAGTGCCCGACGCTCTCGCGCGCGGAGTATCCATGTGACTCGGCCGGCAACTGCACGTAGCGCACCGTCGCGCCATGTCCCTTGAGCGCCTGGTACATGCGCTCGCTCTGGATCGGGTAGGTGCCAGTGTTGTTGTCGGCCATGCCGTGAATCAGCAGGATCGGATCCTTGATGCGATTCGCGTACGTGAACGGCGACATGCGCTCGTACAGCTCGGGCGCTTCCCAGTATGAGCGCTCTTCGCCCTGGAAGCCGAACGGCGTAAGCGTGCGGTTGTAGGCGCCGCTGCGCGCGACACCAGCCTTGAAGAGCCGCGTGTGCGCGAGCAGGTTCGCGGTCATGAACGCGCCATACGAGTGGCCGCCGACGCCGATGCGCTCGCGGTCGGCCACACCCATCGCGACGATCGTGTCGACGGCGGCCTGCGCGCTCGCGGTGAGCTGCTCGACATACGTGTCGTTCGGTTCCTTGCCGTCCATGCCGACGATAGGCATGGTCGGATTGTCCATGACGCCGTAGCCCTGCGTGAGCAGGAACAGGTGCGAATCACCATTCGGGCGCACGAAGCGGTTCGGTGACCCGACGACCTGCGACGCGGCATCCTGCGAGCGGAACTCGAGCGGATACGCCCAGAGCAGGAACGGCAACGGGCCGTCGCGGGTCTTGTCGTATCCTGCCGGCAGATGAATCGTGGCCGACAGCTTCACGCCATCCTTGCGTGTGTACGAGATCAGCTGGCTCGTCATCCCGGCGAACTGTGGTGCCGGATCGGCGAACGTCGTGAGCGCGCGCGGCGCGATGCGGCGCACGAGGTCGCGCGCGTAGTAATTCGGTGCGTCCGTCTTCGACTCGCGGCGTGTCAGCACGACGTTGCCCGCGGCATCGAGCACGTCGACGACGCTCTCGTAGTACGGGGCCTGGCTGCGGAAGAGTCGCGTGCTCTTGGCCGACGCGAGGTCGAACTTGTCCACGAACGGGCGATCGCCTTCCGCGCTGGCGCCTTCGCTTACGAGGAACGCCGAGCGTCCGTCGGGTGTGGTGCGGAGCACGGTCTGCCCGCGCGCATCGCGTGTCGTGAGGAACGTGCCCGGATTGCCATAGCGATCTTCGGCGCTCCGGTCCCAGAGCAGGCGTGGCGCGCTTCCACCGGCCGGATTGATGATCCATGTGCGCGTGCGAAGTGTCTTCCCGTCGGTCTCCGTTGCGATCGCCATCGATGGAGTGGCCCACAGGATGTCGCCGGCACGGTACTCCGTTTCCAGTACGGTCGTTGGCGCTGCCGTGAACGGTGCGGCGAGTGCGACCACCTTGTCGCGCTTCGGCGCCTTCGCGTTCTGGTCTCCCCCGTCGAGCGCTTCCGTCCACACGAGCGTGGCGTCCGCGTCACTCCGCCACGTCACGTTGCGCGGGCCGGTCAGCGCACCGTTGCCGCCCCAAGGTACTTTTTCCACGAGCGGGCGCGCCGTCACCGTCTTCACCGGCGTGCCGTCGAGCGACCACACTTCGGTGCGCGTCGGGAAGTAGCTCCAGGGCACTGTGTACGAGAACGGACGGCTGAGCGTGTTCACGAGCACGAAGCGTCCGTCCGGCGAGACGCGCGCGGACGAGTGCATTCCGGCTTTGCCGAGCGGGCGGAGCGTGCCATCGGTCGACACGAGTGCGAGCTGGCTCGTGCCGTAGTACTCGAACGTCTTCTCGTCGAAGGGCGTCTTGAGGAGGTCTTGGTACGTGGCCGCTCGGTCGGTGCTGCCGCTGAGCGCTTCCTGGGTGATCGGACCATCGGGTGTCGTCGGCGCGACGGGCGCGGCGCCACGGCCTTCCGGCACGAACGCGCACACGAGCTGCGACGCACTTGCCCAGCTGCAGGGTGTGTTGAGGACCGCGTTGAGCGCACGCGGCGTGAGCTGCTTCGCGGTGCCGGCCGTTGCGTCGGCGAGCCAGAGCGTGATCGCGTCGGGGCTGCTGACGGTGAACGCGATGCGCTGCCCGTTGGACGACCACGACACATTGCCGATGCTCGACTTCGGCGGGAGCGACATGGCGATGGTGCGTGATGCGCCGCCGCTCACGGGTTGCAACGAGAGCCCCGTCGCACCGAAGCGACGCGAGGGCCCGTTGTTCGCGGGATCGAAACGGATGCCGGCGATACGATACTCCGGCGCCGCGACCTCCGCGATGGACGGCATGGTGGGGCGCTGCAGGAGCAGCAGGCGCGTGCCGTCCGGACTCACCTGCACCTGCGGGGTGCCGGGTTTGTCGAGGATAGTCGCGATGGGAGAAGGCGGCTGGCGATACTGGGCGAGCGCCGCTTGCGGCGCGAAGCCAGCTGCGACGAATGCGATGGCGAGCGCGGTGGGCGCGGGACGGCGGAACGAGGTAGGCATTGGTGTTGCTCCGGTCGGTCGAGGGGATTGCTCGTATAGTGGGTGGGACCGTGATCATGAGCAAGCGTGCGGCTGCACACTCTCACCAGGGCCGAATTCGATACGGCTCAGCGGAGTGAACAAGAGTGTCGCGCATGATCACCGAGGCTCAGATTTGATCATGCCCCATCCCACCCGCCTCGGCTCGCTGATCTTCCTCGCCGTCGCCACGCTCGCAGTTTCGCATGGCTGCGCGTCGCGGCCCGCTGCAGCACCAGCGGCATCGCCAGTGCCATCTGCTCCCGCCCCGGTACCGGCACCGGCACCGGCACCGGCACCGGTTGCCGTGCCTGCTCCTGCGTCGCCGATAGCTCCCGCAGCGCAACCGACGGCACCGTCAGCTGCCCTACCATCGCCGGCCCCGAACCCACCATCGCCCGCGACACTCGCTGGCCACCGCATCGTACCGTTGCCGACGTCGACGGTCGTCGCATCCGGTGAGCCATTCACACTCGCTGCCACCACCGTGATCGTCGTGAACGCTGCGAACGAACGCGCGCGCGTAGCGGCGACCGGAGTGGCGGAGCTCATGGCAGCGAACTTCCGCAAGTCGACCGGATTCCGCTTGCGAGTCTCGAGTGCACGAGGTCCTGCTCCCGCCGGTGCCATCGTGCTGCACGTTGGTGAAGGCGATAGCGTGGGAGACTCAGGTGCCGAGGGCTACATCCTCCACATCTCGTCGGATTCGATGCGCCTCGACGCGTCTACTGCCTCAGGTCTCTTTTACGGCGTCCAGACGATTCGCCAGCTCCTGCCTGCCGGCATCGAATCCGAGCAAAGCGCACTGCGCGCGAACGGCGCCAGCTGGATCATCCCGCCGGGACGCATCGTCGACAGCCCGCGCTTCGCATGGCGTGGTGCAATGCTCGACGTGGCGCGCCACTTCTTCACCGTCGATGAAGTGAAGCAGTTCATCGACATCCTCGCGCTCTACAAACTCAACACGCTGCACCTGCACCTGGCGGACGATCAGGGATGGCGCATCCAGATCAACTCGTGGCCGAAGCTCACCACGGTGGGCGGCAGCACGCAGGTCGGCGGCGGCAACGGCGGCTTCTACACGAAGGCAGACTACGGGAGCATCGTACGCTACGCCGCCGCGCGGCACATCACGGTCGTTCCCGAGATCGACATGCCCGGGCATACGAATGCAGCGATTGCCGCCTACCCGAAGCTCGGTTGCAGCAGGCCGACGCCCGGCATCTACGGTGGCACCCAACCCGCCGGTGTGTACACGGGGATTCGTGTCGGGTGGAGCACGCTCTGCGCCGAGAAAGCCGGAACGTACAAGTTCGTCGATGACGTGATCCGCGAACTCGCGGCGATGACGCCGGGACAGTACATCCACGTGGGTGGCGATGAGGTCGAGGTGCTGTCGAACGCGCAGTATGCACGCTTCATCAATCGCGTGCAGGACATCGTGACGAAGCACGGCAAGACGATGGTGGGTTGGGAGGAGATCGGAAAGGCGAAGCTCAAGCCCACGTCCATCGCGCAGTTTTGGCGGAGCGACACGGCACTGCTCGCACTGCGGCAGGGCGCAAAGCTCATCATGTCACCCGGCCCGCGCACGTATCTCGACATGAAGTACACGGCGCGTTCCGAGCTCGGGCTCCGATGGGCCGGCTACATCGAACTGCGGACGGCATACGATTGGGACCCCGTGACCTACGCGCCGGGCCTGTCGGAGACGTCGGTGCTCGGTGTCGAGGGACCGCTCTGGTCGGAGACGATTCCCAACATCACCGCGGCGCAGTACCTCACGATGCCGCGTCTGCCGGCGCTCGCCGAGGTCGGGTGGAGCGCACAGTCGGCACGGGAATGGGAAGGATTCCGCACGCGCATCGCGGCGCACGCACGACGCTGGCGCCTGCTTGGCATCAACTACTACCCGTCACCACAGGTGGCGTGGGAGCAGTAGGCAGCGATTGGCAGTGCGCGTCGGCTACTCTCGTCAGCGGCT
>DASQZA010000202.1:0-5675 GCA_035638935.1 Gemmatimonas sp. | reverse complement strand
CTTCAAGCTCGTATCGCCGCGCCGCAACCACCCGTTTCTCCTCTCACACCGCCGCGATCCACCCCTCAAAACCGGCTGATTTTACCCACACATTTCCCCGAAGAGCCTGTTTTATTTGCTAAGCAAGGATTATGACTTCGTCGACTCGCTGGACGTTACGAGTGGATCGACCACCATGAAATTCCTGTCCCGGGGAGAGTTCCGCTATTGCTCTGGTACCTGCTGGGACCAACCGGATTTTGGCGTCGTCATTGTCCGTTGAGCGCAATCAGCGCGTAGTAACAACGGTTCGAACGAGCCGCCGGAACTCGTCCACCACTTCTGGGGCTACACCGCCCGAAACTCCCGTGAATAGCCTTCGAGCTCGCCTTCCGGTACACCCATCGTCACGCGGTCGACGGCCCCCTGCTCACGAGCGAATGACACGAACCCCTGTGGCGGGCGCCGCAGGCCTTCGATGCTGGCGTGACTCAGCGAACGCACCGATTCCCAGCCGACGACACCGTACAGCTCTGCATCGTCGAGCGTGGCAGCAGAGAGGCGAGCGCCTTCGATATTGCAGTCCTTAAGTGTCGCGCCCACGAGGTTCGCGGCCACGAGGTTTGCGTCCCGCAGGTCAGCGCCTTCCAGGTTTGCGCCAGCCAGATTCGCCCGCTCGAGATTGCTCCCACGCAGGCTCGCGCGCACGAGCGTCGCACCGGAGAGATCGACCCCTTCGAGCCAGGCGCCATCGAGCGTGATGCCGGCAAGCGAAACGCCGTTCCGCCGCAGCGACTGCAGCGCCTCGATGCGGCCGCCGCTGCCCCCCTTCCCCTGGGCGCTGTTGATCACCTGCCAAGCCTGGTAGTTCGAGTCGATGATGGCACGCGCGGCCGCCTCGATGTCGGCTGCCTTGCGTTCGCGCCGGCTGAGCAGGACCTGATATGCACCGAACATGAACGCGGCGCCTTCGACCACCTTGATCGTGTTGGAGATCAAGGACATCCACTGTACCCACGCGAATGGCGGAATGGTCGACTCCTGCGCCGCATCCAGCTGACGCCATGGGAACAACAATGCAGCGGCGCACACTGCCGCAAAGGAAACCCATCTACTCGCCAGCATGCTGATCAGGTGCACGGTTGAATGAGGTCGGGGAGTACAGTTTCAGCGCAATTCCAGTTGCACCGAGCTACGGCGACAAACCAAGTTATTGGTCGCTTGTAACGATTTCGTCATGCTCGTCACACGACGGTTTGGCCTGACCGGCCGACACAGCCTGCGGTTCGCCCGCGCTTCACCCTTTGTCGCGCGAGAGTACAGGGTGCGAAAGTCCATGCTTGTTCCACTCACGCTGCTCATCGCCTCGTTCGTCTCTGGGGTTGATGCCCAGCCGGCACCCCGCGATCCGAAAGCACCGGTCATCCTCATCACCGGGTCGACGGATGGCCTCGGACGCGAGGTCGCACGCCGTCTCGCTGCAACCGGTGCGCACGTGATCGTGCATGGGCGCAACGTCGAGCGGGGTGCCGCAGTCGTCGACGAGATCACCCGTAGCGGCAAGGGGTCGGCTGCGTTCTACCCCGCCGATCTTGGCTCGCTCGCCAATGTGCGCGCGTTCGCCGATACGATCCTGCGTCATTACCCGCGAATCAGCGTGCTGGTGAACAACGCCGGTGTGTGGCTGCGTGAGGGGCCGCGGCAGACGAGCGCAGACGGGTACGAAATGACTTTCGCGGTGAACTATCTCTCCGGCTACCTGCTCACCCGCCTGCTGCTGCCGCGCATGATGGCGAGCGCCCCCTCACGAATCATCAATGTGGCGTCGCAAACGCAGTCGCCCGTCACGCTCGACGACGTCATGGGGGAGCACGGCTACAGCGGTCAGCGTGCATACTCGCAGAGCAAGCTGGCGCAGGTGATGTTCACGTTCGATCTCGCGCGGGAGCTGGACGGCAAGCGCGTGACCGTCGTCGCGCTGCATCCCGCAACTCTGATGGACACGCATCTCGTGCACGCAGCCGGAGTGCAGCCGCGCTCCACCGTCGACGAAGGCGCGACCGCGCTCGTGCGGCTCGTCGTCGACAGTGGGATCACACACGGCGCCTTCTACAATGGCTTGCGCGAGTCGCGCGCTCACCCGCAGGCGTACGACGATTCCGTGCGTGCGGGGTTGCGTACGCTCTCGGAGCGGCTGGTGGCACGGCGGCGGTAGTCGACACACCACGCGCACATGACCGGCCGCGGGCGGCTCAATCCTCCAGCTTCTTCACCTGCACTGCCGTTCCATAGCAGATTACTTCCGTCACGCCGCTCATGACCTCGGTCGCGTCGAAGCGGATTCCGATCACGGCGTGCGCATCCGCCATCTCGGCCTGCACCAGCATCGTGTCGAACGCCTGCTGCCTCGTGCGCTCCGCCAGCTCGGTGAAGAGTGAGATGTTTCCCCCCACCAGAGTTTGGAAGCTGGCGCCGACAGTACCGAACACCGATCGCGACCGCACCACGACGCCCCGAACGACGCCAAGATTCGCCGTGATGCGATAGCCGGCCAACTCGAACGCCGTACTCGTCATGTTGTACGGAAAGTCCACTGCCTGCGCATGCACGATGGGACGCGTCAACGCTGCTCCTCGGTCGCAGGATTACTCACCGGCAGCACCGATGGCACTCGGCGCAGGAATCCGCACCGCTGGCGCACGCCGCGCGCACTCGAATCCGGCAACGACATGAAATCCACGGACAGTGTGTCGTGTCGGGTCCGCGCGTCCGCGTAAGCCTCGTCGCAACCCGCCTCGTCGTTCACGGCGTGCACAGGCACCATCAGGACCTGATACGAGAGGAAGCCGAGCGCCGAGAGCAGACTGGCGCCTGCGACGTACCTCCAGACGCTTCGCCCGGCGCGAGCCACTTCTTCTGGTTTTATCACGCTGTTCCTCGCAAGGTGAGAAACCAGTCACGAAAGCTGGTGCCACCTACTAAGCATACTGCTTTTCTGTCGCTTCGGTGCTCTTCATCGCCGGCAGCGTTGTGCGGGACGTGCCCGCGATCGTCGGGCGCGCGCGAGGCGCTCGCTCAGCCTGCTTGCGGGTGTTCTGAGTGAAGTGAAAGAGGAAGAGCTGCCACACTAGCCGGTACCGGCAGCGCCGACGCGGCGACCGCGTCGGCCATAGCCAATTCGGCGACCGCAAGCGCCACCTCCGACGCAAACTCTTGCGCCAGCTCGATGTTGGAGGTCTGTACTGGCAACACCAGCGTGGCCGGATGATCGAACACGAATCCATCTGCGCCCACGAGCCCGTCGAACGCCACCAGATCACGCGCCGTCACCACCAGTTCCCAGCGGCGCCACCACAGTCGTCCGCGTGTCGATACTCGAACGTCACCCAGCATACGCACCGGGACGGCGACGTCGCGCAAGCCGTCACGCTCCACGTCAGTGCGAGTCTCCGGGCCGTACTGCCGAACCTCGCGCTCCACGCGCCACTGCACCACGAGCGTATCGCGTTCGAGACGAAGCACTCCGTGGCGCCGTTCCTCTGTCCTGGTGAACGTTCCGGCACCAATGACCTGATGGTTGGATGTCAACTCGAACGGCAGCGTGGCAACGCGGGCGCCACGCATCAACGTTCGCCACCATCGGGAAGTCGCTCGAGCGTTTCCACGAACAACGCCCAGAGCGCACGCATGCGCTCCGGTGTGTCGACGTAGCCCGGCACCGAAAGCTCGAATGGATCGGCATCCGGCGTGGGATCGCCCAGAAACGAGCTGTCGTCACGACGATGCAGCTGCCCCTCGAAGTCACGCAGGTAGCGTTCACGCAGCGAATCGTTCGCAAAGAGCGCCCGTACGATGTCAGGTGTCTCGCCCTTGAGCACGAACGCTTCGTCGAACACGTCGTCATCGACATGGATGTCGAGCGCGCCGAACCACGCGGCGACCGCCGTGGCGAACGACGCGCGCGAGACTGAGAAACGCTGCGCGGCGGTGGCACGCACCTGCGCAGAATATTTCGTGGAGACCACGGGTACGAGCACCTTCCCGACCATGACCATCATCACGTGCCCCTCGATGAGCACGGGGCTTCGGGGGTGTGCGACCTCGATGCGTGGCGTGTCTCCAGCACCCGGCGAATTCCACCTTCCGCCGATCTCGGTCGCAAATGCTTCCCAGACGTCGAGATGTTTGCCGCGTAGCAGGCGTTCGAGTTTCATCGTCGGAACCGAGCCTCTGTGGGACCGGAGCATCGGCCAATGCCCGCATTCCGGTGCGCCTGACGGGCTGATCGTGGCGCGGCGCACCTGAAATGTGTACGGCGCGACACCGCTGAGCAGGATTGGACAGCTGGTCCCTGGGACGGTACGTTCTCCTACGCTCTGCCGATCCCGATTCGGATCATGATGGCAGGAAGGCGCGCAGGGACGCCGCACGTCACGCGGGAGAATGCAGATGAATGAGCCCGACGCACCACTCATCTCGCCCAGTGGGCCTGGGCAGCACATGCCGGCGTCCATCGGCCGCTACCGCCTCATCCGGATGCTCGGCGAAGGCGGCATGGGCACCGTCTACGAGGCCGAACAGGATCAGCCGCACCGCAAAGTCGCACTCAAGGTCATCCGGCCGGACTTCGTCGTCCCGGCGCTGGTGCAGCGGTTCGCGCGAGAAGCCGAGGTGCTCGGGCGGCTGCAACATCCCGGCATCGCACAGATCTACGAAGCGGGCACTTTTGGCGAAGCGGGTGGCACGCGCCCCTTCTTCGCCATGGAGCTCGTGAACGGCAAGCCACTCACGAGTTATGCCACCACCCAAGGGCTCGACGCGACGGCACGCCTCGCACTCTTTGCGAAGGTGTGCGATGCTGTCCACTACGCGCACCAGCAAGGGGTGATTCACCGGGATCTCAAGCCGGCGAACATTCTGGTCACCCCGGAGGGGCAGCCCAAGATTCTCGATTTCGGTGTTGCACTGCTTACGGACGCCGACGTGCAGGCCACACGTCAGACGTCGGTGGGGGAGGTCGTGGGCACGCTGCAGTACATGAGCCCCGAACAGGTCAATGCAGACCCAGTGCAGATCGATGCGCGCACCGACGTGTATTCGCTAGGCGTGATCCTGTACGAGCTGATGTCCGGTCGCCTGCCCTACGACCTCAGCAAGCGCCTGATCTACGAGGCTGTTCGCGTCATCGTCGTGGACGACCCAACGCCACTCAGCTCCATCGATCGCGACCTGCGTGGCGACGTCGAAGTGATCGTGGGCAAGGCACTCGAGAAGGAACGGCAGCGTCGCTATGGCTCCGCCGAGGCGCTCGCAAGCGACGTGCGGCGGTTCCTGAGCGACGAACCTATTGCCGCGCGACGCGCCAGCGCGATGTACCAGCTGCGCAAATTTGCGAGACGCAACCGGCCACTCGTGACCGGAATTGGGTTCGGCGCCGCGGTGCTCGTGGTCGGAACCGTGATCAGCACGGCGCTCGCCTTGCGTGCGACGGCGGCCGAGCGACTGGCAGAGTCGCGTCGCGGAGAGGCAGTGGCTGCAGGGGCGCTCGCCGAGCAGCGCCGGTCCGTCGCCGACGACGCGCTTCGCGGAGCCGATTCTGCTCGCACGGTGTCGGATTCCGCGACCGCGAACGCGCTACGTCAACAATCCGCGGCAGTTGCGAGCGCGAGTCGCGCCAACGGCGAGGCGGCCAAGGC
>DASQZA010000201.1:0-3244 GCA_035638935.1 Gemmatimonas sp. | reverse complement strand
GCGGATCGCAGCCTGCTGTCGTACCAGATCGGAACCACGTTCAACCCGTCCGGTGCATTCACTGCACTCTTCGTGAACAATGGCGCAGGTGCGACGCCTGCCGGCACACAGACGGTGATTGGAAACGTCGGTGCTGATCAGTTCGTGTTCTTCCGCCTGCTGAACGCGACGCAGGGCGCTGTGTCGGGCGAATCCAACTTCACCTTCTACAGCGGTCTGGCGTCGCGCAATCCGGACAATCGTTTGCACGTCTCCCTCGGTACAGGGTCGGGTACTGCGGCTCTTGGCGGCGGAACGTACACGACGTCGTTCAACTTCGAGGATCGCTCAGGCGCCATTTCACCGATCTCCGATTTCGATTACAACGACCTTCGCTTCGAGATTGCAGCAACCTCGGTCGTTCCGGAGCCGAGCACGTACGTGCTGATGGCGTCAGGCCTGCTCGGCCTGGCGGGCGTTGCACGCCGTCGTCGCCGCAGCGTCGGCTGATACACCACTCGGACGGCACGCTCAGGTTGGTGTGACCGCCAGTGTGTAGCGGGCAGGGCTGCTGAACGACGGCAGCCCTGCCTGTCTGTGTTTCTGCGGGCTCGGTCTTCCGAATGCCTCGACACCTCGACCGAGATGATGACAGACCTGCAGCAGGTTGGCACGACGCTCAACTGCAGCGCGACAGCCCCGAAAGCCACGATCATCCGTACGATGCTGATCTCGTCTCCGCTGGTCTGACGGAAACCAGCCAAGGCGGCATCGTCAGCGTCGGATCATTACAGGCTGACCCGCACTGGAGCTTCGAGTTTGAGTGACGCTCTGTTCCGCAGTTGTGCTGGTATCGCGACGCAGTCCGTGAGGTCGACTTAGCCGGAGGTGCCCCTGGCCACCAGCGGAAAGTCCACTGGCGACCGGATCGAGGCGACGGCCAGATCCACGTCGAGCATCGGCCAGTAGAGGTGTTCCGGTACAGGCCACTCCACCGTCGTGATCTGCTCGATGGTCGCTGCACGGAACCACGGGAACCCGGAGAACGGCAGATGCAGCTCGTCGCTGCCGAGCAGCAGCCAGAACCCCATGTCGTGAGACGTGGGTGACTTCAGCGACCGAAGTGACGGACCCAGGCATCACGGACCTCCGGCACGTGACGACGAACGATATCCTCCGCCTCGGCGACCTGCCGCGGCGACAAGCCTGCAACCACGCTGGCTTCGAGTTCCGGTGCGATCCAGAATCGACCCTACTTTTGCGCCGGTCCGTGGCGACCCACGCTTCGAGCCGCTGACCGCCGGGCGCTGACGGCGCGGCAACGCCGCGTAGGCGAGCGGGAGTGCCGTGTACCCGCGCGCCGTCGGCCAGCCAACCGGCACCCTGCGGACAAGGCGCGTTGTACTCCGAAGCACGACGCTGGCGGATACCGGGCGGGCGTGGCACTGTGTCACGCCAGATACATCAGCGGCCTGTACTCGCGGCCGTCATTCCGTGTACCGCCACCGGAGTGTCCCAATGAAGTGTTCGCCCACGCTTCAGGTCGCGCTGTTCCTTGTCGCCTGCACGAGCAGCGGCACCGGTCGGAGCCTGCAGTCACCTTCCAGATCGCCCGCGCTCAATGCTGGCATCGCCGGCCGTACGGCAGAGACTTTAGGTCAGGCGACCCAGCCACGCACGGGACTGGTGCTCGCACCAGGCGCAGGTGAGCGCCTCACATACTGCGAGCGGCCGCTGGTACTCACGCTCAAAGTGGACTCGGTGACGGCGCCGACGACTCGGCTTGTTGCTGGCATGGGCGAACTCCGTGGAGACGAGGGCGAGGCTCGCCACAGTGTGGTGGATGAGATCCTGTTTGTCGTCTCCGGGTGGGGCTACGCCGCATTCGGGAGCGATACCGTACCCCTCGGGCCCGGGTCAGTGGTGCATGTCCCGCCCGGCACCAGCCACCGCATCGTGAGCACCGGCGCGATCCCGATGCGGTATCACTTCGTTGTCGGACCGAGCGTCTCTGCGGCGGCATTCCGTCGCGCTGCCGCACGTGGGTGTCTCTCCGGTCCGACGTCGGCCTCCGGGGCGCTCCCGCCCGCTGCGCCGCCCTCGCCGACCGCGGGTGCGCCATGGCAGCGCGCGACGGTGCTCGCGGCGGGCGAGGGTCCGCGGGTCAACTACTGTCTCTTCCCCTTGGTGATCACCAACAAGATCGACACGACGAGCGTCCCCGCGACACGCATGACTGCGGCCGCCGGCACGCTGCGCCGTGGGATGGAGGTAGGCACGCACCCGGCATGGGACGAGGTGGTATTGATCACGCATGGTCGCGGTCGGGCGTTCATCGGCGCGGATACGACCGCCGTGGAAGCGGGGTCGGTGACCTTCACGCCGGCCGGTACGACGCACGGGTTCATCAACGACGGCGACGACACCCTCGACTATTTCATCGTCTACAGCGGGTCGTTTGGTCGGTCGGCATTCCGGGCACTGGCGTCGAAGCCGGGGCGGTATTGTCCGTCCATACCGTAAGCGAGTCACCCGCCGAGCCGCATTCGCACTTCGCTCAATCCGCTCCGTACGTCGAAGTGCGGACAAGCGCTGCCAACCGCCGAGTGAAAAACTGCGACACGTCACACCACGCGTCAATCTCGCCGTATCACCCGCTCGCGCCCTTACGCTGTTGTCGCGCGCTGGTCTGCCTCACGGTGCGCACGTTAGCTCGCAGGTGCAATCAAGATGCCCTACTCGATCCCAAGGGTGTTTGCGTCAGGCGTGTCGCTCGAGTCGACACATTCCTGACGCAAAGACGTCCGTCGTACGCTGCCACAGGATCATCATTGGCGTTGCGCCTTACCCCGCGTGATTCCGCGCCAGTGCCCACGCTGCGTGTTCTCGCATCCACGGTTCCTCCTGCCGTAGCATCGTCTCGAGCAGCGGCAGATCCGCTGCAGTACCGACGTTGCCCAACACCACCACCGCGTTGCGCTGCAAGCCGCGCAGCTTCGCGCGTTTCATCGGCGAGTGCTTGAACGCCGCGCTGAATTCCGCTTGTGACATCTGCAACAGATCGCGCGCAAGCGTCCGCGCATCTTTCTCGGCGACTGCGGGACGCGCGCCGAACGCACGCTCCGTAAGCTGTTCCGAGAACTTCACGTTCCACGGACACACGCTCTGGGAGATGTGTCGGTATACCCGTTTTGAGATTGGCCTCGCGACAGGCGTGCGAACGCTGATGCATCGCAGAGCCTGACTCGCGTCGTGCGTCGTGCTT
>DASQZA010000200.1:0-3583 GCA_035638935.1 Gemmatimonas sp. | reverse complement strand
AGATGTACACGATGGCCACCCCGCGCGCGGTGAGACCCCGGATCGCGGTGAACAGCAGCGCGGATTCACGGTCGGTCAGTGCCGATGTCGGCTCGTCCATTACAAGCACCTGCGCGTCGAGCGACAGCGCACGTGCGATCTCGACGAGCTGCTGCTCCGCGAGGCTGAGGCTCGCGACGGCACGGTGCGGATCGAGCTGTACGCCCAAACGACGAAGCACGGCGCCCGCGTCACGCCCCATCGCCGCATGGTCGACGAAGCCGAACCGTGTTGGCGCCCGGCCCAGAAACACATTCTCGGCCGCGGACATGCCGGGGACGAGCGTCAGCTCCTGGTAGATGATCGCCACTCCGTGCGCGCGCGCGTCGTGTGGCGACCGCAGCGCGACCTCGGTACCATGGATGGCAATCGTTCCCGCGTCGCGTGAGAGTGCACCACTCAGGATCTTCATCAGGGTCGACTTGCCCGCGCCGTTTTCCCCGAGCAGCACGTGCGTCTCACCGGCGCGTACGTCGAGCGTGACGTCGTCGAGCGCCAGCACACCCGGGAACGCCTTGCGGATTCCGGTCATCCGAAGTGCCGGCGCGGGCATCACGCCGATGCCCGAAGCTTTTCCACGAGTCCAACGACTCCTGACGACAGCGCATTGATGCCAGCCGCTCGATTGGCATCTCGTGCAGCGCGTGGCAACGGGTCACCGGCGAGCATGCGCACGAAGAATGTCCCACCCCACACGTCACCACATCCCGTGGGATCGACGCGTTCGCCTTGATGTACCGTGTCGGATGCGAGCACGGCTTCAGTCAGGCCATGGGCCGATTCATCGCGGGTCAGGATGTGCACCCCATGCGTTCCACGCGTCACGATCACACCGCAAGCTCCGGCCGACGTGGCAATTCGGGCGAGGGCCACGGGATCCGGGGCAATCGTCCGCATCTCCTCCTCATTGACCTGGATGTAGTCGAAGCACCGGCACCAGTCCTCGACGTCCATCAGCGGCCGCAACGTGCGGTGCCCCGTGGCGTCCGTGTGCCAGAGCAGCATGTGCAGATCCACGTAGATCAGCCCGCGAAAGTGATCGCGCACCTGCTGCATGGTTGGCAGGTCGAGCTCGACCCCGCTGAGGAAGTTGACGTACAGTGCGTCTACGGCAGCGGCATCGAGCGCCGTTTTCAGCGGCTCCCACTCCCAGCCAGGCACTCCCCCGCTGGCGCACTCGGTTCGTTCGCCTGCCGAGAAGTAGCGAAGCTCCGAGCGGTTGTTCTGTTCCGGCACCACGTGCAGCGGAGTGGTGCGCACCACGTGTGGCACGCTGGCGAGCAGATCGCGCGCCGCCCGAGCGACATCGGCGCCGACCTTGATGAGTGGGACGATCTCCCAGTCTCCGTGGGTCGCTGCAGCCATTCCGTGCAGGGTGTACGCGACACCGCCCCATCCTTCGCTCCGTTCGTGGCGCGGCGGCGGGCCATAAATCACGTCATGGACCAGGGTGCCGATCAGGCCGACACGAGGCGTCGAGGACATGGGGTCAGGTGAGCGGAGACGATGGATGACACGCAGGTAGTGAAACGGTCTCTCGCCCCAAGATAGATGGGAATCCCGGTCGGGGCCGATGGCGTGGAGGAAACCGATGTGACGAAGCGGGCGCTCGTTGTGTCGAGCGTGACGCTTGATCGTCTTTTTCCCGAGAGCGAACGCCTGCAACATGACGCTTGACGTCATGACGCGGTCGTTTCACAAAATTGTCTACGTTTTCCGTCGTGTGACTCTGTGCCCCAACTTGACCGCATTCTCCCACGCTTGGAATCCGGCGCCGCCAGCCAGATCGTCATCGAGGCGAACGCGCCAATTTCGTGCGTGACGCCCAGCGGACTGCAGGCGTTGACTCCGAACGCCCTCACGCGAGAGCAAGTCCTCGCACTCGTGGCCGAGGTGGCGGGTCCCGATGACCAGGCCGCTGTCACTGCGGGCGCCGGCATCCGATTCCTGTATGAATGGAACGGCAATCGCTGGCTCGTCGACCAGGATGCGGACGCGCCGACGACGCGCCTGCTCGTGCGGAAGTGGGTCGACAAGACGCAGTCCGAGCCGTCGAACGGTGCCGGGGCGCATCCGGCACCGCAACGCCGCGCAGAAGATCGTCCGTTCGGCTCCTTCGAGAATGCAGCGGCCGCGAATGCCGCGATGGATCGCCTGCTCCGTGAGCAGGTGGCACGAAAGGCTGCCGACCTTCACCTGCGGGTTGGCGAGCCGCCAATCCTGCGCTTGGGTGGCGACCTGATTCGCATTGAAGGCGAGGCAGTGCTGGACGAGCAAGCGCTGTTCGGCATGGTGATGGCGATCATGCCCGACAAGAACAAGGCGGAGTTCCAGACGCTGTGGGACACCGATTTCGCCTACGAGATCGCAGGGCTCTCGCGTTTCCGTGTGAACGTGCTGCGCGACCGTGGTGGCATCGCCGCCGTGATGCGCACCATTGCGAGCAATACGGTGACCGTCGAGGAGATGGGTATTTCACCCGAGGTGCAGCAGCTCTGTCATCTCACGAAGGGACTTGTCCTCGTCACGGGCCCGACCGGCTCCGGCAAGTCGACGACGCTCTGTGCGCTCGTCGATCTTGTGAACCGCATGCGCTCCGATCACATCATCACGATCGAAGACCCGATCGAGTTCGTGCACCAGAGCAAGAAGTGCCTCATCACCCAGCGCCAGGTGGGCACGCACACGCAGACATTCAAGAGCGCGCTGCGCGCTGCATTGCGCGAGGATCCGGACATCATCCTGGTCGGTGAGTTGCGCGACCTCGAGACGATCGCGATCGCCATGGAGACCGCCGAAACGGGTCATCTCGTGTTCGGAACGCTGCATACGTCGACGGCCGCATCGACGATCAATCGCATCATCGACCAGTTTCCGGCGGACCGACAGGACCAGATTCGCGTCATGCTCTCGGAATCTCTTCGGGCCGTCATCTCGCAGACGCTGTGCAAGAAGATCGGTGGCGGGCGGGTCGCGGCGCGCGAGATCCTGTTCGTGAACAAGGCGGTCAGCGCGTTGATCCGCGAGGGCAAGACGGTGCAGATCAACAACGTCATCCAGACGCAGCGGAAACTTGGCATGGAGACGCTCAACGACGCCTTGCTCAAGCTCGTGAAGAGCAAGACGATCGAGCCGAACGAGGCTTACGTGAAGTCGGCCGAAAAGAAGGACATGGCGGCCAAGCTCACGGCCATCGGGATCGACATGTCATCGATGTCGAACGAGGAATAGCGGTTCCGGGCTCGCCCGCTACAGCTCCGATCCGCAGTACCGACAGTAGCGGGCATCGGCATCGTGTTGCTCCACACCGCACCCTGGACACTCGCGGCGGGTGAGCTCGGTTCGTGATGCACGGTTGAGCTCGAGCGTCACGATGCCCGTGGGCACGGCGATGATTCCGTAACCCATGATCATGACGATCGATGCGAGGAAACGCCCGAGCGCAGTCACGGGTGCGACGTCTCCGTATCCCACGGTCGTCAGCGTGACGATGGCCCAGTAGACACCCATCGGGATGCTCGTGAACCCCGATGCGGGCCCTTCC
>DASQZA010000199.1:0-12842 GCA_035638935.1 Gemmatimonas sp. | reverse complement strand
CGAGCTTGTGGTCATGACGCAACGTGAAGTGCACGTCGCGCCGCAGTGCACCGATGGCCTGCATGGTTTCTACGATGCCGCGCCATTCCGAACGGGCGCTGCGCATGAATTTCTGCCGTGCAGGCGTGTTGTAGAAGAGCCGGGATACCGTCACCGTCGTGCCCCGACGCCGGGCACAGCCACGTGTCTCGAGGTGCACTCCCCCGGCGACGCGCACCGTACATCCATCACCGTCTTCCGTGGACGTTTCGATCTCGAGCTCCGACACCGAGCCGATCGCCGGCAACGCCTCACCGCGGAACCCGTAGCTGCGCACGCCCACCAGCTGCTCTGCACTGGTGATCTTGGAGGTCGCATGCCGCTCGACTGCGAGCTCGGCGTCGGCGCGATCCATGCCGCAACCATCATCCGCCACGCGGATGGTCGCATGGCCACCCTGTTCGACGACGATGTCGACCGTAGTGGCGCCTGCGTCGAGTGCATTCTCGACGAGTTCCTTGACCACGGACGCCGGACGTTCGACCACCTCACCTGCGGCGATCTGATCGGCGACGGCTCCCGCCAGAATGGCTATGCGCGGCACGTGTCGTTGCTCATGCTGCAGAAGGCACTGCTATCGCAGCGATGGGACCACCGGGATGTCCATGCCCGGTTCTCCAGATGTCGTGGACGCGCTGGACTGGTCCACCAGCGCGACAAGACGCAATGAAGGCAGCCACCCCTGGCGACCGTCGGCGTGCAGCACGCGCTCCCACGGCCCGCTCGAGTCCAGACGCTTGACCACATCGCCGGTCGCCACACCGCCCATCGCGTCGGAGTCCGTACCAGCGGCGACGTGCATGGTCTCGGGGCGCGCCACGACAGCAAGTTCCGACGCGTCGAGCGCTCGGTGTCCCCACCAGGCGAAACCTGCGGCGGCGACCGCCGCGAGCAGCAGAGTCCAGATGCCGCCGCGAAGCACCGCGCCATGTCCGGACGAGACCATCGCCTCCGGGTCCACGCGCGCCTTGCGTGCGCGTATCACATGCCATGCAGCCAGCACCCACCCCACGACCCAGAGCAGTGCACTCGAGAGTTGCAGTGCCGGTACCGGGACCATGGGAACGTCCGCAATGCCGCCGCGCGCACCAGATGGCAGCAGCGCCATCTTCTCGTGCAAATCGACCGCGAGTGGATCGAGGCGCGCGGCTCTTTGCCATGCGATCACCGCGTGCACCGTGTCGTTTGCCGACCAGGCCGCAGTGCCCCAATTCGCCAGCAGGTCGACGTCGCGCGGGTTGCTCGCCACGAGGTCTCTGAACCGCAGCTGCGCGTCCCTGAAGGCGCGCCGGTTGTAAGCCGCGGTCGCCGCATCGTACCGCGCATCCGACCCCGTCCTGGCGACCGCCGCAGGGGTGCCCGCAGGGGTGCCCGCAGGGGTGCCCGCAGGGGTGCTCGCAGGGATGCCTGCCGCGCTTGCGGGCTCCTGGGCGTCGAGCGACGACGGCAGCCACCCCAACGCGACCAGCAGTAGCAGCGTGCCCGCGCCCGATCCGTTCCCAGCTCCGAACCCCGGAACTGGCGCACCTCCGCGCACGGCTTCGGCGTCGATCAGTGCGAAGCAATCGTTCGCGCGCTTCACGAAATTGCCCGCGTTGGTTGTCCCTGTCGCATGCAGCGAGGACGCGAAACCTTGCTGATCCAGGTCTTCGAGCAGTGTGATGACGGAGTCGGTGCTTTCCGAAGTCACACCGCGACGCCGCAAGATGCGGCGTACCTGACGACGAGACGTGAGTTGCTGGGGGGAAACTCCGAGCCGGGCCGCGACGACCGAGTGAAACACTCGGCGAGTCTGCCGAGCGACCACGCCGACATCGTCGACGGCGGCGGCGGCCGGCGACGTGCGTAGCCCGTCGAGCGTCATCGGCGCGCCGACCGGCACTGCACTCGAGCGCGTCTGCGCGCGCACGGACATCGCCACCGCCGGAAGTGGCGCGAGGAGCACGAGAGCGAGCACGATGAGCAACCCCTCTCGCGACTCGAACGTCAAACCGCGCCCGACCAGGGCCCCGACGGTCGAGCGAGGCGCGGACGTGCGAAGCGGCAGGAGTGCCGCACTCTCGCCCATGTCCGCCGCGGCGAGCGTGCCTTCGCGCACCATGAGTTCAATCGGCAGCGACACCGCTACGTCGTACTTCTCCTTGTACGGATCGAAGTAGTGGTAGATGACGGGGGCGAGCGTGACCGGCCCGGATGCCGTGGGTGTCAGTACCCAGTCGAACTCTTTCGATCCGCGCACCAGCGGGCCGGCGGAGTCGATCTGCACCCGTTCGGCCGCAGCGACGGCCGCAGCCCACGGGATCTCGAACGCGGGCCGAGGCAACAGCTTGACGTTTCCCGTGCCGGACACCCGCACCGTGAGCACGAGCGGGTCGCCGACGCGCGCGTTCGCCGTGTCCAACCGCGCAACGGCGCGCAGCACACCGACGGCGCCACTGAAACCATCCGGGCGCGTCGCGGCCGGAAGCGGACGCACCACCAGATGGGCGCTTTCGGCGCTGACGAGATTGCGCTCTTCGCGGCTGAAGTACGAAGACGACTGCCGCAGTACGTAGCTCAGCTGCGGCGCCGGGATGGTGAGCGACCCGGACACCACGGGAAAGAGCGCGCGCTGCAGGACCAGCGCCTCGTAACCGGGCGCTCCGCGCGGTGCGACGCGACGCGGGCTGCCGAGGTCGTACGACAGCATACCGCGAAGCTCCGGCGGAATGAACTCCGGATTGCGCGGCAAACGCGACCGCGCATTGGCGGTGAGGAACACTCCGAGCTGATACGTCGACTGTTGCCCGACATACAGCGTCTCAGGAAACGCCGCCGCATGAAAGTCGATCAGCCGACCGGTGTTGATGCGCACGCGATCGACGATGGCCGTCGGACCGGGTTGCGCACGCAGCGCGCTGCGCTGCGCGTGCGGCACGCAGAGCAGCACGACGGCCGACAGCAGCTTCGCCGCGCGACAGAGGCTGGTTCGAAGCCGCCGCTCCACGCGCTACCAGTCCTTGCCGTTCGGCGGCACGCGACCCTGCTTCTGTTTCTTCCCCTGCACGTCGCGCTCCTCGCGCGCCGCACTGTTCAGCAAGGCTTCAGCTTGCTTCTGGTCGATTCCACCCTGTGGCTGCGGTTCGGGAGCATCGGGTTGATCGTCCTGATTGCCGCCCCCGCCACCACCTCCTCCTCCGCTCGGGGGCTTCGGACGGAGTGCCAGCTCGTAGTTCCACTTCGCGTCGATGTCGCCTGGTCGCTCCAAGAGGTAGGCGCGATATGCCGCAAGCGCCGCGGCGAAGGCCGGACCGGATTCACTGTTCAGTGTGTCGCGCCCGATGAGGAGACTCGCGAGGCCAGCGTTGAAGCGTGCGCGCATGCGCGTTTCACCCTCCGCCGAACGGCGCACCGCCTCGAGCAACTCGGCGGAGGCGCCGAGCGAGTCTGCTGCGAGCAACGTGGAGCCGAAGTTGTAGCGTGTGACTGCATTCGTGTCGCCGTCGGCGATCTGACGCGAGAGCACGGCGAGGGCGCCGACGATGTCACCATTCTCGAGCAGCAATGCTGGATCCGGGTCGCGTCGACAGCCGGAGACCCCGACGAGCAGCAACAGCGCGACGACCGCAGCGCCGGCGCTCGTCGTACCTGTGGAGTTCGATCGCGTGCGAGGGGCCGTTCCGAGAGCCGTCGCGGTGGCACCTCGTGCCATGACCCAGGTGTCGAACATCAGGAGGGCGAGTGCGGGAATCAGCAGCCAGAGAAATCGCGGGACGTGGTCTTCCCGGGAGTCTACATTGCGGCGCGCCGTCTTGAGTCCGCGCAGCGCCGCGCGAACCCGTGTGGCCTTGTCGGAGGCTTCGGCGGGGATGAACCGGCCACCGGATGCCGTTGCTGCAATCTCGAGGAGCTCGGGGTGATAACGCGTGATCACGATGTTGCCGTTCTCATCCTGCTTCTGTCGCACCGTGTTTCCTTCCCGCACGGGGATCGTGCTCCCCTGCACCGTTCCGAAGCCAACCGTCACGAGGCTGATGCCCTGTGCCCCCGCTTCCTCCGCGGCCGCCTTTAGGTCTTCGACCGGCTCGAACGACTCGCCGTCGCTCATCAGCACGAGCGCGCGTCCGGCGCTGCCGTCGCTCGCGAGCAGCAGTTCCGTACCCTGACGAATTGCCCGCGACAGAGAACTGCCCGCCTGCCCCACGATCGACGGGTCGAGATTCTCGAGAAACAGTTCAATGGCGCCGTCATCGCCGGTGAGGGGCGTGAGGATATAGCTGCGACCGGCGAACGCGATGAGGGCGACACGATCCGCTTGTGACATCGCGCGCAGGCGACGCACTTCCTGCTTCATCCGCTCGAGTCGCGACGGCCGGTCATCCCCCGCCATCATCGACAGCGAGGCGTCGAGCGCGATTGCCATGTCGATACCACGTGCATTCGCGGGCCCGCGGGCGAGCCCCCAACGAGGGCCCGCCAGCGCCAACCCGGAGAGCACTGCAACCGCGACGAGCCGGAAGGTGCGCGCTCCGCTGCCGCGGCTCGCCAGTCCCATGAGGCGCGTACGTGCCGGACGTTCGGCGAACCGATCGAGTCGCGATTCCCGCATGCGCATGCGCGCGGCGCGCAGCCACCAGACAAGCAGTGGCAGCAGCACGATGGCCGCGAGGAGCCACGGCATGTCGAACACGAGCTCCGGCAGGCGGTTCACGGGAGTACGCCCCTTCGTGCGAGCAGCGCGAGCTCCAGCATCAATGCACCCAGACCGACGGCCAGCGGCCAGCGAAACCGTTCCGTGTAGCGGATGAATGAGCGTGCCTGCACGACCGACCGTTCCAAGGCATCGATCTGCGAATAGATGCTCTGCAGCGCTTCCGCGTCGCGTGCCCGGAAATAGCGGCCACCCGTCGTCGTCGCGATCTCCGTGAGCAACGGCTCATCGATCTTCACCGGGCGATTCTCGTAGCGCAGGCCGAACAAACCTCGCCCAACCGGCACGGACGCCATTCCCTCGCTGCCGACGCCAATGGCGTACACGCGGATGCCGAAGGCCGCGGCCGCCTGGGCCGCGGTGCGCGGGTCGATGGAGCCGCGATTGTTCTCACCGTCGGTGAGCAGCACCATCACGCGCGACCGGCCAGGCGCACTGCGCAGGCGGTTTGCCGCCGTCACGATCGCGGAGCCGATCGCAGTACCATCCTCGAGCTGCCCGACCTGCAGGTTGTCGATCGCGGCGAGCACGACGGGATAGTCCGTCGTCAGCGGCACCTGCGTAAGCGCCTCACCGGAGAACGCCACGAGCCCGACGCGATCCGTTTTCCGGCCCAGCACGAAACGCTTGACCTTGTCCTTCGCGACTTCGAGGCGGTTCTGCGGCTGGAAGTCTTCCGCGAGCATCGAACTGGAAATGTCGATGACGACCGCAATGTCGATGCCTTCGTTCGACACGTTTTCGGCGCGCGCTCCCGTGCGCGGTTGCGCCACCGCCACGATGAACCCGGCAATCGCGAGCGTGCGCAACCACGGGAGCACGCGAGTCCACGCGATACGCGGGCGCGGCCCGCGCGCCAGGATCCCGGCACGTGAGAACGGAATTGCGGGTTCGTCCCGAGTCCGCCGACGCCGCCACCAGCCCCAGAGTGGCAGCAGGGCGAGCAGCAGCAGTGCTTCCGGATGGGCGAAGTTCACGCCGAAGAGCGAAAGCGCTCCTCCGCCGGACGTGCCGATACCGAGCCCCGAAAACCACTCGCCAATCGCGTTCATGAAACCCCGGCCTTACGGCGCGAGCGGCGGCGCGCGTCCTCTTCGTCGGACGACTTCTCTTCGCGCACGGCGCGCTCCGCGGCCAGCCGGCGCGCTTCCTCGGCAGCAATCGCCGCGCGATGCGCGACCTCCACACGTTCGACGATGTCGCGCGCCATCGCCGTGAGCTCCGTGGCGCGCGCGCCCGGAATCGAGTGTCTCGCGAACTTGATTCCATCTGCTGCCCAGAGCAGCGACGACAGCGCCTCCTCGGGCACGCGCGCATCACCATGCGTGCGCGCGAGCAGCTCGGAAGTCGTGAGCGACAACGCCGTCCCCGGTACCCGGGAGACGAGATATACGCGAAGGATCTCGACCGCCAGCGCGACCGCACGCCCACGCTCTCCCGCATCGGCGAGTGCCAGTCGCTCGAGCCGATCGAAGTCCCCCATGGCGCGCACGTAAATGTCGAGGGGCGACGCCTGTTGCAGCGCGACGGCCTTGCGACGTCGCTTCATGTACCACCAGAGCAGCCCGAGCGCCGCCAACACGAGCAGCGCCGGCCACCACCGCTCCCACCACGGAACCACGCGCTGAAACAGCCCCTTGGCCGGCTTCGGCACGTGCATCGTAGTGTCACCGGGCAATACGGTCGCGACGAACACCATCGCGTCGGACAAGGGCACCTTGAGCGTCGCGTCGCCGATGCGAACCGTGGCGTCCGGCACTCCAACGCGGAGCGCACCGATGTCCCACGCGGCAAGCTCGTACGTCGCGGTCTCGCGGCGGCTGACACCGTCGGGCACCGATTGCACGCGCACCGATCCCCGCATGCTGACCGTCGCCGACGTATCGTCGATGGCGGCCCACTCGACCCGCGCGCCATCCGGCACCACGACTGACACCACGAGCCGAAACGGGTCACCCACCGCCACGGTGTCGGGTTGCACCAGAAATCCCGAGCGAACTCTCGGCGTCCCGGCTGGCTGCGGAGCGCCGCGCGTTGGTGCAGTCGCAGGCTGCGCGAGGAGACGTTGGCCGGGACAAACGCCGGCCGCGAACGGCGACAGCGCAAGGGTACAGATTGCAAGCGGGAGCAACACCATGTGCTTCGAACGCATCGCAGCGCTACCGCGCGGGACGAGCCAAAGGCCGCACGACCGCCTTGTCGCTCGCAGCATCGCCCAGTGTCCCGCGTGGGCCCGTTCTCACCGCGCCATGCGGGCGACGGGTACGCGCGCGAAAGAACGCGAGCAACGCATCGACGTACCCGTGTTCCGTGTGCACCACGATCTCGTCGAGACCAAGTCGTGCGAAGAGCGAACGTCGCGCCGCGTCTTCGGCCGCCACTTGCTTGGCAAACGACGCACGCACGGCCGGGTGCGAGGTGTCGATCTCCACCCGTTCACCTGTCTCCGGATCCTGCAGCCTGGCGGGACCGATGTCCGGCAGCACGCGCTCCGACGGATCCTCGAGCGTCACAGCGATCACGTCATGACGCTGTGCGAGGCGCGCGAGCGGCTTTTCGAGTTCATCCGTGAGAAAATCCGAACAGAGAAACACGACGGACCGGTGTGGCAGCAGCCGCATCAGGCGATCGACGGCGACGCTCACGTTCGTTCCGCGACCGGTCGGTGCGACCGTCACCAGATCGCGGATGAGCCGCAGCGCATGCTTGCGGCCCTTGCGGGCGGGCAGCGCATGTTCGACGCGATCACTGAACAGCATCAGTCCCACGCGATCGTTGTTTCGGACCGCAGCGAGCGACAGCACACCCGCGAGCTCGATGGCCAGATCGTGCTTGAAGCGCGAACGTGTGCCGAAGCGCGCCGACCCGGACAGGTCGAGCGCCAGCATGATGGTCAGCTCGCGCTCCTCCACGAATCGCTTGACGAAGGGCCGGCCCATGCGCGCGGACACGTTCCAGTCGATGGTGCGCACCTCGTCGCCGGGCTGGTACTCACGCACCTCGGCGAACTCCATCCCCTGCCCCTTGAACAGCGAGCGATACTCTCCCGAAAACGTGGAGTCGAGCAGCCGACGCGTACGTAGCTCGATGCGCCGCACCTGGCGCAGGACATCGGACGGTGCGACTGCCGTCAGCGCGGCGGACGACGTGCCCAGGGAGGTGCCCGCTGACTTGACCACGGCGATCAGGGAGCCTCGACGGCGGCAAGCAAGCGGGCGACGATCGTGTCACTCGTGACGCCTTCCGCGTCGGCCTCGAAGGACGTGAGCACCCGATGGCGGAGCACGTCCGGCGCGATGCTCTTGACGTCATCCGGCGTGACGAACGCACGGCCACGCAGAAAGGCGTGCGCGCGCGACGCCTGCGCGAGCGAGATCGTCGCGCGTGGGCTCGCACCGAATTCGATCAGCGGCTTGAGATCGGGCGCGCCGACATCAGCCGGGAAGCGAGTGGCATGCACGAGTTCCACGATGTAGTCGACGATCCGTTCGTCCATGTAGAGCTCCGCAATGCGACGACGCGCGTCGAGGAGCTCCTCGGGCGATGCCACCGGCGCAACCTCGATCTTCTCGCCGCCGGCCATGCGACGCAGAATCTCCTTCTCCTCACCGCGCGTCGGGTACCCGACACGCAGCTTCATCATGAACCGGTCGACCTGCGCTTCGGGGAGCGGATACGTGCCTTCCTGCTCGATCGGGTTCTGCGTGGCCAGCACCAGAAACGGTTCTGCCAACGGGTAGGTCGTGCCACCGATCGTGACCTGCTTCTCCTGCATGGCTTCCAGCAACGCGGCCTGCACCTTCGCCGGGGCGCGGTTGATTTCGTCCGCGAGGATGATGTTCGCGAAGATCGGCCCATGCTTGACGCGAAACTCACCCGTGGGTTGATCGAAGATCTGCGTACCCACGACGTCGGCCGGCAGCAGGTCGGGCGTGAACTGGATGCGCTGAAATGTCGTGCGTACCGTCTCGGCCAGCGTGCGCACCGTCAGGGTTTTCGCGAGGCCCGGAACGCCCTCGAGCAGCACATGCCCACCGGTCAGCAGGCTGATCAGCAAACGCTCGACCATGTACTCCTGGCCTACGATTCGCCGTGCTACCTCGCGAAGTACACCCTGCACCAGCGCTGCGTCAGCCGACGCGGCAACACTCGTGGTCACGACTCAACACTCCTCAATTCAGCGATGGGACGGCGCCGGGACAGCGCTTAGAAAGCGCCGGGACTCGGCTCAACAGTACCCCGACGGCGGTCGATCTGCTCCGTCAGGCAGACGGAATCAACGCGTCGAGGATATCTCGTTCGGCGGGCGTGAGCGCCCGGGTCGCACCCGGTGCAAGATTGCCCAGACGCACCGGCCCGAACTGCGTGCGCACGAGCCGTTCCACTTCGAGGCCGAGCGCGTCGCACAGACGTCGCACTTCGTGGGTCTTTCCTTCCGCAATGGTGACGTGAAAGGCCCACCGTCGGTCACCAAGGGCTTCCGCGGAGACTTCGCGCGGAACCACGAGCCCGTCCTCGAGCCGAACTCCACGCCGCGCTTCGCGGACGGCAGTCGGCGCATCGCCACGCACCGTGGCGAGATAGGTGCGCTCGATCTCGTTGCTCGGATGAGTGAGCGCATGTGCCGCCCGCCCGTCGGTGGTGAGCAGCAGCACACCCTCGGTCATGAAGTCGAGCCGCCCGACGTACACCAGTCCCGGCACGTCATCCACGAGGTCGAATACGGTCTTCCGTTCGGCCGGATCCTTTCGCGTCGTCATGACCGCGGCCGGCTTGTGCAGCACAATCCAGCGATGCACGTCGGTCTGCAGCACCACGGGCTTGCCGTCCAGCGTGATCTTGTCGATTGCCGGATCGATCGTCTGGCCGACGAGTGCAACCGTACCGTTGATCTCCACCCGACCTTCGGCCACTGCGCGATCCGCTTCGCGACGAGATGTCAGGCCTGCGCGCGCGAGTGCCCGTTGCACCCGCATCGGCCCTTCCGGGCGCGCCTTGACCGTTCCGCCGACGCCACCGGCGCCAGGCTCCTGGTAGACGCGCTTGGGCCTCGATGCCTTCCCTGCCGGAACGGGCTTCGCGTCGCGGTCAGCGGACTTGGCGCCCTTGGCTGGCCGTCGTGGCGAGCGCGCGTCTGGCGCCGCCGCGGAACGCGGCGCGCTTTTGCGACGGGTGCCCGGGCGCCCGTCTCCCGGCACCCGGTCGTCACGAGGACGTTCACCCCGCGACCGTTCGCCGCGCGGCCGCTCTCCACGAGCCGCCTCGCCGGACTGCCCTTCGCTCCGAGGTCCCTTGCCGCGGGAGCCCGACGCTCCGCCGCCGAATTTTCTTACCACGACTCACACATCGTCTTCGGCGGCGCTGCCGATGACGGCCGTGCCGGCACCACGCAATGCGATCGCGAGTTCGTCCGCACGCGGGAGCTCCTCGAGATGCCGCAGGCCAAACTGTTCGAGGAATTGCGGCGTGGTACCGTACAGCAAGGGTCGTCCGATGCTTTCGCTGCGGCCGACGATGTCGAGCAATCCGCGTTCGTGCAGCGACTTGAGTACGCTGCCGACGGCGACCCCCCGAATCTCCTCGATCTCCGCGCGGCCGATCGGCTGGCGGTAGGCGATGATCGCCAGCGTCTCGAGGGCGGCCGGGGACAGTCGCTGCGGGCGCACCGCGACCTGCGCGCGCTCGATCGCTTCCGCATACTCCGCACGCGTGAGGATCTGCCATCCCCCACCCTGCTCGACCAGCTCGACCCCATGCCCATCGACGTCGTAGTGCTCGCGCAGTTCGTCGAGCGCTGCGGACACTGCGGCCGGACTCGACTCCGTATCGAGCGATGCGAGCGACTCGAGGGGGATCGGACGAGGCGCGGCGAACAGCGCCGCTTCAAGCAGCTTCGCTAACGGCGTCACGCATGATCTCCACGGAAGCAAAGGGCTGGTGCTGCGCAATTCGCAGTTCACCGAGCTTTGCCATTTCGAGCAGCGCCAAGAGCACGGACAGGATTTGCCAGGGTTCCGCATCGTTGCCGATGAGGTCCGACCAACGTGCATCGCGACGCATCGCGAGCAACGCGCGAATGGTGCCCATCGCGCCGGCGACGTCCAGCGACCGCGGCACGACTTCATGCAGCGTGGGCTCTTTCGTCGTGCGCAGCACGCGATCGACGGCCGCGAGCAGTTCGCCCAGCGAGAGTGACAGCGGCGCATTGGCAGGCATGATGTCGACGGCCTGCGGAACCCAGCGCCGACCGAACTGGTGGCGACGCGACTCCCCACGGTGCTCGAGCAGGTCGACGACCTCTCGCATCTGCTGGTACTCGAGCAGCCGGCGCACGAGTTCAGCGCGCGGATCCTCCCACGACTCCTCGCCGTCGGCGCGCGGGAGCAGCATCTGCGCCTTGATGCGAAGCAGGCGTGCCGCCATCTCCAGATAGTCCGCGGCCTCGTCGAGTCCGAGCGAACCGATACGCGCAAGGAACTGCTCCGCGATGCGCGCGATGGGAATGTCGTAGATATCGACTTGCTCGTCGCGTATGAGCGAGAGCAGCAGATCGAGCGGGCCCGTGAAGTGGCTCAACTCGACGACGAATCCCGAATTGTCGGCGTCGTTGACGCGGAACGATGGGGCGATCACGATGTGACAGTCACGAGGTGAACGGGTTCGGGAGCATGTAGGGAAAGTACAGCCGCTCGGCTACGAGTCGCAGGTACGTCGCCGGTGCCAGCCACGCCCGCAGCACACCGGGGGCAAACGAAAGAAGCGCAAAGAGCAGCAGGAATCCGAATGCGCCGACGCGCTGGTAGGCGAGTGACCACTGCGGCGGCAGCAGATACTTGAAGACATGCGAGCCGTCGAGGGGCGGCAGCGGCAGCAAGTTGAAAAACGCGAGGATCAGGTTGATGTAGATCCCCACGATGAGCATCTGTTGCAGGATGCCGAGCACCCGCGCCGCGTCGGGAAGATAACTGCCCAGAACGCCGACGAGCATGATGAGTGGCACACTGGCGATCGCGATGACGACGTTGGTGGCGACGCCTGCGAGCGACACGATGATGTCGCCCCGCTTGTAATGCCGGTAGTTCCGTGGGTTCACGGGGACTGGCTTCGCCCCTCCGAAGATCGGCCCACCGATGAAGAAGAGCATCAGCGGGAGGATCACCGTCATGAACGGGTCAATATGCTTGAGCGGATTCCAGGTCAGGCGCCCCAGTGAGTACGCCGTGGTATCGCCCTGACGAAACGCCGCATAGCCATGCGCGTACTCATGGGCGACCATGGCGAACAGGAGGACGGGGGCGACCAGGGCCAGCTGTGTAAAATCCAACGCGTTCGGGGCGGAGGGCGAGTTGTCGCGCGTCTGGGCGCACCGGTGCCACCGGAGGCTGGCAGGCTGGTGATTGCAAGCAAGTTCTCAGTGAAGCTAGTCCGCGGCCCAAGGGGTGTCAAAAAACGCTCTCGCGTCCGGGATCGCGTTCCATCGCTCGACGTACGTGCGCTTTACGGACACTTTTCATCCGAAATTTCTTGACCTCACGCGCCGACGTGGCTACGTTTAGCGGCTGTCACCGATTTCATGCAGAAATCCCGCGCAGTACCCAACTAGTATCAGAGCTCGAACCGAGCTGGAGATTTTCCGTGCCGAATATCAAGTCCGCGAAGAAAGATCTGCGGAAGTCGCGCGCGGCTGCGATTCGCAACCGTGCTCAGCGTTCCGCGCTCCGCACGGCCGTGAAGAGGGCCCGCACCGCGGCCGCTGCGGCTGACGATCGTCTGTCCGCAGTATCCCTGCTCGATCGCGCGGCACGGAAGGGGCTGATTCATCGCAATACTGCGGCTCGGCAGAAGAGCCGGCTTGCTAAGCTCGCGGCAGCCTCTGTCGCTGCGTAAACGTCGGAGTAAACCGCTGCGTATTCGGCAAGCGGGGGGATAAAGACAAAGCGGGCCGGAGTCCATGAGACTCCCGGTCGCTCTGTTTGGTGGCGCGTGCACGGCCTAGAAGGCCGCCAGCTCCCCACCGCAGCGCTCGCAGTACCACTCGGTCGGCAGGTTCATCGTGCTGCACTCAGTGCACCGCAGCGTCTTCTGGGGAGCAGACACTGGTGCTGCTGTGGAG
>DASQZA010000198.1:0-9709 GCA_035638935.1 Gemmatimonas sp. | reverse complement strand
TTCACTCCCGTTCCTTCGTGCGCTCCCGAGACGTGCGCCTCCGGCGATCCTGATCGGAGCGCGCGCGACCGCATTGGCGTGTCTCACGCTCGGAATCGCGGTGCTCGTGGAACAGCTCGTGTACCGGTTCGGAGCAACAGGGCTCGCGGGCGTGCCTGTGGAGCAGCTACATCTGTCCTGGTGGACGCAGCGCCCGGCGCCAAACTCTGCGCTCGCACTCGCGCTGATCGGCGGGGCACTGCTCGCGGCGGGGCGTGACCGCGGTGGGTCGCGAAAGCTGGCTGGCTACGGAGCCGCGGCGGCATTGGTCATTGCGCTCTCAGCTCTGGTCGGTCACTGGTACGGCGCGCGTCTGCTGTACGGGCTGAGTCACATCAGCGGCATGGCGATATCCACCGCGATCGCCGTGGCAGTGCTCGCAGTAGGTGTGCTCTTCCTCGAACCCAACCGTGGGATCGCGGACATCATCACGAGCAAGAGTTCAGGCGGTCGTCTGGTACGCCGGCTCCTTCCCCCTGCACTCGTGATACCGCCTGTTCTGGGCTGGTTGTTGCTGCAAGCGAAAGGACGCGCGCTCGTGGACGACGCGTTCGGTCTCTCGCTGCTCACGGTGTCTTTGGTGGTCGCGTTCATGTGGCTGGTGGTGCGACAGGCGAGAGCGTTGCACGACTTCGATTTCGAACGCGCGCGGCTGCACGACGCCGAACGCGGCTTTCGGGCGGATGCGGACGTCGCGCGTCGTGCAGCCGAGGCAGCCAGGCGTGAGGCGGATTCCGCGAGCCGAGCCAAATCCGAGTTTCTGGCGACGATGTCCCACGAGATTCGCACCCCGATCAACGCCATCGTCGGCTACGGGCAGCTCATCGAGCTGGGCATCGCGGGTCCGGTATCGTCGCTCCAGAAGGATTACCTGGCGCGCATCTCCGCAACGAGCGAACACCTGCGCGGACTCGTCGATGATGTCCTCGACCTGGCGCGAATCGACGCCGGTGGTATACGCGTGGTACGAGAACCGGGGCTGACCGGTGGCCTCATCTCCACCGCGCTCGATCTCGTACGCCCGCAGGCTGCGGCGCGTCGAGTCCGGCTCGTGGATGCACGCCCGGGTGATCCCGGAGAACCGTTCCTCGGCGACCAGCATCGGGTGCGCCAGGTGCTGGTCAACCTGCTCTCCAATGCCGTGAAGTTCACGGCCGCCGGCGGTACCGTGAGCGTGGAGTGCGGGCACGCGTCGTCGCCCCCGGAGCACGCACAGCTGCGCCCGGATAGCGCGTACACGTTCATCAGCGTCGCCGATACCGGGATGGGCATACCGATTGACGAGCAGGTGCGAATCTTCGAGCCGTTCCATCAAGTCGGGCAGAGCGCGATGCGCGAGCAGGGTGGGACTGGGCTCGGTCTCGCCATCAGCCGGAGACTTGCTCGCCTCATGCAAGGCGAGCTGACGCTCACCAGTGCACCGGGTGCGGGGTCGACGTTCACGCTGTGGTTGCCGGCTGCAACCAGCGACTGGTACCCACCGGAGGAACGCAAGGCACGCAGTGCGCTCACCCGCCATGCAATAGCGGGTGTCGGCGGCGATGGGGAGCGAGTGCGCGGACTGGCAGCGGTAGGGCTGATCCTTCGTGAAAATGTGGAGGAGTTGTTGAGCAGCTACGCGTCACGCATGCGCGCCGATGTGCAGTTGCCGCAGGCCGCACATCTGCAGCGCGCCGAACTGGAGGACCACCATCTGAGTTTTCTCGTGGATATGGCGCAGACGCTCGTCATGATCGAGGAGACCGGCGACGCGGATACGGACATCCTGCGCGATGGCACGACGATCCAGCGAGTAGTTGCAGAGCTGCATGGAGCGATGCGCCAACGGCGCGGGTGGTCGGAAGCGCAGCTCGAGCGAGAGTACGCCATTACGCAGGAAGCGATCGAGGAGCTGGTACGTGCGCACGCCGC
The DNA here is from genome assembly GCA_035638935.1 of Gemmatimonas sp. Classification (GTDB taxonomy): domain Bacteria; phylum Gemmatimonadota; class Gemmatimonadetes; order Gemmatimonadales; family Gemmatimonadaceae; genus Gemmatimonas. The sequence continues at coordinate 7,759 of DASQZA010000198.1, read as the reverse complement.
AGAGAGCTCACTCGATGTGTCCTTTGCGCTCGACGTATTGGGCCGTCTCGTCGAACGGGCGCGCGCGCATGGTGTCGCCGCGCTCCGTCGTACCGCTGAGGGCGTCGATGTGCGGGATGCATGAGCAGACTTTCACTCGCGGTCGCGCGCGTACGCGGTCGCGCGCGTACTATGATGCGTGTGCCGTGCTGGACGAGTGGGAACGCGACCGCGTTCCCACTCCGGGTCAGCGCATGGGGTGATCGGTCGCTCGACGGCCGAATTCCGGGCTAGCGGAGGGCTGCTGAGATGAGTCCGTGTGCCCGGTGCTCGACGGCAGTGTTGTTTCGGGCACGGCGACGAAATACTTCTCGTCTTCGCGTCCCTGTCGGCGGTTTCCGAAGAACTGACGGTCGTCGTGCATGTCATTGTGCATGTTGTTCTGCACGTCGTCCGCCATCGCCGTCGTGGCAAGATGCGGGCGATCGAAGTCGGGTGAATCGTAGCCCTCGGTGTACGCAGGCAGATTGATGATCTCGCCAGCCGGCTTGTTGAGGATCACGAGATCCTCGTCGTCGTTGAGCCGAGCGACACTGATCGGGACGAGCACGTTGCGGTCGTCCTTGAGGTCGAGCGTGTCATGGTTGAGCACGATCTTGAGGAAGCGCACCTTCATGGCTTCCAGGTCGACCACGAGATCGACGACCTTGCCGATCTTGACGCCTTCGATGGTCTTCACTGTCCAGCCACGAACGTCCGGTTCGCCATCGGCGACCTTGTAGTCCTTGAGGTCATGCAGCGATGTCAGGCGACCCGAGCCGCCGCCAGTGGGCGAAACGCGGTTGTGCTGGTTGCCGTGTTCATCGTTGGAACGGTTCATCGCAATCTCCTGGTGCGCGGGTTGATGAGCCTACCATCCGCATCACCAGTGCCAGCAGCTTCAGCTCGCCCCTGCAGCAGGCACAAGCGTGGCGGCTCAATTATGGTACGTGGATGGACAATGTCACACATGCCCTTGCCGGTGCGCTGCTGGCGGCGGCCACCATTGCATTGGTCGAGAGACGCACGCCGCGCGCTGCCTTACCTGACGCACCCTTACCCAATGCACTGTTGCCCGAGGCGCCGCTGCCCGACGCACCGAACACGCGAAAACCCTCGCCGTGGACGCGATTCCGGACGACGGCGTTCGTCGTTGGGCTGGTGACAGCGGAGCTCCCCGATGCCGACCTGTTGTATGCGGGACCCGCACTTGGCATGGGCAACCTCGGCTATTTGTTGCACCACCGTGGCCATACGCATACGATCGTTTTCGCGCTGCTTGCAGCGCTTCTGGCGTGGGGAGTGACCCTGCTCGTCAGAAGGGAACTTCGCAGTGCTCCATGGCGATGGCCGCTGCTCGCGCTCGCGACCGCCGGCACGCTGTCGCATCTGCTGCTCGATTTCACGAACAGCTACGGCGTGCACCCGTTCTGGCCGGTCGACAACCGGTGGTTCTACGGGGACGCGATCTTCATCATCGAGCCGTGGCTTTGGGTCATCGCGTTGCCACCGCTGTTGCTCATCGCGCTGCGAGGATGGACGCGAGGGATTCTCGGATTCCTGCTGGCCGGGATTCTCGCGGCGACATGGATGGTCGACATGGTGAGTCGCGATGTCGCGATCGTCATCACCCTGGCGACAGTATTGTGGTACTTCGCCACTCGCGGGATCAGCCCGCACCGTCGTGCACTCTCCGGCATCGGTGCCTGGGTCGTGGTGGAGCTGATCTTCTTTGTCTCGTCCGCCGCCGCTCGCAGCGAAGTGCACGCAGCAACATCGGACAGCACGCGCCGTGACGTGGTGCTCACTCCCCTGGTCGGGAATCCGTTCTGCTTCAGCGCGATCGTCGTCGAGCTGGATGGCGAGATCTACCGTTCGACCGCGGCGGTCGTCGCGGCCTTCCCGGCGATTCGTGATGCACGCGGTTGCGAGGGGCAGGCGGCGACACCAGTCGCACCGAGCGTCATGGACTCCTCGGCGTCACCGCCATTCACCCCGGTGGTTGGACGCGCGGCCCGCGTGGTAAACGGCCGAATCGGCACGCGCTCCGTGACGTGGCGTGAAGGATGGGAAGCGCCGCACGCCGAGCTGCTGACCATCGTGTCCTCGCGGTGCGAGGCGCGCGCGGCGATGCATTTCATTCGCGTCCCGCAATGGTACGGCGCGTACGCTGACAGCATCGTGCTCTTCGACCGGCGGTATGGCGCGCAGGGTGTCACCCGGGTCACGACGCCGTCAGCGGGAGGCCGATGTCCCACCTCCGTGCCCGGGTGGATCCCGCCACGCCGCGACATACTCGGCGATGCCGTGCGTGGTGATGAGGTACAGGGAAACGCGATCGAGGCTGACGCTCCGCTTCGCCCTTGACGCCCCACCAGGACACGCTAGACTCCTGAGAGTCTCTACTCAGACTCTCAGGGGAACGTCGTGACCCAGCTCTCGCTCGTCAAAGGCACGCTCGACATGCTCGTGCTCAAAGCCCTCCTCGGTGGCCCGATGCATGGTTTCGAGATCACGACCTGGCTCGAAGGGCGATCCGACGGTACGCTCGAGGTGGAAGACAGCGCACTGTATCAGGCGCTGCACCGCATGGAGGAGCGCGGGCTGATCGGCGCAGAGTGGGGCGTAACGGAGAACAACCGCCGGGCGCGATACTACCGGGCAACACCGCAGGGCCGGTCGCACCTGCAGGCCGAGACGAAGCAGTGGGTGCGTTACACGGAAACCGTGACGCGAATCCTTACCGCTCCGAGGACGGCGTAACGCCATGCAGTCACCCGATCTGAAGCCCGGGGTTCGCCGCCTGTTCCGTCTCGCGCGCCGTCGTCCGGCGAACGCGTCGGCCGACGATGTCGACGATGAGATCCGCTTTCACCTCGAGCAGCGGGTCGCGCAACTGGTTGCGGGCGGGCTCGATCCCGATCGTGCGCGCCAGGAGGCAGAACGTCGTTTCGGTGACCTCACCGAGGCGCGCGCGGGGCTTCGAGATTCGGCGCGGCATCGCGACCGGTGGCTGGAAGTGCGTGAGTCGCTCGCATCGGTGTGGCACGACGTGCGCTTCGCCTGGCGCGGCCTCGTGCGTGCTCCGGCGTTCACCACAGTCGCAGTGGTGTGCCTCGCACTCGGCGTCGGCGCCAACGTCGCGATCTTCTCCATCATCGATGGTGTGCTGCTCAAGCCGCTCCCTTTCGGGCGGCCAACGGAGCTGGTGAGCGTGTGGCCCGATGGGGCGGTGCCTCCCGGCATCCTCGACATCCTCAGTAAGGAACAGCGTTCATACAGCAGCCTCGGTGGCTATGAGGAGGGGCGACAGCTGAGCCTCACAGGTGCCGGTGATCCGCGTCGCGTGCAGGTCTCGGCCACGAGCGCGAACTTCTTCGAGACGCTCGGCGTGGCACCAGCGCTCGGCCGCGGCTTTCGGCGCGGTGACGATATCGCCGGTGGCGAACGGACCATCGTGTTGAGTCATGGGTTCTGGCAGAGTCACTTTGGTGGCGATCCGGCGGCCGTCGGCCGCACGGTGCAACTCGACGGCGGAACACGTCGCATCATCGGCGTGATGCCGCCGAGTTTCCGCTTTCCTTCATCGTCGATCGCGATGTGGGCGCCGGTTCAGGCCGCGGCTGGCACACCGGACTACTGGTGGTCCACGTACATGCGACTCGTCGGACGGCTTGCGACCGGTGCGACCGCGACGACGGCACAGGCCGAGGCGGCGGTGCTGCTACCTCGGGCGCGCGCATCCTTCCCGATGCGCATGCCGGACGGATGGGGGCGGGATGTATCCGTGACGTCGCTGCACGAGGCGATCACGGGAGGCTCACGGCAGACCCTACTGTTGCTCGTCGGTGCCGTCGGCTTGGTGCTGTTGATCGCGTGCGTGAACGTCGCCACGCTCTACATGGCACGGGCCGCCGGCCGCGCTCGCGAGATAGCCGTGCGCGCCGCACTTGGCGGTGGTCGCAGGCGCATACTTCGCATGCTGTTGACTGAGAGCACGGTGCTCGCGGCGACCGGCGCTGCAGCGGGACTCGCGCTCGCTGCAGTCACGACGCGCGTGCTCGTCGACGCGCTTCCGGCCGGTACTCCACGTGTCGACGAGATCGCGATCGACTGGCGCGTGCTGTCCTTCACGCTGGTGCTCACCGCACTGAGCGCGGCGGCGTTCGGTGTCATTCCCGCATGGCGGGCGACACGCCGCGATCTCTCGACGGCCTTGCGAGCCACGGGGGGCGCTGGCGGACGCGCCGGCCGGCAGCGCGTCGCGTCAACGCTCGCCACGGTGCAGGTCGCACTGGCCGTGATGCTGGTGTCGGCCGCGGGGTTGCTCATCAAGAGCACCTGGAAGCTGCAGAGCGTGAACCTTGGCTTCCGCACCACGGGAACGCTCGCCGCGACGCTGCCGCTACCCAGCTTCCCGGATGACACGGCTGGTCGTGCACGCGTCTACCACGACGCGGTGCTCTCGGCGCTTCGCCAGGCTCCCGGCGTCGAGCGGGTCGCGCTGGCCAGTGCGCTCCCATTCGGCGACGGCATTCAGAACGCGGCAATGGCAGTGGAAGCGCACCCGACTCCGGCCGCGAGTGCGCCGCCAACTCCGCAGCTCGCGCTCGTCAGCGAGGACTACTTCACGACGCTTTCGATTCCGCTGCTTCGCGGGCGTGCCCTTTCGCCGCAGGATCGCAACGGCGCGCCGCGTGTGGCGCTGATCGACGATGCCGCGGCGCGGGCGCTCTGGCCTACGGAGGATGCGATCGGGCAACGCATCAAGTTCGTATGGAACGACGAGTGGTTCACGGTGGTGGGTGTCGTCGGCAGCATTCGGCGCGACAGCCTGAGCAGCGAGCCGGAGCCATCCGTCTACCTGCCGCTTCGTCAGGCGCCGCCACGGAGCATGCGACTGATCGTCGCGACTTCAGGCGGGGATGCGAGCGCGATGGCCGAGCGCATTCGTGCAGTCGTGCAAGGCGTCGACGGGACCGTGCCGATGGATGACATCCGGCCGCTTGCCGACGTCGTCGAAAGCTCGGCGTCGAGGTCGCGATTCGTGACGCTGCTGCTGTCGCTGTTCGCAGCGGTTGCGGTGACCCTGGGCGGCGTCGGCATCTACGGAGTCATCTCTGCGGGGGTCGCACAACGCGCCCGCGAGATCGGCGTGCGCATGGCGATCGGTGCCACTACACAGCAGGTGCGTCGCATGGTACTGCTCGAGTCCCTATGGATCTCGGGCCTCGGAGCAGCGGCTGGGCTGGTGGGCGCGATGCTCTCCGCGCGGTGGATCCAAAGTCAGCTCTTCGGGGTCGACGGCGTCGATCCGGCGGTACTCACCGTGGTGGCGCTGCTGCTTGCTGTGGTCGCCGTACTTGCGGCGATGGCACCGGCGTACCGCGCATCCCGTGTCGATCCGCTCGTCGCGATGCGGTCGGACTGAGCGTTCGACTACGGGTTGGGAATCGGGCGCGGAAACACGCCCTCGCGCATCGCCGCATTGTACGCGAACGATGCGAGCACCACGCTGGCCTGCTTCAAGGCGTTCGTGTCGATGCGCTCGAAGAAGTCCATGTTCGTGTGATGCACGCGGGTGTCGTACTCCACATAATCCTGGATCGTGTTGAACGCCGGCAGGCCGAGTGCCGTGAACGCGAGATGATCGGTGTTGCCGATCTTCTCGATCACGTTGCGCCGCGCGCCCATGTCCTTGAACGGCGCGAGCCATTCGTCGAACAGGCCCTTCGCCGCTGTGCTGCCTTCGGCGTACCACCCGTAGATCGGCCCGCTGCCAGGATCGTTGTTGAGGTACACCGAGAACTTCTCGCGCGCGCGGGCATTCGCGTCGCCGGCAAGATACTTCTGCGCGTACGCACGCGAGCCGAGCAATCCCTGCTCCTCGCCGCCCCAGATCGCCGCGCGGATCGTGCGGCGCGGCCGCACACCGGTCGCCTTGAGGATGCGCATCGCTTCCATCAACTCGGCCACGGCGTCGGCATTGTCGGCGGCACCGGTTGCGGAGTGCCAGGAGTCGATGTGCGCGCCGAGCAGTACGACTTCGTCGCCGATTGCCGGGTCGGTGCCCGGAATCTCGGCGATCACGTTGTAGCCGTTGGTGTCGGCGGTGTGATAGCGCGCCTGCAGGTTCACACGAAGCTTGACCGGCGACCCGGCGCGCATCGCGCGCACGATCATGTTGTAATGCTCGGACGCCATGATGATCGACGGCACCGAGTTTTCGGGTGTCATCGTGCGACTGCCGAGCACGAACATCGTGCCCTCATTGCCCTCGGTCGGGCGGAGCATCGCCGCTGCTCCCGCGCTCACGAGCAACGGTTGCAGTGCGTTGCGCGGCACTGGGCCCGTTGCATTGTTGGCACGAGGTGCGCCGATGGGCACCGGCGCGTCATGCTCGGTGGGCTGCAGCCGGTCCTTCGTGATGAAGAACTCCTGTGGCTTGGTCGCGAGCACGAGTGCGCCACGCAGGCTGGCGGCGCGGGCACGCACGGAGTCCGCGTTGGCGAGATCGCCGATGTACACCGGTGCCGCGACCACTTCGCGAGGCATGGCGGGTGACCACGCTTCGGCGTACGCGATGAGCGGCATGAATCGCGGCTCCACCATGTCGACCGTCTGCCCCTCGAGCGTCCACCCACGACCGAACGGAAACGTCTCGAGCCGCACGTTGCTGAGGCCGAACTCCTTGAGCTTCGCTGCCGACCAGTCGACGGACTGCTTGAAGCCCGGACTGCCCGTGAGGCGAGGGCCGATGACGTTCGTGAGGTGGTTGAACAGCTCCAGCACGCGCGACCGGTTCATGCCCTCGTCGCGTATTCTGGCGAGCGCAGCCGTATCCTGGGGCCGCGCCTGCGCGCTGGCGGATCGCGACGTGCCGGTGGCAGCCAGAATCAGCAGCGCGAGGAAGGGGCGAAGTCGACGAGTCATGTTATCGGATCAGGAAGAACGACTGTTGCCGGGGCTCGAAGAAGCGGTATCCGCCGCTGGTAAGATACGCATCGTCCTCCATCATCACGAACACCTTCTTGCCACCCCACTCGGCGACTGGTGTGGCGGTGTTCAACTCGATGGAGATGTACGAGCCGTCGCGAAGTCGCGCATTCTGTGTCGTGGTGTCGCTCCGCAGCGGGCTCCGGAAGTCGATGGACGCCCCGAGCCCGTGACCCTGCGCGCCGATCGGATGCGAGTAGATCATCGCCTCGATACCGCGCTCGCGCATTTCCGCCATCGTGTTCGTGAAGACTGTGCCACCCGTGAGTCCGGGGCGCGCATGTCGCTGCGTCAGCGCATCCTGCAGCAGGTTGGTGTTCGCCATGGCCCGCTTGAGTCCCGCCGGAGCATCCCGCTCGCCGGGCTTCAGGACGTACGCCATCTTCTGCCAGTCGGTATCGAATCCCATGTAGCTGATGCCGAAGTCCACGTGCAGCACATCGCCGTGGAGAATCACGATCTTTTCCGGCGCGACGGCAAGGAACCCGCGCGACGTCGCCACGTCTGCACCGGCACGTTGCAGGCGAAGGTCGGGTTGGAACCATGTGCGCACGCCGGCGGCACCGAGCATGTCGAAGAGGGCGTTGCGCACGTCGCCGACGGTGGTGCGCCCGGGAGTCACGACGGCATTCGACAAGGCGCGCTCCACAATTGCCGCGGTGACTCTGACGGCGGCGTGATAGTGCTCCATCTCCTCCGGCAGCCGCGTGTCGGGGTACTCCTCGATCAGGTCACTCGCGCTGGT
>DASQZA010000197.1:0-2939 GCA_035638935.1 Gemmatimonas sp. | reverse complement strand
CAACAGTTCGTTGGAGCTTTGCAGTTCGGCCTGCTGCTCGCGGAGTCGCGCTGCGGCAGCCCGCAACTCGAGCTCGCGCTCGGCCGAAGCGGCGAGTTCGGTGAGCACCTCGATCTCGCCGTCGGTCCACGTCCGGGGGCGCGTGTCGATGGCGCAGAAGCTCCCGACGCGCCAGCCACCGACGCTCACCGGCACGCCCACATAGGCCGCGACGCCGAGTGTGCGCACCGTGGGCAGGTCGCGGTACGCCGGGTCGGCAGCCGTGTCCGGGATGACGAGTGGAACCGGTGACACGAGGGCGAGGTGACAGAACGTTGGGCCCGTGAGCTCGCGCCCCGACGCGAATGGCTCGCCGAACCCGCAAGTCGACACGTAGAAGTCGCGCTGTTCGTCGACGAGCGAGAGAAACGCGGCGGGCACGCCGGCGAGGCGTACAGCCAGGCGCGAGAGGCGGTCGAACACCTCCTCAGTCTCGGCGTCCAGCAGACCCGTGGCGCGGACAGCGGCGACGCGGGCCGGGTCGCGGATAACCTCAGCCACCGTCATCGCACCTGCCCCCATCCCGTCGTCCATAGCAGGCTCACCCATTCCCAAAGCTGGGGGTTCTGTTCCGGGCCAGCAAGGGCCGGGGTGACGCACCGCAGGCCGTGAAAAACTGTGGACGAGGGCGCCGAAACATGGTGGAGAGAGTCTCACGTGCCTCCGTGCGCTCCCTCGCTCTCACATCGGTAGACGGTCGTGGAGCGTCACATGGTTCAGGGCACGGACGCCGGCAACGTGAGCGTGAAGGTGCTGCCCAGGCCGAGGGTGCTTTCAGCGGTGAGATCGCCCTCCATGCCGCGGGCCAGATCGCGGCTGATTGCGAGCCCGAGCCCCACCCCGCTGTAGGCACGCGTGAGTCGCTGGTCGACCTGCACGAACGGCTCGAAGATGCGCTCGAGATCCGCTCCGGCGATTCCCTCTCCTGTATCGCGGATCTGAAGGCAGACACGACCGCCGGCCGCTTCGCCGGCGTCGTTCGCCTCGACCGTACAAGACACCTCGATGCGCCCGTGCATTCCGTCACGAAGGGCCGTGAACTTCACCGCGTTGGAGAGCAGGTTGAGCAGGATCTGCTGCAGCTTCTCCCGGTCCGCGCGCACGGTGAGACCGGGTGCCGCGCCCGACCACGTGTAGCCGAGCCCTTTCGCGCGGAGCTGTGGCGCGAGGAGTGCCTCCGCTTCAGCAACGGCCTCGGTCACCGGCACATCAACCATCCGGTACGTGACCGCCCCCGCCTCGACCCGCGAGTAGTCGAGCACGCCGGCGATGAGCCCGAGCAGATGCCGCTGGCTCTGCTGGATGCGCTCGAGCGCCGCGCGCTGCGCGTCGGTCACCGGGCCGTGGATGCCGAGCTCGATCAGCTCCGTGTAGCCGCCGATGGCGTTGAGCGGCGTGCGCAGCTCGTGGCTCATCGTCGCGAGGAACTGACTCTTGGCCTGGTTCGCCGCTTGCGCCTCGCCACGTGCGACCTCCGCACCAGCCCGCGCGGCCTCGCTCTCAGCGAGGAGGCCTTCGACCTCGCGGCGGGCGCGCACTTGCTCGGTGACGTCGACCGCGAAGTTGAGGATCCCCGTCACGCGCCCGTCTGCGGCGCGCAGTGGCTCGTACCGCAGGTTGAACCAGGTGTCGATCACGCCCGTGCCATTGCGGTCGTAGAGCGCGAGCGTCTCCGCCCCGGCCCACGGCTCGCCGGTCGCGAACACCTCGTCGAACTTCTCGAGGATGCCTTGGCCTGCGAGCTCCGGATACGCCTGGCGAGGCGTCGGGCCGGTGATGTCGCGTCCCCCGCCGCTCACGCGCCGGTACGCGTCATTCACGAGGGTGTAGCGATGCTCGGGGCCCTCGAGGAGCGCGAGCGGCGCCGGCATGTTGAGGATCACAGACCGGAGTCGCTCACGCTCGGCCCCGAGGTCCATGAATAGCCGGTCGCGCTCCCGCTCGGCCCGCAGGCGCGCGGTCACGTCCCCAAGCTCAGCGTCTGCGCCTTCCCCGATCCTCACGGCGGTGATCGCAAGCCCGGCGTCCACTCCGTCGCGCTCGTACAGGAGTTCGCGGGACGACGGCGCGCCCGTCATGAGCGTCCCAGTCAGGTCAGCCAGCACGCCCGCCTCCGCGGTGCCCGGCCACATCGCGAGCATGGTGCCGGCCTGCACCACCTCGCGTGAGCGGCTCACCAGCCGGGCCCCGGCCGCATTGATGTACGGGATGGCGAAGTCGACAACGCGACCATCGTCGTCGCGTACGGCGCGGTGGATACCGAATCCCATGGGCGAAGCGTCCTGCACCGTGCGAAAGCGCCGCTCGCTCTCCGCGAGCGCTGCGGCGGCGCGAACACGCTCGGTGACGTCGCGCCAGAACACCGCAAGGCCCCCGTCGTCGGTCGGGTACACATCGATCTCGACGTGGAGGTCATAACCGTGACCGACGTAGTGATGTGCGAACTGCACGGGAACGCGCTCTTGCATGGCACGGCGGTACTGCCGCTCGACGGCCGATCCCACCGACGTCGGAAAGGCCTCCCAATGCGTGCGGCCACTGATGCGCGACGCCGAGAGCCCAATCGCGCGCTCGGCCGCCGCGTTCACCGTCAGGATGCGGAACTCCGGATCCATGGTCAGGTATCGGTCGGCGACCTGATCCAAAACGCGCGCGACGTGACGCTCGGCCTCCTCCACAGCGATCAGCGACGCGGCATGGCGACGTTCCGTGAGCACTCGAGCGGTCGTCTCCTCACACAGCGTGAGGACACCCGCAATCGCGCCGTCGTCCCCGAAGACGGGGGTGTCCGTGTAGGTCCACCACGTGTCCTCGGCGTCGCCGTTGCGCACCATCGTGTGGCGCACGTTGGTGTGGACGACCGGCGGCTCACCGGCCAATACCTGCGCATAATCGGCGGC
>DASQZA010000196.1:0-8186 GCA_035638935.1 Gemmatimonas sp. | reverse complement strand
GGCAGAAGCGGAAAGGCAGAAGCTGAAAGGAAGAAGCTGAAGGGCAGAAGCGGAACGGCAGAAGCGGAACGGCAGAAGCGGAACGGCGGATGAAGGAGTTGGAAGAAGGCCGTCCTGCAACTTTGCGCGGGGCGGCCTTCTGTACGTCGTGCTTCCGCTTTTCGGCTTCTGCCGTTCCGCTTCTGCCCTACTGCTTCTGCGGTTCCACTTCCGCCGTCGATGCGCTTCTGCCTTTGCTATGTATCAATAATGCCCCGCCGAATGACACGAGTGCGCCGACGATGAATGGCCACGAGAGCGACGTGCCGCGTGCGATCATGCTGCCGGCAAACGGGCCGACGACACGCCCCAATGAGGCCGCACCCTGGTACGCGCCCAGTACGGCGCCGCGTTCATGTGGTTCGGCGGCGGAGGCCACGAGCCCGCTCATGCTCGGATTGAAAAGCGCAGTGCCCACGGCAAAGACGCCGAGCGCGGCCAGCAGCGGCGCGAGTGTATCGATCGGGGGAAGGACGATCATCGCGATGCCGATGAGGACCGCGCCAGCGCGCGTGAGTCGTTCCGCACCGAAACGCCGGGTGAGGCGACTGATCAAGCCGACCTGCACGATGACGGACAACGCGCCGACGAAGCCGTATACCCAACCCAAGGTGCCTGGGCCCATTCCCATGCGTTCCGCAGCCCACACTGCGAGCGTGCTCTGAAGCAATGCGACGGCGGCGATGATGATGACGGTGGACAGCAGCAGATCGCGCAGGACCGGGCGGCGGAAATACGTCGTCATGCGCGGCCGGCCCGTGCTCGAACGCAACCGCTTCTCCCGCGGCAGCGATTCGGGCAGGCGAACCAGCGTCAGCGCGAACGCGAGCAGCGAGAGTACGGCCGCCGCATCGGCGACGCGTTTCAGCCCGTTCGCGGCTTCACCACCACTGGCCGCGAGCGCTCCACCAACCGCAGGTCCGAGCACGAACCCGAGACCGAATGCGGAGCCAAGCAGCCCAAGCGCACGCGGACGAGTAGCGTCGGTCGTGATGTCCGTGGCGTACGCATACGCCGTGGAGATGTTGCCGGCCGCAACCCCGGCCGCAACGCGGGAGATTCCGAGGAGCAGCCCGGTGTTGGCGAACCCGAGCATCCATGAGGCGGCGGCGTTGGCCAACAACGTGACCAACAGCACAGGTCGCCTGCCGTAACGATCTGACAGCGCACCCCACACCGGCGCGCCGATGAGCTGGCCGAGCGAGTAGAGACCGAGAAACGAAATGACGGACGCGGGATCGACACCGACCTTTTCCGCATAAAATGGGAAGACCGGAATGATCATCCCGAAGCCGATCAGGTCGAGAAAAACAACGAGGAAGAGCGTGATCACGGCAGGGTACGGCAGGATACGGGATGGCTGACGGGCGAACTCGGGGGAAGATTAATCAGTATGTCCAATCCCGCTTTGCATGCCGCGCGAGACGCGCGCATTCTCGCCGACCTGCAGGACGCCGTCACCCGCATGCACGTGATCCCCGGTGAGCCCCGGGTGGTGTTCGCGAAGGGTACCCGTACAGAGGGCGCGCGTCCGATGGCGTGGCAGGTGCTGTTCGAGCGGATCTTCGGACCTGGCGCACCTCCGATGCGCTATCGGGGCACGGCATCGACCAATCTCGGCGCCGTGATCGCTGCGGGATTCGACAGTGAACCCGGGCTCGAGCTCGACAGCTGGTCGCACCTCCGACTGGCCGATGCGATGGCGCAAGGCCCAGTCATTCAGGCCTTTCGTGCGGACCGGCTCCCAGATGATGTTTCGCGCGCGCTGGTGGGTTTGCTGGTCTTCGAGGAAGACGAGCTACGGGTGGAACAGGTCCGCTCATTGGTCGCACGCTGGGCACAGCCGTAGCCGCGAACAGTCGTTTGGTAGTTTTTGATGCGAGCACAAGTATTTGTTGTTCTTCATGCGAGCACATGTATTGGTGCATTGGTGCGCAACGGCACTGAAGATGCAAAGGAGCCCGTGTACAGTCCGAGGCAACACGGTGTCTTCCAGTATCGGGGTACTTCGCATGCAGCTGCGCAATCAGTTTGGTGACTACGCCGGAGGGCTCGAGCATGCGCTCGCTCTTGCGACACTCGCCCATGCAACGCAGCGCGAGATGGCCAGTAGCTCGTCGCAACCGTACCCGTCGCGGCTGTCGCTTGCGCTGCCCGATGCCGATCCGGACGCGCGTACGATTGCACTACTGCATGACGTGATCGAGGACACCGATCTCACGGTGGATGATCTTCGCGAAGAAGGATTTCCGGAACACATCCTCGATGCCGTTGGACACTGGACTGGCCGCCATCGTATGCCGGTGACGGTGGACGCGGAGCGTCTCGAGCGCTACCAGGCGGCGCTTCGCATTCTCGGCGGCCCACCGCAGTAGCACGCGGCCACGCAGGCAGTAGCGCAGGCCGCAGCACACCCGCCGTTCCAAGCCGCGCGGGCGCCCTACCGGGTGCTCTCGCGGCTTCTTCGTGTCCGATACAACCTCTGATACAAGGCCGCGCTCGGCGCTCTTCCGGAGGCGGCGCTATTGTCTGTACTGTTGAGCGTGCTTTTCTCAATCGTCGTCCTTCACCAGAAAAAAGCTCAACACGGTGCTGAGTACAGAGACGAGAAGCGCGCCAAGGAATGCTGGGATGAATCCGGTGACTTCAAAGGCGATGTCGAACCGGCTCGCCAGCCACGCCGTGAGCAGTAGCATGCCCGCATTCAGTACCAATGTGAAGAGTCCGAGCGTCAGCAGTCGGATCGGAAAGGAAAAGAAGGACAGCACTGGGCGAATCAGGGTGTTCACGAGTCCGAACACGAGGGCCAGGCCCACCAGCCCGAAGGGTCCTCCGGTGTAGCGGATGCCATCGATGAAGTACGCAGCGCACCAGAGGGCGAAGGCGTTCACGAGCAGGCGGATGAACAGTTTCATGGGCGGCAATTGACGTGGGAACAGTCGAGACGAGTAAGGAGCAGTACGAACATACAGCCTCTACGGTGTCGACCCGCGGCGCCGCGCAAACGCGGCTGCCCGGCGGGAAGATTCCACGTGAACTGCGCGCGTACCGCACGTGGGCTCTTGCGCAGCGCTTCGAGACCGGGGTACGCGACGACGGGTTCATGGAACTCGTCCGCCAAATCGAAGGTGGCGTCATCCATCGCTGCCCGCCGGTTCGACTGCTGGACGACGGCGAAGTCGCGTTCCGCGAAGTCGTTCGGGGGCTCGACGCCGCGACAGAAGAGATCCTCGTCGAGACGTACATCCTGCGTGACGATCGTATCGGCGAGACGGTCCAGACCGCGCTGGCGGCAGCAGCACGTCGCGGCGTCCGGGTCTACGTGCTTGCCGATGCCGTGGGCTCGCTCGGCACAGACGACAGCTTCTGGACGGAGCTGGAGGCACAGGGCGTCACGCTTCGACTCTTTCATCGCTTCCGTCACGTACCGTTGCAGGTGCTTCGCCGTGATCATCGCAAGATCATCGTGATCGATCGCAAAGTGGCGTTCACGGGCGGCATGAACATCGGCGAGGAGTACGGCAGCTCGATCACCAAGCACAAGGACGCCTGGCGGGACACCTTCATGCGCGTGGAAGGATCCGTGGCTCGCGAGCTCGCGTCGGTCTTTGCGGAGGGCTGGGACCGCGCGAACGGGCCGACGTTGCCTGGACTGGAATACGTGTCGTGGAGCGACGACGGCCTCGCTCCATCCACCGATGCCTCGCACGCTCCGCGTGAGAGTCGCTTGCTCGCCCTGGTCGACCGATCGATCGGTCGCCGGCGTGATCGCCGCCGCGGTCGTCGTGTGCGTCGTGCCGAGGCAGTCGACAATCCGTCGGAAACGGACAGCGCCGGTGGCGTGCTGGTTCTCGACTCCCGTCCGGGACGTGGACAGCGCGAGACGCTGGCGGTTATGTCGGCGATGGTTGGCGGAGCACGTCAGCGGCTCTGGGTGACGACGCCGTATTTTGCGCCGCCGACTCGTGCGCTCACGCTGCTCGCGGGTGCGGCATCGCGCGGCGTGGACGTGCGGTTGCTGTTGCCGAGTGAGCGCACGGACATGGCGCTGGTGCGACATGCGGCGCACGGCGCGTATACGCGGATGCTTCGGAGCGGTGTACGGGTCTTCGAATACGAGCGCGCAGTGCTGCACGCCAAGACGGCCGTGGTCGACGGCTACGCGAGCATCGTGGGATCGTCGAATCTCGACTTCCGATCGTTCTGGCTGAACGCGGAGTGCAACCTGCTGATCTTCGACGGCGCGTGCGGCCGAAGTCTCGAAGAAACGTTCGAGAAGGACTGCAGTGGTAGCCGAGAGATCACGCTTGCGGAGTGGAGAAAGCGCGGCTTGATGCACCGGGTGCTCGATCGTGCGGCGCGGGCGCTGCGGTTCGCGCTGTGAGGCTGGCGGGCGCGAACGGCAACTGCATTTCCGCGGATACGAACTGAAACGACGCGGAAAGGAGCGGATCTGATCCGTGGACGGGAGAGGACGACGCGCGTAGCAGGCGTCGTCCTTTCTTGTAAGGGTTCCGCACTGAGGCTGCTCTCCGCTCGTTGTTACCCAAAAAGGCTTGAGCTTCCTGCGCGCGTCGTCCAGCTGTCGCGAGCCAGACAAATCCGCGCTTTTCCGCGTCGTTTCAGTTCGTATCCGCGGAAATGCAGTTCCTACTCGTGTCGCACGCCGCGGCAAGCGGTGCGACAAAGCGGCTGCCCGATTGACATTGTGTACTGATCCGACTATCCATATATCCGGATATACGGATATGATCAGCCTATGACCTCCACTCGCCTCTCCATCCATGACCGGCTCACCGAGCTGGCCGACGCCACGCGCTGTCGGTTGCTCGGGGCGCTCGAGCGTCAGGAACTGACGGTTGGGGAGCTGTGTTCGGCGCTGCTGTTGCCGCAGAGCACCGTCAGCCGGCATCTGCGCATCCTGGCGGATGAGGCATGGGTGACGTCGCGGGCAGATGGGCCGACCCGTTGGTACCGGATGTCTGCTGACCTGGACGACGAGGCACGGGCGCTCTGGGCGTTGGTACGGGAGCCCACAGGGGCGACCGCTGCCGCAGTACAGGACGCAGCGCGCATCGACGCCGTGCTCGCGGCACGGCGCACCAGAAGCGAAGCGTTCTTCGCCACGACGGGGGCCGAGTGGGATGCGATGCGCACCAGTCTCTTTGGAGTGCGCGCAGACCTCACCGCGGCGCTCGCGCTGTTGGACCCGACTCTGGTGGTTGGTGATCTCGGATGCGGTACAGGTGAACTCTCGGCAGCGCTCGCGCCGCATGTCGCGCATGTGCATGCCGTCGATGCGTCCCCGGCGATGCTTGCGGCAGCGCGCGCACGTGTCGGAACTGCCGGAAATGTCACTGTCGTGGAAGGCACTCTGGAAGCGCTGCCACTTCCGGATGCGTCACTCGATGTCGCGGTGCTGTTGCTGGTGTTGCACCACGTGGCCGACCCGGCACGCGCGTTGGCCGAAGTGCGTCGTGTCCTCAAGCCCCGCGGACGTGTGATGATCGCCGACATGCGCGCGCACACGCACGAGGAGTATCGGGTGCAGATGGGGCATGTCTGGCTCGGTTTCGACGCGGGTGCGCTGGTGTCGTGGCTCGAGCACGGTGGTTTTCGTGACATCCGCTTCGTGCCGCTGCCGGTCGACCCGGCGGCGACGGGTCCGGCGCTGTTCACGGTGACGGCTACAAGAGAAGTAGAGAAGTAAAAGAGCAGGGCAATCATGAACGTCGCGTAGTACTTCCATTCATTTGCACAGTCCCGAGGACACAACACGATGGCAACTGCAGTCATGACCGAACATGGAGTCGCGGAGCTCGCGGCGACGAATCGCCCGGCGTTCGCCGTGCGTGACTTGTCGCTCGCGGAGTGGGGCCGCAAGGAAATCCGTCTGGCCGAATTCGAAATGCCGGGCTTGATGGCGCTACGAAAGGAATACGATGGCAAGCTGCCGCTCGCGGGCGCGCGCATCATGGGCTCGCTGCACATGACGGTGCAGACGGCGGTGCTCATCGAGACGCTCGTCGCACTCGGCGCCGACGTGCGCTGGGTCTCGTGCAACATCTTCTCGACGCAGGACCATGCCGCGGCCGCAGTTGCCGTCGGGCCGAACGGTACGGTCGACAAGCCGAATGGCACGCCGGTGTTTGCGTGGAAGGGCGAGACGCTCGAAGAGTACTGGTGGTGCACGGAGCAGGCGCTGATGTGGTCCGATGGCGGCGGTCCGAACCTGCTGCTCGATGACGGTGGTGATGCGACGCTGCTCGTGCACCGCGGTGCGGAGTACGAGCAGTCGGGAGTGATCCCGGGCTTCGATTCCGACAACGAGCCGGAAGAGTGGGGCGTGATCCTCGACCTGCTGCGCGCCGAGCAGGAGAAGAACCCGGGCCGCTGGACGAAGGTGCTGGCGGGCATCCGTGGTGTGTCGGAAGAGACGACGACGGGTGTCCATCGCTTGTACGAGATGGAGCGCGCGGGCACGCTGGCCTTCCCGGCCATCAACGTGAACGACGCGGTTACGAAGTCGAAGTTCGACAACCTGTATGGATGCCGTCACAGCATCATCGACGGGCTCAACCGCGCGACGGACGTGATGCTCGCCGGCAAGATCGCGGTGGTGATGGGCTATGGCGACGTCGGCAAGGGTTGCGCACAGGCGCTCAAGGGTCAGGGCGCGCGCGTGATCATCACCGAGATCGATCCGATCTGCGCGCTGCAGGCGGCGCTCGAGGGGTATCAGGTCACGACGCTCGAAGACATCGTCGACGTGGCAGACATCTTCATCTCGGCCACGGGCAACAAGAACGTCATCACGGTCGAACACATGGGCCGGATGAAGGACAAGGCGATCGTCGCGAACATCGGCCATTTCGACAACGAAATCGACATGGCAGGGCTCAAGAAGGTCGAGGGCATGAAGCGCATCAACATCAAGCCCCAGTACGACGAGTTCGTGCTGCCGAATGGCCGCTCGATCCTGATCCTGGCCGAAGGACGCCTCATGAACCTCGGCTGCGCGACGGGTCACCCGAGCTTCGTGATGAGCGCGAGCTTCACGAATCAGGTGCTCGCACAGCTCGAGTTGCACGCAAACGCGGAGAAGTACAGCAAGCGCGTGTTCACGCTGCCCAAGCACCTCGACGAGAAGGTCGCTCGGCTCCACCTGGACAAGCTCGGCGTCAAGCTGACAAAGCTGAACAACGAGCAGGCTGAGTACCTCGGTGTCAACGAGATGGGACCGTTCAAGCCGGATCATTACCGGTACTAGGCCGCAGGAATCACAGCGCCTGAACAGAGCAACACTTCTATCAGCCATCATCGATCAACCATCATCTATGTCCTATCGTCTATCAGCTTGCAGTTTGGTTTGACCGCTTACTGCTGGCTGATAGTTGATGGTAAATAGTTGATGGTTGATGGCTGATGGATGATAGGGACCTTCAGCGCCGCACGATCTCGCCACCGACACGAGGCCGCGTGTGCGTGACGGTCACCGGGTAGCCGATCTGCCACTGCGAGTTCAGGCGGTCTTCCTTGCTGATGCCGATCATGGTGACGAGCATCGGCATGAGCTGGCGTTGCAGCGGTGTGATGACCGGCGCCATGATGTCGACCTGCTCCCAGAACACTTTCCAGTAGAGTTTGTCCGACGCGTTCGCACTGTCGAGTGCGGCCTTGCCTGGCACGCCGTTGGGCTGAGACGCGAGATATTGACCGAGCGGACTGAAGATCTCACGCACGCGCACACCGAATACGGAATCTGCCGCGAGCAGCGTTCCGACCTGCTCCTTGGAGAGGAACAACGAATCGCTTTCCGCAAGCAGCAGCTTGTGCACGCTGCTCGTGTTGCGCAGGTAGTACGCGGTGATCGAATCCGCCGAGCGACGCTCCCAACGTCCCTGTACCTTGACCGGTTCGAGCGCGCGACGGATCTGCTGCACGTCGAACGGCGTCGAGAAGTTCAAGCTGAAATCGATCGTCACGCGGAACGGCTGGCGTGAGAGAGTGCGGAAGGCGCGCGTGTCGCCGAAGCGCGGGTTGACGTCGTACCGGAACGCACGCGCATTGGCGTCGAAGCCGCGCGGCACGAGCAGCACGGGATCCGGTGCTGCGCGCGTGCCCCATCCCTTCAGCCCGTTCGTGCC
>DASQZA010000195.1:0-25909 GCA_035638935.1 Gemmatimonas sp. | reverse complement strand
CGGTGACGTTCGCGAACGGGTTCACCGTCGGTGCGGGGAACGTGAGCTGCGAGAACGCCGCCGGGCCCGTGCGCGCCACGAGGTTCGCTGCCGCCAGCGCCGCCGACTGATCACCCGCCATTCGTGCGTAGCGCGCATGGCCGGCGACCAGGCCACGGCACTCGCCGCAGCGAATCTGGTGGCGCGCACGGGCCCGGCGGCATTCTCGCAGCTCACCTTCCCGGCCCCGACGATCAACCCGTTCGCGAACGTGACCGGTGGAACGCAGGGCATCGCGGTGCGCCGGCAGTTCCGCCTCTCGATGCAGCCGCAGGACCAGCGATTCGCGTACTTTGTCACGCCGTCCACGACACTCACTGGGCGCGTCGGTGCGCTGCTGGATCCGTTCAGCCGGTGGGCGAACCCGCAGGCGCCGTACCCGGTGTACATGCCTGACGAAGCGCTGCTCATCAAGGCCGAGGCCTTGGTGGTGCAAGGCAACGCGGCCGCCGCACAGGCGGCACTCGACAGCGTGCGCACCGACTGCACGGGTGGCCGCGGCATCGATGATCCGAAGGCCTGTCTCCCGCCGTTGAGCGCGCAGCTCTCGAACGCCGATCTGCTCACGGAGATCTACACGCAGCGCCGCTACGAACTGTTCGGCACCGGGCTTCGGTGGGAGGATGCGCGCCGGCGCAGTACGGTGCGCGGCCCGGTCGCGGCACCGGCCGTACCCGTCGATGCACAACGTTGCTGGCTGCCGTACGCCTTCGGTGAGCGCAACGCCAACCCGAACGCCACCTTCGCGGCGCTGCCCGATCCTGTCGAGCCGTCGACGTTCCCGTCGGGCTGCCAAGCCCAGTGACCATTTCTTCCATGACCATCGACGCCATGAAGCAGACGCGGAAGCAAACGCTGCTCCTGACCGGATTTGTGCTCGCCACCGCCGCGTGCGGTACGAAGGACGCAGCCGACCCACTCAGCCCATCCGGCGCCCAGGGGCGTGTGCGCTTCGTGAATGTCATCACGGACACGACCCGCGGTCGCGTGAACGCCATTCTCGAAGGCGTGCCGTTCGGCGTGAATCTCAGGTACACGGAGGCCACGCCGGCCGCACTTGCGGCGCCGTCGACTGCGTCCTACTCGGCTATTCTCACGGGACAGCGCACGCTGGTGCTCAAGCGCACGGCCGACACCAACACCGTCGTGGCGACGATCCCATTCACGGTCACCGAGGGACAGGATCGCACGGTGTACGCGATCGGTGGCGCCAGCAGCAGCGTGGTCACCTCGCTGATCACGACCGACGACAACGTCGCGCCCGCTGCCGGACAGACTCGTGTGCGCGTGGTGCACCTGAGCCCAACAGCGGGCCCGGTGGACATTTTCGTGACCGCCGTCGGTGCCGATCTGTTCGCGGCGACGCCCACGCTGGCGAACGTCCCGTATCAGGCCGCCTCGCAGTATCTCGCGGTTCCGGCTGGTACGTATCAGGTACGCGTGGTACCGGCGGGCACTGCGCCAGCGGCGCGTGCTGGTGCGGTCGCGATCAACGTCGCGAGTCTCGTGCTGCCGGCAAACGGCGTGCGTACCATCGTGGCGGCCGACAACAACATCGGCGGGGCGCCGTTGCGCGCGTTCGTGCTGCTCGATCGGTAAGCGGTCGGAGCCGCGCACGTCATCCGTACCACTCGGCCAGCTGCTGTGCAGTAAGGTTGGCACCAGTGACGATCGCGGCCCGCACCCCCGCCGCCGGTTGCGTGAGGGCGGCACAGACGCCTAGTGCGGCTGAGGGTTCCACCGCGAGCTGCGCCTCGGCGTACAGCGATCGCATGGTGCGCAGCAACTGATCGTCACTGACGGAGATCACCTCGTCTATCACGCCCGTCAGTACGGACAGCGCGTACACCACCGGGGTTCGCACCGCTACACCATCGGCGATGGTGTCGACGCGGCTCGTCGCGACGACGTGCCCCGCCTCGAGCGAGTGCATCATGCAGGGCACGCCCGCGGCGACGACGGCAACCACACGGACATTGGAACGTTGCGCCTTGTACCACTGTCCAATGCCTGCTGCGAGCGCGCCATTGCCGAGCGGGATGTACAACGTGTCGATTGTGGGCGCTTGCTCCTGAAGCTCCGGAGCGATGGTGGCCGCCCCCTCCATGATCGTGGGTTCGGCGCCGTCTTCCACGAAACGGAGTCCGCGCTCGAGCGCCCAGGCCTTGCCCGCTTCCTTCGCGGCGTCGAAGTCATCGCCTGACTGGATGACGGTTGCACCGCAGTCGCGAATGGACTGCAGCTTTCGCGTGTTCGCGCCCACGGCGGCAAACACGATCAGTCGGTGATCACGAGTACCGGCTGCGTAGGCGAGCGCGTGCCCGAAGTTGCCTGCCGATGCGGTGACGACGACCTCGCGCGGCTCGAGACTCCCGACCACGAATGCAAACGCACCGCGCCCCTTGAACGAACGAAGTGCGTGACGCGTCTCGAGTTTCAGTAACAGTCGTTGTGCACCGCCGGGCGCCGAAAGCGTCACATCGTCGAGCGGCGTGTTTGTGAACTCAGGCGGGATACGGCGCCGCGCGTGTTCGACCCGATCGCAAAATTCTGCGGAGCTCGTAAACCGATGCGAGCTCTCGATCCCCCGCGTCATGGGCCTTTGCCGTCTCGCGCGTCGTACGCTCCACGCTCGACGATCCACTGGCCGTTCGCCTCGCGCGACATCAGGTACACGACACCGTTGCGTCCGAACCCGGCAATCGAACGCCCAACCGGCAACTGCACACGTCGACGCAGCACGCCGCGGTCATCGATCACGTCATAGACGAGCCCACCGCCGTTCGCGGCAGTCGTGGTCGACGGGAGCACCCACACATTGTTGTCGAGATCCGCGCGCACCGAGCCTGCGCGAAATGCCGGGTAGTAATCTGGCAGCGTCTTCGCGTCGACGAAGGTGATCGCCATCGGCAGTGGGGGCGCCGCGTTGGGCGCGCGCGGCGCGGATGGCTGCGGCGCGGGCATGGTCGCCGCGATGGCGCCGCTCACGCCGCGGAGCAGGCGGATCACTTCGCGCGTCGGATCCTCGCCGCGCGCATCGGCGGCACGTCGCGCGTTGTCGAACGACGTGCGCACCGAGTCGACGAAGCGCGCCTTGTCCTCGTCGCTCAAGCGACGCCACGCGAACGGAACCTTCGGACCGACTGTCGGCGGCGCGCCCGCACGATGAATCTCGACGTGGTAATCGGACCCGCGCACCACGGCGAGCGAACCATCGGCGAGCACCGTCCACTCATCGACCGTCGCGAGTGGATTGATCTCATAGGTCATCGACCGTTTCCCGTCGAGATCCTGCGCGACGATCATGCGCGTGCGGCCCTCCTGCGCGATCTGGAGCAGCGTATCGACGCGCCGCGCGTCGACGTTGAATCGCACGAGCGTGGACGAGTCGGGGATTTGCTGGATCTGCTGGCTGCCAGGTCCACGCTCGCCCGGCGGATTCGAACTCGTTCGCACGTTCATGACGCGATAGACGAAATTGCCCTTCGCATCGGCGCCCCAGAACCCGCCCGCAAGAAATCGGAAATCGGGGCCGGAGGGTCCAGCCATGACGCCATGTGTCTTCCCCGCCCTGTCGATTACGAGCAGCGCGCGCGACACACCGTCCGTGAACAGCAGCGAGTCACGACCATACGCAATCATCGGGGTCGCGACAGCGCCGTAGCTCCCGGATACGCCTGACACGGAGTCCAGTACGACCGTTACGTTCGCGAGTGCAGAGTCCAGGATCACCACTCGTCGCGCTGCACCGTCGTTCACGATCACTCGGCCGCGTTCGAGCTCGAAGAGGTTGAGCACGCTGCCAAGCGACACCGCCGCGCGGCCGACGGTACGCACCGTCGCGACGGGGACGTTCGTGCCGGGTTGCGCGGAGAGCTCGTGCGCGAGGGCGCTCATCGCGACGGCCGCGCACGCAGTGGAAATCAGAAATCGCAACCGGGGCTCACCTGGTGTGGGTTCTGGCGAATACTACGCCCCACACCATTCGTACGTTTGTCCCAACAATTGTTCCAGCAATCAAACCGACCGCTTCGGCCTCATGCCGTACCGCTTCACCATGTCCCCCGGTCGCCAACACGATCGATCGCCTGCGCGAGCCGCTCGGCACCATTCCACCAGTTCGCGCGCAGTGCGGCTTCGGATGCGTCGGGACCTCCGGCTCGCACCGCCTGCACCACGGCGGCATGCTCGTCGATACTGACCTCGAGGTTCGATCCCGCGAGCGGCGCGTAGAACCACTCGTACCGATCGACGAGCGGCCGGATCACGGCCAGCTGACGTTGGAGCTGCGTGCCTGCGCCGCGCTCGATGAGCAGCGCATGAAACGCCTGATGACGCTCGAACAGGTCATCGAGGTTGCGCTCGGCGAGGGGACGCCGGGCCTCGGTCGCGAAGCGATCGTTCCGCTCCTGCAGCTCCGTGACGAGGCTGCGACGAGCATCGGCCGGCTGGCGCGAGAGCACGCGTACCGCGACGCCCTCGAGCGCTGCCGCAATGTGATAGAGTTCGACCATCTCATCGCGCTGCAATGGCGCGACGACGAGTCGGGTACGACTCGACGAAGCGGCCGCGGCCGAGGTCGGCACGAGCAGGCCGTCCTGCTGCAACCGGTGCAGCGCCTCGCGTGCCGGTGTACGGGACACACCGAGCCGCTCGGCGACACCGATCTCCGTCAGGCGGACTCCGGGCAGGAGCCGCCCGCGAACGATCAGCTGCTGCAGCTGATCGTAAACGTCGGCGGGACGCGGGCGTCCGGCCGGAAGCGAAGCGACAGGGGCTGCTGGCTGCAGAGCGGTCACACCAAGTGTAAGGAAACTGTTCGACGTTACCGCGTGGCCTTTCGTCACAGGCAACTCAGGGACAGATTCCTGTGACGAATAAATAGGTATACATAAAGGTATACCGAAACACCGCAGCTTGCGGATTTTGTCGCTTCGTCCTGCGCCCACCGCACCGAGGTCCCCATGCGTCGCCTCTGCAAGTGTCTCCTCGTCGCTGCCGCGACGGTCTACTGGCCCACCGTCGACCTCGGCGCGCAGGACGCCCCGCCGCATCGGACCGCTGACCTGTTGGTCGTGCTGGCAGGACCCGGTGCCGGCGAGTGATGTAACCGAATCTTCTGGCGAAGCAGGAGCTGAACCATGACGAAGTCGAAGTTCGCATTGGCGGTCTTGTGCATCGCCGCATGCGGTGGTTCCCCGGAGGAGCCACTGCAGAAGCCGGACACGAACAAGCCCGACCCACTGGCCGCCGGAGGGGAATGGGGGCTCCGCGCCGACCTGATCGACAACAACTCCGAGTTCGCCCTCGCCGAATCGAACGGCAAGATCTACGTCCTCGGCGGATATCCCCCGGCACAGGGCCCCGACAGAACGAAGCGCACGGTGCAGGTCTACGACATCGCAAGTGACAGCTGGACGCTCGGACCGCCGCTCCCGCAGCCCAACAACCATGGGATGGCCGCCGGCGTCAACGACAAGATTTACATCATCGGCGGGCAGACCACCGACGATCAGAACGGCCTCACAGCCGTCAACGCGGTCCACGAGCTGGATCCCGCGACCGGCGCATGGGTCGCGAAGGCACCGATGCCCACGGCGCGCAGCGGAGGGGTCGCCGTCGTGCACGCCGGCAAGATCTACGTTGCCTGAGGGCGCGTGCCGCGCGGAAACGATTTCGCCGTCTATGACCCGGCGGCCGATCGCTGGGAGGCTTTGCCGAATCTGCCGAGCCAGCGCAACCACATCGTTGGTGCAGCGCTCAATGGCCGCATCCACATTGGCGGCGGGCGACTTGGCAACGGGCTGTCGCCCATCAAGTCGGATGCGAACGAAGTCTTCGATCCCGTAACTCGGACCTGGACGACCGCAGCGCCGATGCTGCGTGGCCGGAGCGGCATGAACGGCGTGGTAGCGCGTGGCTGCTGGCACGTCTGGGGCGGCGAATCGCCGACCGGCATGACGCCCGACCATGACTACTACGATCCTCGCACGAACAACTGGTTCAGCCTCGCCGCCATGCCGATCCCCGTTCATGGTGTCGTCGGGGCAGCGTTCGTCGACGGCCTGATCCGGGCAGTCGGCGGTGGTACCAATGTCGGCGGCGCCTTCGGCAGCCGGCTCAATCAGACCTACAAACCGGCTGTGAGCTGCGAATGATACGACAGCCGATCGGCTCATACCGCACGCTCGTGCATCTGCCTGTGCATCTGCCTGTGCATCTGCCTGTGCATTTGCCTCTACATCTGCAAGCGTATCGATGAAGGCGACGATCTTGCTGGCCTCGCTGCTGGTGTTCGCATGCGTTGGGGCCGCGACCGAGACAGACAGCGAGGCGTCGGGGCAGAACTCCGTCGCCGATTCCTGTGCGATTGCACGCCCGGATTTCGGCGGCGTCGCGACGGCCGCAGATCGAGCGCTGTTCGAGTACGACGCCAGTGCGCCGCTTGGCCTCCAGAAGACGGTCGAATCCACGAACAACGGTGTGGAAGTCAGCGCGATCTCCTACAGCAGCCCGGGCAGCGGATCGGTCACCGGCATGCTGTTCGATCCGGTGACGCGATCGAGCCTCCGCCCCGGCATGGTGATCATGCACGGCGCACCAGGCAATGCGCGGCAGATGATCGGTCAGGGGCAGTTGCTCGCAAGCTACGGAGCCGTCGTAGTTGCGATCGATGCGCCGTTCGCTCGCCGAAGTGGTCAGTTTCTGCGCTTCACAATCGATGATCGCACCGAGCAGATCCAGCTCGTCAAGGACTTGCAGCGCGCCGTCGACGTCCTGCGCTCACGGCCCAACGTCGACCGCGAGCGGATCGGCTACATGGGCATCAGCTACGGCGGCGCGATGGGTGCGCTGTTCGTCGGCGTCGAACGGCGTATCAAGGCCGCGGCGCTCGTCGTGGCGGACGGCGGCCTCGTGTCGCACTTCACCGGCGCGGAAGATGCCAACTTCATGGCGAATCTCTCCTGTGCGACGCGGGCGAACTGGTTTCGCGCCATGACACCGATCGAGCCGATCCGGTTCCTCCCGCACGCAACGGCCATGGCGCTCCTGCTGCAGAATGGTCGCACCGACAATCTCGTACCCGCAGCCGACGCGGAAGCAGTTCACAAGGCCGTACCCGCGCACGCGACGATCCTCTGGTACAACGCGGGCCACGGGTTGAATCAGCAGGCGGCATACGACCGCCACGACTGGCTGCACGAAAAGATCGGTCTCGACGCGCGGCAGTAGCGTGCATCACGCCCCCTCGAAGCGATAGCCGGTCTTTCGCACGGTGATGATGTGCACCGGCTGCGCAGGGTTGGTCTCCAGCTTCGCGCGAAGCTCCGACACATGAATGTCCACCGTGCGCGTGCCGACGTCCTGGCTGTAGCCCCACACCGCGCTCAGCAGCTCGCTGCGGGGTACGACAGCGCCCGCCCGGTCCATCAATGCGACGAGCAGGTCGAACTCCTTGGGCGTCAGCGCGACCGGGTCGCCGCGTCGTTTCACGGTGCGGGCCGCCCGATTGACCTCCACCTCGCCGAACTGGTCGACCATGGCGGGTGGCGGAGCGGAGAGTCGAGCGCGACGCAGCAATGCGTCCACCCGCGCGAGCAACTCCATCGCGCCAAACGGCTTCGTGACGTAATCGTCGGCGCCCAGGCGTAGGCCTTTGACCTTGTCGCCCTCTTCCCCGCGTGCGGTGAGGACGAGAATCGGCGTCTGGATACCGTCGCCGCGCAACGTGCGAATGACGCGGTACCCGTCGAATCCCGGGAGCATGAGATCCAGGATGATCAGGTCCGCGTCGCGTTCGCGCGCGCGCGCGACACCGTCCGGGCCAGTGCCGGCGACGGACACGTCGAACCCTTCGCTCTGCAGCGCGGTGGTGACGGCGAAGGCCAGGTCGGCGTTGTCCTCGACCAGTAGAATGCGCGTCATGCTGACGTCACTCGTATCGCATCGACCGGCAGCGACACGGTGAAACGCGCCCCCGCCGCACCACTCCCGTTCGTCGCGGCCACCTGCACTCGGCCGCCATGCGCCTTCACGAGACGGTGCACGACGGCCAGCCCGATGCCCGTGCCGCCGACCGCACCGCCGGCATCGCGCTCCATGCGATAGTACGGCGCGAAGATGCGTTCGACTTCTTCGGCGGGAATGCCGGGCCCTTCATCGGCAACTTCGAGCGTCCAGCTCGCATGCACGCGCGCGGTGGCGATGGTGACTCGCTGCCGCGGCGGTCCGTAACGTACGGCGTTGTCCAGCAGATTGAGGAGCACCTGACGGAGCGCGCTGCGATCGACGTCGGCCACGATGCCGCGATCGAGCCGCGTAGTCAATTGCACGTCGTGCGCCTGCGCGAGTGGTTCGAACCCCGACACGATCTCGTCGATCTCGGTGGCGACGTCCGTGCGCACGAGCGACAGCTTGCCCGGACGCTCGTGTGTGAAGCTGAGGATGCTTTCCACCAGGAACGACAGGCGGCGCGCTTCCTTGTCGATGATTCGCAGCGAGCGCTCCTTCCCTTCCTCCGTAGGCACCTTGTCCATGCGCAGCAGCTCGGCCAGCAACCGAATCTGTGCAAGCGGTGTGCGCAACTCATGCGAGACACCCGACACGAAGTGGTCGCGCAAACGACCCAGCTCTTCCTGACGGCGGAATTGATACAACAGCAGCACGAGCAGGCTCACCGCCACGAACGTCGTCGCAAGCACTTCCGGGAGCCGTGACCTCGGGAGCCCGCCGATGATGAGCCGTCCCGCCGTCGCCGGGTCGATGGCCACCTGGAAGTGGAGCGCGCCCAAACGCGACTCGAGGGAATCGGTCGCGGCATAGAGCGTCGGAACCGTGTTCTTGCTCTGATAGACGACCTTGCGCGACGGATCCTTCACGGTGACGGCGAGGATCGAGTCCATGCGCATTCCGCGCGTCAACGTGGTCGGCAGCACAGGCTGCGATGCAAGTACGACCTTCACCGTGCGCGCCACGACATTTTCCGTGGGCAGGACAAACCCGTACGCGATGACCGGCTGGTTGAGCGTGTCGACCGTGAGCACCTGCGTGAACACGTATGGGCGCTCACCCAACTGCGAGAAAAACGTGACGAGATACTGTGACGTGAGCGGTACGCCGACCGCTCGCGTTACGGCCGGGTTGGGAAGTGGAGGGTCAGGCCGGCCGGGGCCCAGCGCATGCGCGAGTACGGTATCGCGGATCCACTTCAGGTTCGCAGGCGTGGCGAGCGCGGAGGCGGTGGCTTCGATGGCGCTGTCTGCGATGGTCACGCGGTAGTAGAAGCTCACGCCTTCGAGGCAGCGACAGAGCGCGCCTCGCTGTCCGATCAGCACCGCCGCGCTATCGACATCCACCGGCGATACGAGTCCGCCCGAATTGAGCGAGCGCACGACGAGCTCGAAGGCGCCGCGCGACTGACCGCCAATACGCGCGAGCGTCGCGTTCTTGAGCTGAAATGCCGCGAAGCCCGCGTACTCGCGGAGCGTGCCCTCGGTGGCCTGCTGCTGCGCGCGTGATGCATCGAACGCACGATACGCCAACAGCGCCGTCAGCGCGACGGTAAAGAGAATGAGGCCGACAGTAATGGACGGCATCAGGGCGGCCGCACGCTGCAACGGTTTCTTCACGACGGGAATGTACCGATGGTCCCTGACGCCCACCGCCTGTCGACCGGCCGCAGACGCAAAGCATACACGTCCCGAACACAACCGTTGACTCTTTTTTGGTCGCGGTGCGTGTCAATTAGAGGAGCAGTATCACTACTTCCATAGGAGAGACCGGATGATCTCGCGTCGTGAATGGCTTGGCACTTCCCTGGGCGCCGGCGCGACGCTGGCGTTTTCGCCGGCGCTGCTGCGCGCGCTGGAGGGGGCGGCCTCCCTTCAGCCCAAGGGAAAGCTTTTGCAGCGGGCCATCCCGTCTTCCGGGGAGATGCTCCCGGTGATCAGCTTCGCGCCCCGGCCCACCGTCAAGGTGTCGGGACCCGGTCCGACCCAATCGGCACCCACTGATGTTCCCGTGGCCAAGGAGATCCTGAAGACGTTCCTCGACAACGGCGGGAAGGTCGTCGACGTGCTGCACGGCGGGCCGATCGCCGAGAACGCCGCCCGCGCGGCGGCGGTGGAGCTCGGGATCCCGGACAAGTTCTTCTGGACGACGCCCCTGAGCGTCAATGTCCCCGTCCTGCCCGGATACGCCGGGCCGCCATTGAAGCCGACAGCTGGCGCCATTCGCGCGGCACTGGAGGACAAGCTCGCGGCGCTCAAGGTGTCCAAGATCGATCTGGTCATGGTGGGATCGGGGACCGACGTCCCCTCGCACGTCGCCGTCCTCAAGGAGATGAAGAAGGAGGGCAAGGTCCGGTACATCGGCGTGCACCACCTCGCCTTTCCGCCCGGGGCGCCCCAGGGAACATGGGGCCCGCTCGAGGAGATCATGCGCAACGAGCCGATCGACTTCATCGGCACGGACTACTCCGTCGGCGACCGACGGCTGGAAGAGAAGCTGCTGCCGCTCGCTCTCGAGCGGAAGATCGGCGTGATCGCGTACTTCCCGTTCGACCGCGCGCGCTTCTTCAATCGCGCAAAGGAGATGCCGCTTCCGGCGTGGGCGGCGGATTTCGACGCGAAGACCTGGGCACAGTTCAGCCTGAAGTACGTGCTCAGCCACCCGGCCGTCGTGATGGCGCGCACGGGAACCACCAAGGTGGAGCACATGCTCGACAACATCGGGGGTGGCATCGGACGGTTGCCAGACGAGGCGACGCGGAAGCGCATGGCGGCGCTCGTTGACTCCCTCCCGCCGACACCGGTGCCCGCTCCGCAAACGATGGCGATGCGGCCACCAGAGCAGTCGGCGCAGCCGGCACAACCGGCGCCGATTGTGTTGTCTGCGGCAGCGCTCGACCAGTACGTGGGCGAGTACCTGTATGCAGCCACCGGCCAGAACGTCACGGTCCGCCGCGACGGCGACCGGCTGTTCATGAAGATCGCGGGCAACGCGCCGGAAGGGCAACTCGTGCCACGCTCGGAGACGCGCTTCCAGGGCCCGTTCGGACTCGTCTTCGAGTTCAAGCGCGATGGTGGAGGGAAGTCGCTGGGTGCGACCGTCGAGCAGGGCCCATTCCGCATTCCACTGGAGAAGAAGTAAGATGGCCAACCGTCAAAGATTGCTCGGAGTCTCCGCCGTCGCCGGCGCTGCACTCGCGATATCGGCACAACTGCTCGGCGCACAACAGCTCAATGGAAAACTGATTCAGCGCGCAATTCCGTCGTCCGGTGAGATGCTCCCGGTCATCGGCCTCGCGTTCTCGAACCACCCGAGCTGCTCGGACAAGGCGGCACTCACGGATGTCGTGAAGACGTTCGCCGCCAACGGCGGCAAGTACTTCGACAACACCCTTGGCAACGGGGCCAACCAGCAGTTTCACATCAACGCGGCCAACGAGCTCGGAGTGACGAGCAAGGTTTTCTGGTCGACGCCCGGGTTTCTCTCCGGGTCGAACGCGGGACGTGCAGGCGTGAAGACGCAGCTGGATTCGACGCTCGCGAGACTCAAGGTGCCGCGGATCGACGTGGCCTGGGTGAACGCCGCGGCCGATACAGCGCTGCTCGCCGCGCTCAAGGAGGAGAAGAAGGCGGGGCGCATCCGTTACATCGGCGCACTGACGATCGTCGCGAAGAATCAGTCCGCGCAGCTCGAGGCGCTCATGCGCAATGAGTCGCTCGATTTCATCGGCGTGGATTACGACATCGGCAATCGCCACGTCGAGGAAACGATCCTGCCGCTCGCGCGTGAACGAAAGATCGCCGTGATCGCGTACTTCCCCTTCGGCAACAACTACGGGGCCAGTTGCAGCAGCGGTGGCAACCTCTTTGCGCGCGTCGGGAACCGCCCGGTGCCGACGTGGGCCGCGGAGTTCGATGCGAAGACGTGGGCGCAGTTCTTCGCGAAGTACGTGCTCGCCGACCCGGCCGTCACCGTGGCGCGCGTCGGAACGAGCAAGGTCACGCACATGCTCGACAACATGGCGGGCGGGGTCGGGCGGTTACCGAACGCCGCCGCACGCAAGCGCATGGCGGCGTTGATCGATTCGCTGCCCAAGCCCACGCCGCCGGCACCGCCGCCAAATTCGCCAGCGGCACCGGGCATCGCATTGTCGACGGCGGTGCTCGATCGCTACGTCGGAGAGTGGAAGCTCGCGTCCGGCACCGTGGTCAGCTTCCGGCGCGATGGGGACAAGTTGATCGTGAAGGCTGGCAACAATCCGGAGCTTCCGCTCAACGCACGAACGGAGACACGTCTGCAGGACCCGCGCGGGCCGATGTTCGAGTGGCAAGTCGACGCGCAGGGCAACGTCACCGGCCTTATGCTCGAGCAGGGCAACCCATTGCAACGCATTCCGCTGCAGCGGAACCGCTGACGGATCGGCCGGGTTCACCAATAATCGGGTGTCCGACGCTCCGCTGTTGCTGAGAGCTGCGCAATTCCTGCTGGCGATGTCGTTCGTCGGCGTCACCGCGGGGGTGGCGCGGTCCCGGTCACCTGCCCCGTCCTCCGCATCGAAAACGTCCGTGCTGCCGGCACCCACCGGCAGCTACGGTGTCGGTGTCGTCGCCCACACGATCACTGACCGGCGCCGTCGCGAGATCTTCACGCTCGACACGAGCGACGTGCGCCAGTTCCCGGTGCGCATATACTATCCCGTCGGCAAAGGGACCTGCGCGCCGGCCCCGTACTTTCCGCCCGCGCTCGCGGAAGTGTACACCGCGGAGTTCAACCTGCAGCCGGGGTTCGACCGCGTCGTGCGCGCGCATGCCTGTGACGATGCGCCGATCGTTGCGGGAAACAACCGCTTTCCCATCGTCCTGTTTTCGCACGGTCTCGGGCACACGAACTTCTCGTATCGCGCGATCATCGAGGAGCTCGCGAGCCATGGCAACGTGGTGGTCGCGATCGATCACACGCATGGCGGCCGCGCCACGCACTTCCCCGATGGCGAACTGGTCACGCGTGACAACAGCCGCTGGTTCACCGGTGTCGATCAGCAGCGGTACGTGCAGGCAACGTTGGAATATCCGCGCTACTGGGCCGAGGATGCGCGGCTGGTGATCGACATGCTTGGGCTCGCATCGAGTGCGATCCAGCACCGCATCAGGGGCCGCGTCGACACCGGTCGCCTCATCTACGCGGGCCATTCATTCGGCGGAATTACCGCCATGTATGCCGCGATGATCGACCCGCGGATCAAGGGTGCCGTCAATCTCGATGGCCTCATTGCCGGGCGTTATCCCTTGCCCGTCACGACGGATGTGCCGCTGCTGGTGTTGAACAGCAAGGAGCGCAACGAGACGCAGACGTACATGCGCACCGCGCGTGTCGTCACCGTCGCGCGAACGAACCACATGACCTTCTCGGATTTCGCGTGGCTGCACGAGCAGGCCGGCGTGGGGCCACCGCCGCCGGTGGACATGTCTGGGGAGCAAGGCATCGCGCTCACGCGGCGCGCGATCCGGTTGTTCCTGCCATGCGTGTTCGAGCGGAAGTGCGGGGAGCTCGACGCGATGGTCAGGGAAATGAAGGGGGCGCCGCCCGGGGTGTAGCGGCGCCCAGTATGTCGTACCGTTCGCCATGACTTGGCGGAACACGGCGCACGTTCACTCCCCGCCCAGTCGCGCCTCCAACAACGCCGCAAGCCGATAGGCTGCAAGCGCCAGCCGCTGACGGGCAATCGCTTCACCTTGCGCGACGTAGGCATCGGTGAGGCGGGGTGGTGCTGCTCCGGTGCGCGGCGGCAGATCGTATGCGACGTACCGTGCGATGATTGCGCTCTCGTCCGCCCACAATTGCGCGGTGGCGGCGAGCGCGGCGCCGGCGGGAATCGCGAGTTCTTCGCGAAGCTGATCGACGGGAACCGGGAGCGCATTGCCCAGCATGCGTGCAACGTCGTTGATCGGCATGTTGCGTGTGGCACGCCCCACCCAGCCATCCCACACGGCGTGCAGGTTGACGGAATCGGAGGCGATGCCCGGTAGTTGCACCCACTCGCGATTGCCTCCGGCGTCGCCTCCTGGCGCGCGCGACGTCGAGCGCGACGTGCCATGCAACGGCTGATGCAGGTCGCCGACGACGTGAATCAGCCAGCTGAGGTTGTAGGCCCGCAGCGCCGGCGGATTGGCGTTGTCGCTCATGGCATCGGCCAGCGAAGGCAGGATCGTCACCACGTTCGGTGCAGCCAGCGACACCGGTGCTGTCCCGTCGGTGGAGAAGGAGCGGGTGAGATAGTGCCATTCGGCCCGTTTGGCCATCGTGGGGAAGCCGGGGAGCAACGGCGTGGGCGCCACCTTCGGATCGGTCTCCGTGTAGAACCGCTCGTCGCTCCGAATGCGATCGGGCCAGATCGAGGCACGTAGAAACAGTTCGCGGACACCCTGCTCCGAGGTGACATCCACCCCCTCAGCGAGCCGAACAATGTCCGGGTGCTGCCGCAGTAGCGCGTCCACTCGCGCGCGCGTGGCGGGTCGCAAGCGGTCATAAGCGAGGGCGGCCATGGCGCGATGCCCCACGGCATCCCAGCGGACGATAGCATGGGCCGGTACAGACAGTCCGACGCCGTGTGCTGGTGGCGTCACGGGAGCCGCAAGCTGGGCGAGCAGAAGAATGGAGATCATGACCGGGAGTCTACCATGTGCACATGAGGGATACAGCGCACGCTGGTAACGAGTACGTCCTGGTGTGTTTCGTGCGAAGAATCACTTATGCGCCGGCACCCGTTGCCGATCTCGACCGTCCAGCGGACGATCCACAGGGTAGTGCTGGATCGGTTTGCAGCGTCATCCACGAACCTGGACTAACGCTACTGTCGAGCTGGAGAACTCGTGCGCCCGACGTCACATTCGCCTCCAATGACCGAGTACAATCCGACGGCGGCTGACCTCGACGCATCGTCTTCACTGCAACTCGCACGTTCGCCGGTGGAAACGACACAGGACGCGAGCGACTTCTTGCGCCTGCTCGTCGATGCGCTCCCCGGTTACGTGTACGAGTGGGATGTCACATCGGGTGTGGTCATGCGAGACCCGGCCCTCCCCGCGCTACTGGGTTTCGAGCCTCACGACACCGAGCCCGACGCTTCGTGGTGGCACGCACGGAGTCACCCCGACGACCTCGCCGGACTCATCGCCGAGGCCCGGGCGCGTTTCGCCGATCCCGATGTGCTCCACACCGTCACGGAATACCGCGTCCGTCATCGCTACGGCACGTGGCGTTGGGTCGCCGACCGCGCGCGCCTCGTGCGCGACTCCGAAGGCCGCGTCGTTCGAGTCGTCGGCATCACGACCGACATCACAGCCGAACGCGAGCAGCGCGAGGCCCTCGCGCTACTCGACGACGAGCGTCGCCGGCGTCTGGAATCGCAGGAAATCCTGGCTGCTGCGAGCGCGGTGCTGGGGCAGTTGCTCGAGCCGCGCGAGACTGCGATCGCCATTGCGCATGCCGCGATTCCGGCGTTCGCCGATTGGGCGGTGGTCGACGCACTCGATGCGGATGGGCGGTTCGCACGACTCGCACTGGCGCACAGCGACCCTGCGCTCCTCGAGGCAGCAGAAGCGCTCGATCGCCGCTGGCCACCGGACTTCGAGCGACCGGCGGGCACGCACACGGTGATTGCCACCGGTGAG
The DNA here is from genome assembly GCA_035638935.1 of Gemmatimonas sp. Classification (GTDB taxonomy): domain Bacteria; phylum Gemmatimonadota; class Gemmatimonadetes; order Gemmatimonadales; family Gemmatimonadaceae; genus Gemmatimonas. The sequence goes on along the minus strand of DASQZA010000195.1, from coordinate 10,190 downwards.
CCGTTGTTGCTGGCCGAAATTCGCGACGAAGACTTCGCGCCGCTCGCTCGCGATGCCGAGCACTTCGCCGCGTGGCAAGCGTTCCGTGTGCGATCGTGCGTGGCGGTACCGCTCACCGCGTCAGGCGAGCAGCTGGGCGTGCTCACGTTGTTGGCGGCCGAAGGGCGGCGCCGGTATTCCGCAGATGACCTGCCGCTCGCAATGGAGCTGGGGCGCCGCGCCGCAACTGCCCTGCTCAACGCGCGGCTCTTCGCACGTGAGCGACGGGCACATGCGAGAGCGGAGCGGCTGCAGGGGCTGACCGCCGCGCTCGCTCGCACACTCACCGCGTCCGAGGTGGCCACCGCCGCGATCAGCGAGGCGGGGCGCGCCGTGGGCGCGATCTCGGGCACCATCGCAGTACTCGATGAGGACGGGTCGCACTTCACGCTGCTCCCGGGGCCCGGCATGCCGGCCGACGTCGCGCAGGAGTGGCGACGTTTCCCGAATGTCGGCGCGAGCCCTGCCGCGACAGCAGTGCGTACGCTGCAGCCTTGCTACTCACCAACGCGCGCGGACTTTGTCGCGCGGAACCCCGCCTTCGCCGCCATCGTCGATCGCGTCGGACTCGAGGCGAACGCCGCGCTTCCGCTCGCGGTCGATGTGGGCACGCCTGCGCAGCGGATATTCGGAGTGCTCACGTTCGCCTTCGGTGAGCCGCGGGTGTTCGGCGGCGACGACGATGCCTTCCTGCGTGCGGCCGCCGACCAGTGCGCACAGGCGCTGGACCGTGCGCGTGCGTACGAAGCGGAGCGCAGGGCGCGCGCCGATGCGGAAGCGGCTCAGGAGCGTGCGGACCGGTTGCGCGCCCTCACCGCGGCACTCGGCGTTGCACGCACGCCGGACGACGTCGCCGCCACCATCGCCCGCGAGGGAGTGCGCACGCTCGGTGCGCTCAGTGCCGGTGTGGGCCTGCTCGAAGAGGGCGGAGCACAGTTTCGCTTCATTCAGCTGCTTGGCACCGACGCGGAGACCGCCGCGGCCTGGGAGCACTTCCCGAACGTGCGCGCGATACCGTTTGGCGAGGCTGTCGCGTCCCGCCGGGTACTTTGCCTCGCTTCGCACGCCGCGGTTGCCGATCAGTTTCCTTCGGTCGCGTCGGAACTGCAGCGACGCGGCCTTGAGGCACTGGTGGTGTTGCCGCTCCTCGACGGCAGAGGCCACGCACTCGGTGCCGTGCACCTGGCGTTCGACAAGATGCACGAGTTCGACACGGCGGAGGTACGCGAGTTCGAGGATCTCGCGCAGGCGTGCGCGCAAGCACTGGAGCGCGCCCGCGCGTTCGATGCGGAACGCGCCGCGCGCGCCGCCGCCGAGGCGGCGAACCGTGCGAAAATGGATTTCCTCGCGACAATGAGTCACGAGCTGCGCACTCCGCTGAACGCCATCGGCGGGTATGCCGAGCTGATCGCGCTTGGCGTGCGAGGGCCGGTTACTTCGCAGCAGCAGGAAGACCTCGCGCGCATTCAGCGCAGCCAGCAGCACCTGCTTGGCCTCATCAACGAAGTGCTGAACTACGCACGGTTGGAGACGGGCACCGTCCGCTACGACATCACGACAGTGGCGGTCGCAGGCGTGCTGGGTGGTCTCGAGGCGATGTTCGCGCCGCAGGTGCGCGCGAAGGCACTGCGGCTGACGGTCGAAGCCTGCGACCCATCGCTCGGTGTGCAGGCCGACGCGGAGAAGCTCCGTCAGGTGCTGCTCAATCTGCTCTCCAACGCCGTGAAGTTCACGCCACCGGGCGGCGCGATCGACGTGCGTTGCCGCGTGCGCGCAGGTGTGCAGCGCGACGATGCGCGACGCGACGATGCGCGACGCGACGATGCGCTCGCGAGTCCAGAACGCGGTACGGACAACGGCGTGGTGGAAATCTTCGTCGAGGATACGGGCGTCGGCATCGCGCCCGAACAGCACGCCGCGGTCTTCGAGCCATTCGTGCAGGTCGGCCGTGCACTCAATGCGCCCGGTGAGGGGACGGGACTCGGGTTGGCGATCAGTCGTGATCTCGCGCGCGGCATGGGCGGTGACTTGACAGTGGAAAGCCGGCTCGGCGCGGGGAGCACGTTCACGTTGGTGCTGCGCGGGGCGTAGGCTGGAGCGTAATGCATCCTGGCCCCTTTGGGTCATGCACTCCTCTTGCCGAGCAATGCCGTTTTATGGTATGAATTATGGTATGGCAATCATGACACACCGCACAACCTTTGCGCTCGACGCGGAAACGGTTACCCGCATCAAGGGACTCGCCGCCCAGTGGAAGGTTTCTCAGGCCGAGGTCATCCGGCGGGTGGTCGCGGAACGAAGCGCCGCAGCGATTCCTGACCCGGTCGCGATGCTTGATGCCTTGCATCACGCAGGAGGCGGGTTGAGTTCGGCGGAAGCCAAGTCCTACCTCTCGGCGGTTCGCGAGGGGCGACAGTCTTGGAGGGGAGCGTGATCTGCCTCGACACGAACTATCTGATTCTCGGCCTCGTCGCCGGAAGCCGCGAAAGTAGCGAGTTGACAAGCTGGATTGCTGCTGGCGAGCAGCTCATCACACCCTCACTCGCATGGTTCGAGTTCCGGTGTGGGCCGATCAGCGACCCGCAGGTCGAGACGATGCGCGCGTTCGTTCACCAAGTGGTGCCGTTCGGAGAAACGCATGCCGTCGCCGCCGCGAGTCTGTTCAACCTGGCAGCGCGCAAACGAAGCACACGTGTCGATGCCATGATCGCGGCGACGGCTCTCGTTGCGGATGCAGCGCTCGCCACGAACAACAAGCAGGACTTTCGCGCGTTCCGACAACATGGACTTCGTCTAATCTGATTCCGGTTTGAGGTGGTACCGGTCACGAGATCGGTGCTGATGGAGCGCACTCGCCTGCGGGGCAAACCACATGGCGTCTAGGGTTGCAGCGCACGAAGTCCCGCCGGGTGCGCTCTCGCGCTCGCGCACTCCCCGCCCTATGATTGCCGCGGTAGCTGACCCTTGCTTGCGCGCCCAAGCCATCGATTCCGGCCAACTGTCCCGAAAGCACTACGCCCTCGCTTCCCGCGCGTTCTCATGCTCGAGAGTCAGGGACCATCGCCTCGTTCATGCAGGAGTGCCCACCATGGTCTCTCGGGTAGTCGCCATCCCTGCACTCGTCCCAGTCGCGACGACCCTGACGAATCCGCCGGCAAGCATGCAGCACGCCCACACTGCGCCGAATGCCGCCGCACGTCCGTCGCACCCCACGCTCAACGTCCTGCCACTGTGAAGATCACCCCCCGAATGAAGGAGTTACGGATGACCGCAGTTTTCGCGCGACGAGCCTTGCTCGCCGCAGCCCTCGCGCTCTGTGCCGCTCCGCTGGCTGCGCAAACACGCACGATCAGTGGCAAGGTGCTCGAAGAGGGGTCGCGGGCACCGATTGTGGAAGCCCAGCTGCAGGTCATCGGCACCGCGATCGGCGCGCGCACGCGGGACGACGGCTCGTTCACGCTGGTCAACGTCCCTGCCGGCGATGTCACGCTCCTCGTGCGTCGCCTCGGCTACCCCATGACGCGCGTCCCGGTCGGGGCATCGCGCAACAGCATCGAGATCGTACTCGGGAAAGACGCGCTGAATCTCGATCAGGTCGTCGTCACCGGTCAGGCCACGGGCATCTCGCGTCGCAATCTCGCCAATGACGTCGCCACCGTGACCGGTGCGGAGGTGAACAAGGTGTCGGCGCAGTCGATCGAGAATGCGTTCCAGGGCAAGGTCGCTGGCGCGCAGATCTCGCAGTCCACCGGCGCGCCGGGCGGCGGCAACCGCATCCGCATCCGCGGCATCTCCTCCATTCTGGGTTCCGCGCAGCCGCTGTACGTCATCGACGGTGTCATCGTCTCCGACGTGTCCATCGGCTCCGGCACGAACAAGGTCACACGCGCGGCCGGCACCGGCATCTCCGTGGGCAACCAGGAGAATCCGGTCAACCGCATCGCCGACCTGAACCCGAACGACATCGAGAACGTCGACATCCTCAAGGGATCCGCCGCAGCGGCCATCTACGGTTCCAAGGCGTCGGGTGGTGTCATCATCATCACCACGAAGCGAGGCCGTGCCGGCAAGCCCGCATTCTCGCTGCGCATGGGCGGAGGCACGTCCGAACTCGCCTATCGCAATGGCTCGCGGAAGTTCAACTCGCTGGCCGATGCCGTGACCGTCTTCGGTGCCGGCATCACTCCGTTCTACGACGCCAACCGCGCCCTCGACTACGAGAGCCTGGCGTATGGCCACACACCGATGAATTCCGATGTGTCGCTCAACGTGAGCGGCGGCAGTGAAGATACGAAGTACTTCCTGTCCCTCAGCCGTCGCAACGAAGAAGGCATCGTCCAGAACACGTTCGCCCGCAAGACGAGCGCTCGCATCAACGTCGACCAGCGCGTCGCCAAGTGGCTCAACCTGCAGGTCGGCAACGAGATTCTGAACAACGCCAGTGACCGCGGACTGTTCGGCAATGACAACGCCGGCAATTCGATTGCCTATACCCTCACCAAGATTCCGAGCTTCCTGGACCTTCGGCGCAACGCCGATGGCACCTGGCCGGTGAATCAGTTCTATCCGTCCAACCCCCTGCAGACGATCGATCAGTTCAAGAACGGTGAGAACGTGTGGCGCAACATCACGACTTCACGCCTGACAGCCGACATCCTCACCAGCCAGAAGAACACGCTGCAGTTCATCGCGTACGGCGGTGTCGACCTGCTCAACCAGTCGAACCTGATCTTCTCGCCCCCCACCCTGCAGTTCGAGCCGGTCGACGGGCTCCCGGGCACCTCGGCCAATTCGAAAACCACGAACATCCAGCGCAATCTCAACCTGAATCTCGTGCACGGCTGGACGCCGCGGTCGTCGCTCACGGTCACGTCGCAGCTCGGCACGCAGTTCGAGGAGCGCGATCTGAATCAGACGCGCGCTTCGGCGCAGAACCTGCTGGGTGGCCTGGAAGTGGTGACCTCGGGTACGGTACGCGATGTCGACGAAACGCGTCTCCGTGTGAAGGACTTCGGCGTGTTTGCGCAAACCGAAATGCTCTGGCGCGAGAAACTCCTCTTCACGGTCGGAGCCCGTGCCGATCGGAGCAGCAACAACGGTGACGTGAAGAAGTTCTATATCTTTCCGAAGGCGGCCACGTCGTACCGCTTCCCCGAGCTTCTGCCGGGGTTGGTGGACGAGGCGAAGATCCGCGTGGCGTACGGCGAGACCGGCAACCAGCCGCTGTATGGGCAGAAATTCACGAACCTGGACTTGTCGAGTGTGGGCGGCCTGGGTGCCTTCCGCGTGGGTACCGTACGTGCTGCGGCCGACCTGCGCCCGGAGCGGCAGCGTGAGATCGAAGCAGGTCTCGACCTGAACGTGTTGCGCAATCGCGGCACATTCGCCGTGACCGGCTTCCGTCGCAACATCTCCGACTTGCTCATTACGCGCACGCTTGCGCCCACGACGGGCTTCAACAGCGAGACGTCGAACGGCGCCGAGATGCAGGTTACGGGTGCGGAAGTGTCCATCAACGCATTCCCGGTGCAGACGCCGTCGTGGTCGTGGAATACGCGCCTCAACTGGGGAACGAGCCGCTCCAAGGTCACCAAGTTGCCCGTTCCGTCGTTCCTGCTCGGGACGCTGCAGACCGGGGCCGTGCGCATCGAGCAGGGCAAGTCGGCCACGCAGCTGTTCGGCAACGACACGCTGCCGCAGTCGGGTGGACGTGTTGTGGTGCCGGTGCTCATGGGCGATGGCAATCCGCTCTGGACCGCTGGACTCAGCAACGACGTGCGTTTCAAGAGCGTGTCGCTCTACGCACTGCTCGATCAGCAGAAGGGCGGAATGCTCGCCAACGGCACCTGGCGGCACTACGACCTCGGACAGAACTCGCGCGATTACGACGAGCTCGACGCATCCAATCGCAAGCTCGGCGAAGTGCGCCGCACCTCGTATCTGCAGGTGACGCGCATATTCTACCAGGATGCGTCGTATGTGAAGCTGCGCGAGGTCACGCTGGCGTGGGATATCCCGCAGCGGTGGGTCACGAGGACGTGGGCCGGCGCCAGCGGAGCCAAGCTCTCGCTGAGCGGACGCAACCTGTACTGGTGGACGAAGTTCCGCGGTGGCGATCCGGAAGCGCAGAACTTCGGCGCGGGCGGTGTGCCTGACGCCATTCAGCGCAACCGTGAACTCGCGGCCTATCCGGCCAGCCGCAGCTACTGGCTCAACTTCAGCCTGAATTTCTGATCATGACCACCTCCCGACATCGCCAGGCCCGCACCCTGTGCTTCGCTGCGGTCTGCGCCACCGTCGTCGCGTGTAATTCCGCCGACATCGCGAACTTCAACAACCCCAACACGTCGCAACTCGAAGGGGCACCGAACGCCGCGACGGTCAACACTACTGTGGCCGGTGTCATCGCCGGGTCACGCGTCGGCGCCGGAACGTGGGCCGGTACACTCGGCATTTTCGGCCGCGAGGTGATGAATCTCGACGGTGCCGAGCCGCGCAACGTGCTCGCGCTGCTCATCGGCCCGCTGGAGCCGGGCGGCTTCGGCACCGATGCCGGCTGGTCGAACTCGTACCGGAATCTTCGCACCGCATATACGATTCTGAATGTCGTCGACGCCGTTCCCGACTACACCGCCGCGCAGAAGAGCGGCGTGAAGGGTTTCGTGAAGACTTTCATGGCGCTCGAGTACATGAACCAGCTGCGCGTGCGCGACACCTTCGGCCTCGTGTTCGATGTGCCCAAGGATCCGATCGCGCAGGGCGCGTTCATCACGCGCGATGAAGCGTATACGAAGACGGCCGCGCTGTTCGACGAAGCGCGAACCGATCTTGCGGCCGCGGGCACCGCGTTTCCCTTCACGCTGACGTCGGGGTTTGCCGGGTTCAACACGCCCGCCACGTTCGTCCGCGTGAACCGCGGCCTCAAAGCGCGCCTCGAGACGTACCGCGGACGCTGGGCGGACGCGCTGACGGCAGTGAACGAATCCTTCATCAGCACCGCGGCCGCCACCCCGGCATCCTTCGCGACCGGTGTATACCACGTATTCAGCACCGCATCCGGTGACGCCGTCAATCCGCTGTTCGATCCCATCCCGCGCGCATTCGTGGCCGTGCCGGAGTTCCTGACCGAGGCGCGCCTGCGGGCCGATGGCTCGCGCGACCTGCGCGCCACCAGCAAGGCCGTGGTGGGCACGATCACGCTCGCCACGCAGGGCATCAGTTCGAATGTGCGACCCACGGTGTATCCCACCAACGTCACGCCGATCCCGATCATCCGGAACGAGGAACTCATCCTGATCCGCGCCGAAGCCAACATCGGACTCGGCAACCGCGCGGCAGCGATCGCCGATCTCAACTTCGTCCGCACCAACGTCGGTGGATTGCCGGCGATCGCTGCCGACTTCGCTGGTGATCTGGTGACGGAGTTGCTTTACGAGCGCCGCTACTCGCTGTTCTTCGAGTACGGCCATCGCTGGGTCGACGCACGTCGCTACAATCGGCTCGGTGAACTCAGAAAGCAGTTGCCCACGCACCGCATCTTCCCGCTGGTGCCGATTCCCGTGGACGAGTGCAACCAGCGCACCGCCGCTACACCCAGAGGCTGCGTGAACGTGTTGGGTCAGTAGCGGTGCTCCTTAGGGCAATCCTGATCACGATTGCGCTTGCTGCCTGCGCGGCGTCGAAAGTGCCCCGCGCAGGCGAGCTTCCGCGTGGTGGTTCACGCACGCCGGCTGAACAGGCGCGCGCTGACAGCGGTCGGCCTGCGTACACGCGTGCCGACGTCGCATTCATGCAGGGAATGATCGGCCATCACGCGCAGGCGCTCGTGATGGCCGGGCTCGCTCCATCCAATCAGGCGGGCGAATCCGTGCGCGTCCTTGCCGAACGCATCGACGTGTCGCAGCGTGACGAGATCGCGTTCATGCAACGCTGGTTGCGTGAGCGCGCCGAAACCGTTCCTCCGGTGGCTGACGCGCACGCTGCGCATGCGATGCCAGCCGGCGGCACGACCGATCACTCGGCGCACATGCCGGGCATGCTCACCGAGCAACAGCTCGAGCAGCTCGCTGCTGCACGCGGCTCGGAGTTCGACCGTCTGTTCCTCACCTTCATGATCCAGCACCATGAGGGTGCGATCGTGATGGTGCGGCAGCTCTTCGCCAGCCCAGGCGCGGGGCAGGAAGTGAACGTCTTTCTGTTCGCCTCTGAAGTCGAAGCCGATCAGACCACCGAGATCGACCGGATGCGCCGCATGTTGTCGAACAAGGCACCTTAGCGGCCCGGACCCTTCACTGGTATCAGCCATGTTTGACTCGAGACGTCTACGCACCCTGGGCGCGAACGCGCTTCCGTTTGCACTCGTCGCAACCGCTGCGTGCGCTACTTCACCGCGGGCGTCCACTGCAGGCGGCCCCGCTGGTGGCGCTGTCAACAGCGGCGTCAGCGCCTCCAGTATGTCGATGTCGCCGCCGAGTCCTGATCCGCGTGTCGGATTGCGCGCCGGGTGGTTCGACGCAGGTTCGGCGAGCTGGAACATGCGCCTCGTGTCTGCCACCAAACCGTCCCCGAGCTTCACCAACCCCAGCACGCCCGGCGACGCGCGCCTCAAGAATTCGGATCTCGCCTTCAAAGGTACGACGGTCTTTCAGGGCAACTACAGCGGGTGGCAGGCGTGGGATGTTTCCGACCCGCGCGCACCGCGGCTACGCGCCGCGTATGTGTGTCCGGGTTCGCAAAGCGACGTGAGCGTGTATGGCAACCTGCTGTTCGTGTCGGCCGAGGCGACGAGTGGTCGCGTCGATTGCGGCATGCAGGGCATCCCCGACACGGTGAGTGCGGCGCGCGCGCGCGGCATTCGCATCATCGACATCAGCGACCTGGCCAAGCCGAAGTACGTCACCACGGTGCAAACCTGCCGAGGCTCGCACACCAATACGCTCGTCACGGATCCGAAGGATGCGGCGAACGTCTACATCTACGTGTCCGGCTCGTCGGGTGTGCGCTCGAGCAACGAGCTCGCCGGCTGCTCCGGCAGCCCGCTCGAGAACGACCCGAACACCGCGCTGTTCCGGATCGAAGTGATCCAGGTGCCGCTGGCCAATCCGTCGGCGGCGCGCATCGTGAGTTCGCCGCGCATCTTCGCTGGCTTGCAGGCGGCTCCGCGTCACGGCGAGCAGCAGGCGGACCTCGAGGCGCGACCGGCACGTGAACCGCGTGCCGAACGTGGTCCGACGCAGTGTCACGACATCACCGTGTATCCCGCCATCGGTCTCGCTGGCGGCGCATGCAGCGGCTACGGTGTGCTGCTCGACATCCGCGACGTCGCCAACCCGCGTCGCATCGATGCCGTTGCCGACACGAACTTTGCCGCGTGGCATTCCGCCACGTTCAGCAACGACGGCAGCAAGGTGCTCTTCTCTGACGAGTGGGGCGGCGGCACGCAGCCGCGCTGTCGCGCGACGGACAATCCCATCTGGGGCGCCGACGCCATCTTCGACCTGCGCGATGGCAAGATGGTGTTCCGCAAGTACTACAAGATGCCAGCCGCGCAGACGGCGCTCGAGAACTGCGTCGCGCACAACGGTTCGCTGATCCCGGTGCCGGGCCGCGACATCATGGTGCAGTCGTGGTACCAGGGCGGCATCAACGTCATCGACTGGACCGATCCCGACAAGGTCGTCGAGATCGCCTTCTTCGATCGCGGCCCGATGGACGGTGCGAAGTTGAGCAGCGCCGGACACTGGTCCGCGTACTGGTACAACGGCCACATCTACGGGTCGGAGATCGCGCGCGGCCTCGACATCCTCGAGCTCAGCCCGAGCGCGCACCTGTCGCAGAACGAGATCGACGCAGCGAAGACGGTGCGCTTCTCGCACTTCAATCCGCAGGAGCAGCCGAAGCTGGTGTGGCCGGCGAGTTTCGTCGTGGCGCGCGCGTATCTCGATCAGCTCGCGCGCGGTCGCGGGCTCGGCGCGGATCGCATCACGGCGCTGCAGGGCGAACTGGCGGCGGCGGAACGCGCGAACGGCACCGCGCGTCGGACCGCGTTGACGGGGTTGGCGGCGCAGCTCGAGCGTGACGCGGGTGCCGCGGCCGATGGGAAGCGTGTGCGGATGATGGTGGGCGTGTTGCGGGAGTTGGCGGCGCAGTAG
>DASQZA010000194.1:0-14066 GCA_035638935.1 Gemmatimonas sp. | reverse complement strand
GCTTTCCCGCGCCAAACAGGTCACCGACGACATTCATGCCGCGCATCAGTGGTCCTTCGATCACGTCGATCGGCTTCTCGGCCTGCAGGCGCGCCTCCTCAGTGTCCTCGACGACGAAGGCATCGATACCGCGCACCAGTGCATGCGACAGCCGCTCGTCGACGGGAAGATCGCGCCACGCAAGATCGTCGTTCGCCTTGGCCGCACGTCCCTTGGCCGTATCCGCGACTTCGAGCAAGCGCTCCGTTGCGTCAGGGCGCCGAGCAAGAACGACGTCTTCGACTCGCTCGCGAAGATCGGCGGGAATGTCCTCGTACGGAATGAGCTGGCCGGCATTCACGATGCCCATGTCCATGCCCGCACGGATCGCGTGGTACAGGAACACCGCGTGCATCGCCTCGCGCAGCGGATTGTTGCCGCGGAACGAGAACGACATGTTGCTCACACCGCCCGACACCTTCACGTGCGGCAAGGTTCGCTTGATCTCGGCCGTCGCCTCGAAGTAGTCGATGGCGTAGCGCGCATGCTCCTCGATGCCCGTGCCGATCGCAAAGATGTTCGGATCGAAGATGATGTCCTGCGGCGGAAACCCTGCCTGGTCGACGAGCAGCCGGTACGCGCGCGTGCAGATCTCCACCTTGCGTGCGGCGGAATCCGCCTGGCCCTGCTCGTCGAAGGCCATGACAATCACCGCCGCTCCGTAGCGCCGCACGAGCTTCGCCTGGCGAAGAAACTCCGTCTCGCCTTCCTTGAGCGAGATCGAGTTGACGATTCCCTTCCCCTGCAGGCACTTGAGCCCCGCCTCGATGACGTGCCACTTGCTCGAGTCCACCATGATGGGCACGCGCGAGATGTCGGGCTCCGACGCGACGAGATTGAGGAACGTGACCATCGCCTTTTCGGCGTCGAGCAGGCCCTCGTCCATGTTCACGTCGATGATTTGCGCGCCGCTGTCCACCTGCTGGCGTGCGACGACGAGCGCCTCGTTGTACTGCCCGTCGAGGATGAGCTTCGCGAACTTTGCCGACCCGGTCACGTTCGTGCGCTCACCCACGTTCACGAAGTTCGTGTCCGGGCCAACGGCCATCGGCTCGAGCCCCGACAGGCGCAGCAACGGTGTGATATGCGGAATTGTGCGTGGCGCGATGCCGTTCACTGCCCCTGCAATCGCCGCGATGTGTGCGGGTGTCGTACCGCAGCAGCCACCCACGATGTTGAGCAGCCCACTCTTCGCCCATTCGGCGATATGCGCCGCCATGGTCTCCGGCGTCTCGTCGTACTCACCGAAGGCATTGGGTAAGCCCGCGTTCGGATGCGCACTCGTGCGTGTGTCTGCAATACGCGAGAGTTCCTGCACATACCCTCGCAGTTGCGTCGCACCGAGCGCGCAATTCAGGCCGATCGAGAGTGGCTTGATGTGCGACATCGATGTCCAGAACGCCTCTGTGGTCTGTCCCGACAGCGTACGGCCGCTGGCGTCGGTGATCGTCCCGGAAATCATCACGGGCACGCGAATCTCGTTGGCCTCGAAGTACGACTCGATCGCGAACAGCGCGGCCTTTGCATTCAGGGTATCGAAGATCGTCTCGACCATCAGCAGGTCGGCGCCGCCATCGAGCAATCCCTTGATCGACACAGTATAGGCGTCGACCAGTTCGTCGAAAGTGACGTTACGGGCCCCGGGATCTTCGACCTTTGGCGACAGCGAGGCCGTACGATTGGTCGGTCCGAGTACGCCTGCTACGAACCTTGGACGCGATGGATCGCTGGCTTCGAATTCATCAGAAACACGACGCGCCAGCGCCGCCGCCGCGACGTTGATTTCGTAGGAAAGACTCTCCATGCCGTAGTCGGCCATGGAGATCGCGTTCGCGTTGAACGTGTTCGTTTCGAGAATGTCTGCACCCGCCACCAGGTACTGTCGCTCGATCTCGGCGACGATGTCCGGTTGCGTGATCACCAGCAGATCGTTGTTGCCCTTGAGATCCGATGGCCAATCGGCGAAGCGGGTGCCGCGATAGTCTGCCTCGCTCAGCCGGTAGGTCTGGAGCATGGTGCCCATCGCACCGTCGAGCAGAAGGATGCGCTCGGCGAGCAGGCGGTCCAGCTGGGCAAGTCGTTCGGTTCGGCTGATCTTGGTCGTCATTCGGGCACGTGATTCGGGCACTGTCGGGCGACCGGTCGCTTGTCGCCGATGCCGTCGCTGCAGTGTGCAGCGGGCGCCTGTTCTAGTAAGCTATACACATGACGCACACTATCGACCATCGTCAGCCTGGCAGCGTGGCACCAGACAATCCAACAGCCGAGCGAGCCTCGGGGACCTCTGTGCGCGCAGGATTGCTGGCTCGTTTGCTCGACCCCGAGCAGGTCGTGGTGTTCGACGGCGCTATGGGCACGGTGTTGTACACGCGCGGCGTGTTCATCAACCAGTGCTACGACGAGCTTGCGCTGCGTGCCCCCGACATGGTGCGTGATATCCACGCCGCGTACGTGAAGGCCGGTGCAGAAGTCCTCGAGACGAACTCGTTCGGGGCAAACCGCACCAAGCTGGCGCAATACGGTCTCGATATGCAGGTCGAAGCGATCAACCGTCGAGCGGCGGAGCTGGCACGAGAGGCGGCGGGCGACGGCCGACTGGTCGCCGGCGCCGTGGGTCCGCTTGGCGTCCGTTTGGAACCGTATGGCTCGACGAGTCGGGAGGAGGCGCGGGAAATCTTCGCCGAGCAGATGGGTGCGCTCAAGGCGGGTGGGGCTGACTGCTTCCTGCTCGAGACATTCGCGGACCTGGATGAGCTGGAGCAGGCCATCCTGGCCGCGCGGTTCATAGATCCAACGATGCCGGTGATTGCTCAGGCGACTGTTGGTCCAGACTTGCGCACCGCGTACGGGGCGAGTCCCGAGGACATCGCCAAGGCGCTGGATCGCTGGGGCGTCGACATCATTGGCCTCAACTGCTCAGTTGGCCCACAGACGATCCTGGAAGCCGTTGAGCGCATGACCGCCGTCACGCGAAAAAAGCTCTCGGCCCAGCCGAATGCCGGGATGCCGCGCGACGTCGGTGGACGGTCCATGTACATGGCGAGTCCGGAATACATGGCCACCTATGCGCGTCACCTGATCCAGGCCGGTGCGAAGGTCGTCGGCGGTTGTTGTGGTACGACGCCGGAGCACATCAAGGCGATGGTCGAAGGTGTGCGACCGCTTGCGCCGCGCACCCGTGTCACCGCGAGCGCGGAGCGCGCTCAGCTGACGGGTGGCGACGTTCAGCCGGCCAAGGAGCCGATTCCGTTCGGCAAGCGCTCACGCCTGGCCGCGAAGATTGCGTCCGGTCAGTTCGTTACGAGTGTCGAGATCGTGCCTCCACGTGGCGTCGACACGGCCAAACTCACGACGGACGCCGCTACGCTACACTCGGCCGGTGTCGATGCCATCAACGTTCCGGATGGCCCGCGGGCGCAGAGCCGGATGGGCGCGATCGCCACGAGCCTCGTGATTGAGCGCACGGGTATCGAGGCCGTCACGCACTACTGCTGCCGAGACCGCAACCTGCTCGGCATGTTGAGCGACCTGCTCGGCGCGTCGGCGCTTGGGTTACGCAACCTGCTGCTGATCACGGGTGACCCACCAAAGATGGGGCCTTATCCGGATGCCACTGCGGTGTTCGACATCGACGCGATCGGGCTGACGAACTTGGTGCGCAACCTGAATCGCGGGCTCGACCCGGGCGGCAATCCGATCGGCGAGCCCACACAGTTCGCGATCGGTGTGGGCGTTAATCCGGCGGCGATTGACCCAGCACAGGAGCTCAAGCGATTCCACTGGAAGGTGGAGGCTGGGGCCGAGTATGCGATCACGCAGCCGGTGTTCGACCCGGCGCAGCTCGAGCGCTTTCTGGAGACGATCGACGGCGCGCGCATTCCGATCATCGCCGGCATCTGGCCGCTGGTGTCGGCGCGAAACGCCGAGTTCCTGGCGAACGAAGTGCCGGGAGTGACGGTGCCCAAGGAGGTGCTGGACCGCATGCGCCGTGCGAACGAGAAGAGCAAGGAGCACGCGTTGGCAGAAGGGATTGCGATCGCGCGTGAGGCGCTTGATCGCGTGCGTGGTGTCGTGCAGGGTGTGCAGGTCAGTGCGCCGTTTGGGCGGATCGAGCTGGCACTCGAAGTATTCGGCTGACCACGACCGACCGTGTTGCGGTAGTCTTCAGTCGCGAATCGCGACGACGTGCAGCTGCGTAGCTCGAAGATCCTCGACGTCATCCCATGAGGAATACGGCGGAACTGCCTGCTTGCGGGCGACGGCAAAAGAATCGGGCGTCCCAACGAAGCGCCGTTGACTATCGACGATCCGAAATCCCGCGCCGGATATAAGGGCGAGATGCTCTGACGCGCGTAGCCGATTCTGGTACAGGATCGGCGGATTCATCGCGTGCCATGTGCGCTCCGGGTAGCGCAGGAAATTCCAGGGCGACACGGTCGGGTCACCGTGGCTATAGTGGTCGGACATGTCGACGCTCGAGGATACCACGCCACCGGGACGCACGATCCGGTGCAACTCCGAGAAGATCGCAGCGATCACGGAAGGGGGCACATGTTCGAGCACCAGACTGTTCGTGGCCGCGTCCACAGACGCGGAAGCGAGGCCGGTGTTGGCGGCATCGGCGGGCGCCACGTACTTGATGCCGAGTCGGCGCAGGGCAGCCTCCTGCTCGACTGCGGCGAGATCCGGCAGAGTCGCCATGTCGACAGCGAGTGATGGGTTAGTTACGCTGACCAACTGTGCGCAGTCCCGAAGCCGGCGATTCGCGTCTCGCATCAAGTCTGGCTGCAGCAACCGGTTCAGGTCGAACAGCTGTTGATGCCGCACTCCCGCTGCGAAGAAAACCTGAGGGACGATCAGGTCCCATCCGGCCCCGAACTCGAACAAGCGCGCACGCTCCAGGTCGTTCCCGAGGTGAGCGCGCAGAACACGTAAATGGTCGAGCGCGATGGTACAACGATCGCGAAAGTCCCCGTCAGGCATTGGCAGTGTTCGGGTGACCCGGCGCTGAACCAATGCGTGAAGACTTCGGCCACCGGGGAGCACAGATAGCGCCCATCCCATGCCGGCTTTGAGCTTGTAGTTCACCGGCAAACTCGGCGAGGGACCAATGCAGACGAACTCATCGGGAGCGAGTCGGAACCCAGATGGATTCGGCGCGCACGAAAAATATCTTCTGCGCAACGAAGGCAGCGATGACCAACGCGCCAAATGCGCGCAGCGGCCTCGTGAGACGGCTCAGGGGAAAAGCCGCTGGCAACATCGGATCGACGAGCGCCAGCAAGTAGACGAGACATTGGAAGTCGACGAGCATCGTTCGATGCGGCTGCGGCACGAACCAACTGGCTAAGAACATCACCAGAAATAGGTGCGGCAGCAGCAGCCGGCCCAGCTTGTAGCTGAGATAATGCGAGAACATCCGATTGCGTCGAGGAGAAAGCAGCCGCCGCTCCAGCCTCATCAGCTGGTAGCCGCCCGCCATGGTGCGCACCTTCCGCCCGAACTCCGTCTTCAAGTCCATGGGTTCGTCCCATGCGACTGCGCGTGGCTCGGACACCAAGCGGAATCCTTGGAAGAATGCAGCAAGCGGCAGGTACATGTCGTCCAGGATGGTCCCCGGCGGAACGGTTCGAAACAGTTCCCGACGCAGCGCGTAGATCGGACCTGTCGCGCCGAGCATGCTGTCGAGCGACGAAAGCGCATGACGCAGACGGGTCTCGAGTCGCCAATACAGGGAAACCGCTTCCTCGTCTCCGGCGCTGCCGATGCGCAGCTCCCCGCTCACCACCCCCACTGCGGGGTCGGCGAACGACTGCACGAGCATGCGAATGCACGATGCGTCCAGCGTCTGGCGAACATCGGTCAATACGAGCACGTCGGCGGACGACGCGTGGAACGCCTCGTTGAGCGCTGTCGCCTTCCCGCCGGGTGGCAACTCCAGGAGGACGACATTTCCGGAGACCGCAGCTGCATCCCGCACGATGGCCGTGGTTTCGTCGGTCGATCCGTCCGAGACGACGATGACGCGGACGAGGTGCGCGGGATAATCCTGCGACCGGATCGATGCGAGTTTCTGGGCGAGCCACTTGGCTCCGTTCCGCACCGGGACCACGACGTCGACGCGCGGGGTGATAGCCGCTTTCGCGATCGGACGGCCGGGACGCAGTCGCGCGAGCGCGAGAACGACGACAGGGTATCCGACGACGATCCATGCGATCAGCAGGCCCGCAACCAGAACCACGATGGCGGGAACGGTGCCGACACTGGTACTCACGATCCCAACTCGCGCGCTGTCACACAACAGCGACCGGCGCAGTGCGGACCTGCTCGCATACGTCCATGAACGACCGGGCGACACTCTCCCAGCCGAAATGTTCGCGCACATGGGTGGCTGCCCGTGTCCCCATCGCCTGCGTGCCTTCCCGATCGCGCAGCAGGTCGACCACGGCGCGCGCGGTCGCACCAGCATCGTCCGCGATGCGCAGGTGTACGCCAGCAACGAGTGGCAGGCCTTCCGCCCCGATCGTGGTCGAGAGCGTGCCGATTCCCGTCGACATCCCCTCGTACAGCTTGAGGCGCGTGCCACCTCCGACGCGAAGCGGCACGACGAAGAGCGAAGCCTCGTTGAGATACGGGCGAACGTCATCGACCGTACCCGTCACGGTTACTCCGTTGCCTTGCAGTGCCCTGACCGCCGGCGTCGGGTCTCGGCCAACGATGCTGAACGTCACGTCCGGGAGGGTCTCGCGCACCCGCGGCAACACTTCTTCCGTGAACCACTGCACGCCATCGATGTTTGGCATCCAGTCCATCGAGCCCAGGAACACAATGTGGTTCGGTCGGCGCTCTGCCGGATCGCCAGCTGCAAAGAAGCTCGTGTTGACTCCGGTGGGAATGCTGGAAACCCTGTCGAGCCCGTACTCCTCGCGGAACGTCGTCGCATCCTTCTCCGATACCGCGACCACCCAGTCGAACTGCTCGCACAGCTCGCGTTCAGCGCGGTGCATCCGCTGATGCTGCAACCGGAAGTATGCGCGATGGAAGGGCGTCCGCCCGACCTGCGCATGTCGCTCCCAGATCTTCGCTTCGACGTTGTGCTGGAAGAGCACGCGAGGCACCGGCAGCGATGCCGGCATGGAAGGAGCGGGAAAGAGGAAGTCACACACCACGACATCGACGCCGGTGTCGCACAGCCGCGTGACACGGTCACCCATCTCTTGCGACTTGTAGCGATCGAGAACATAGGGTCGGTCGCTCGTGAGGTTCAAACCGAGCTCGACGAAAAAGCGCGGGTCGGTCTTGCTGGTGACGGCGTGCGGCACGAGCTCCACACGGGCGGAGTACTCGGACGCCCGTCGCAACGCGTCCGGAGTGACGCGGCCGTCGTCGAGCGCCAAGTAGGTGACTTCGTGCTGCCGACTTATCTCGCGCAGCATCTCGTACGTGCGGATGCGCCCCCCGCTGTTCACGGGATGGAGCAGGTCCGTCTTGACCCAGAGTACGTGCATGCTAGCGGGGCTGCGCGGCGAGCCGGGACGTCGAATGGGCAACCGGTCGCATCTCGATGTCGGCTGGCGATTCTCCATCGAAGAAGATCCGCATCCAAATCTCGAAGTTGATGAGGGCCCAGAGTCGCTCTGCGTGGTTCTCGCCTGTCCGGTGCCCGGTCACGTAGCGTCGGACGGCCGCGGGATCGAAGAGGCCACGCTCCGTCGCACGCGCCGACAGCACGAATTCATCCAAGAGATGTCCCCATTCGCCGCGGAGCCATCGACCGACCGGCACCGGAAATCCCATCTTCTTGCGCGAGAGGATCTCTGCCGGAAGGCGCGACTTCATCGACTGCCGCAGCAGCCATTTCGTCGTCAGACCGCGCAGCTTGACGCTGTCGCGGAGGCTCGCGATGAACTCCACCAGATGATGGTCGAGGAACGGCACCCTGCTCTCGATGCTCGCGGCCATGCTCATCTGGTCCTGCTTCATGAGCAACTCGTGCAGGTAAGTCTTCGTGTCCGCGTACAGCAGCTTCCCGAGCAGCGTCGTCGCATCCGAACGCTCCACCGCGTCATGGTACGCTTGGTACGCGTTCACGCCAGCACACTGCGCACGAGCCGCGGGTGTCAGGAGCGACTCGATGCGTCGTGGCGCAAAAACGGCGAAGTTGTCGAAGTACAAAGCGTCGAGTGTTGCGTCGCGCGCGAGGAACGTGCGAGAAAGCTTGCCCTTGACGCCGGGCTGTCCATCCTCGCCGATGGCACCGGCGACCATGCGGCGAACTCCCTGCGGCAGCACCGACTCCCAGACGTTGCCGAGCGCCATGTTCGCGAGCGTGACACGATAGCGATTGTAGCCGGCGAGCGTTTCGTCGCTTCCCTCGCCCGTCAGCACGACCTTCACGTGCTCGGAGGCGAGTCGCGCAACCGCGAACAACGCCACGGAGGACGGATGCGCGAGCGGCTCATCCTCGTGCCAGATCATACGCGGCAGCAGATCCCAGAATTCCTCGGCAGAGAGCAACACCTCGTGATGCTCGGTCCGATAGCGCTCGGCGACCATTCGCGCGTAGTGCAACTCGTTTGCTTCGCGTTCAGCGAACGCGACGGAGAACGTGCGCACCGGCTCATTCGTGAGGTCGCTCATGATCGCCGTGATCGCCGCTGAGTCGATTCCTCCGGAGAGGAAGGCGCCTAGCGGCACGTCGGCCATGAGGCGCACCCGCACCGCTTCTTCCAGGCGCGACGAGAACTCCGCGACGAGCGCTTCGTCGCTGGCGCTCGACTTCGATGCATCCCGGCGAAAAGAGAGATCCCAGAACGGCGCGATCGAGATGGTGCCGTCCTGCCAGGTCAGCACGTGGCCCGCGGGCAGTCGGTGCACGCCGGCGAACAGCGTATCGTTGCCGCTCGGCGCATGATTGGCCAAAAAGTCGGGCATCGCCCCCATGTCGAGCCTCGCCTCGAGCCCGTCGAACTCGAGCAACGCCTTGATCTCGGACGAGAATATCAGCGTGCCATCGGTCGTCACGTGATAATACAGCGGCTTTACACCGAACCGGTCGCGAGCGAGCAGGAGCCGCTGCTGGTCACGATCCCAGATGGCGACCGCGAACATGCCGCGACAGTGCCGCGGGAAATCGGCGCCGTACTTCTCGTACAGGTGGAGCACCGTCTCGGTGTCGCAGTGCGTGTGATACGACACGCCTTCCGCTTCGAGCTGCGGTTGCAGCGCTGGGTGGTTGTAGACCTCTCCGTTGTATACGATCGTCACCCCATCGCGGTCGCTGCGCATCGGCTGATGGCCATGTGCGACATCGACGATGCTGAGCCGTCGGTGGGCGAGGCCCACACCCCCATCGATCGCGAGCCCTGCGCCGTCCGGACCCCGATGAACGAGGGTATCGCGCATGCGAATCAGCTGCGCTTCGTCAACGGCCCGCGCAAGACTCGAAGGGATCGCAACACCACAAATTCCGCACACGGGTTCAGCTCAGCGAAGGAATGGAAAGGTCGGGCGTCAGGTCGATTTCGATCTCCTCCGACGTCCCTTGCAGCACACGCTCGACACCTGCATAACGCAACGCCCCGAAACCAGTGGCCCGGAGCAGGGCCGGAGCTCCAGAGGGCAGGCCCTGCCGACTCTGCTCGAGCACGATCCAGCTGCCCGTCGCCCGCACGCCGCCCCATTGCTCCGCGCCGTCGCGGGGAGCCATCAGAACCACCCTGCCAAGTGCGTCGGAGTACGTCCACAAGTTCCGGGTCACGTCGGGGCGCGAGAGCGTTCCGAGGGTTCCAGTGCGGCCGATCGCGGTACAGAATGCGCTTTCACGGCTGGCCACCGCGCGCATCTCGAGCACCCGACCCGAGGCAACGCGGCCGTAAGCGCTGGAGACCGCTGCAGTGGCAACTTGGGTGCCGAGCGAGGGGTCGACACACACGGATGCTATGGCTTCTCCGAGACGACGACACTCCAGCGTGCCGTGCTCGGTGCGACCAACCTCGAGCCCCTCAGCGAGAGGCAGTCGCAAGCACAGGGGCGCACCGGGCGCGGGCGCCGTAACGAGATCCAGAATCATCCAGGCCCGCCCCCGCAGGCGCAGGATCACCCGTTCGTGTTCGAACAGATACCCGTCGGCCAAGCTGCCGGCCAAGCGGCCGTGTGCCCACGACAAGGATGCACCCGCCGCCGAGTTCAGCACGGTTCCTCCCCTAGTAGTCGTCCATCCGAACGCACCGTTCGGGACGGAGGTGGACCGTCCGTCATACTCGAGCGTTGCGTGTGCCGCTGTCGAGCGCAGTTGCGCCCGGAGCGCACCGACGTACGAGCCGGTGCCCGGGTCAACCACCACCGGCCGCCCATTGATGGACAAGTCCACGGAGAGGGCATCAGCGTGCGGATGCCCGTACATCCCGTGAGGGCCGGCGTCAAAGAGCGCCATGTCGATCGATCCGTCGCGGTCGTCACGGTCGACCATGCGCACCAGTCCACCGTCGGCACCCACAAGTGCACCGAACGAATCCATAGCAGAGTGCCGGGCGCTTCGGGCGGTTAGAACACCGGATTCGTCACCATCGATCTGCGTCGCAAGCAACCACGTCGCATGTTCGCCGGGGAAGCCGGCCGGCCACAGCGTGGGGTCATCGAATCGAAGCGCAGCGCGAGCGAGTGTCTGCAAGTGGGGCCGTTCTCCGGATTCCAGTCGCCAAAGCGTGCCACCGTCATCGTCTCCGATTTGGACGAGCGATCCGTCCGGCCGACAGGCCATCTGCAGATATCGAGCGGCAGCGTGTACGCGCTGGCGAACTGATTCCGGCACCGGAAGTCCGGCGAGCTCCAACCAGGGCAGTGCCTCCACAAAGAAGTCCACGGTATAGGCTTGATACCAGCTGCTCTGCTCGAAGTAGGACCCGTCCGCGGAGACCTGTC
Source organism: Gemmatimonas sp. (assembly GCA_035638935.1). Taxonomy (GTDB): domain Bacteria; phylum Gemmatimonadota; class Gemmatimonadetes; order Gemmatimonadales; family Gemmatimonadaceae; genus Gemmatimonas. Next base: position 3,104 of record DASQZA010000194.1, on the reverse strand, counting down.
GAAACAACTGGGTGCGCAGGATATCGGCCGCGCACGCGCGCCACTCCGCCGCAGCAGCGAAGCCTGCGAAGGAAGTGCCGACGACCAGAAGTCCGAGCGCCTCTCCGGTCAGGTGCGTGTTGGGCGCGAACCACGTCGACAGATGGGTACGTACATGGCGCATCTGAAACTCGAGGTGCGCGACAATTGGTCGAATGCGCTCCGTTATTGCGGCAGTGCTTCCTCGAACGAGATGAAGCACCGCAGTCCACTGGATCGCGCGGAGACTCAGCTCGAGCGAACTCACCCAGTTGATTCCCATTCCTCGAGGATTCTCACGGATCCAGCGCTCGAGCGCACCGATGGCGAAGTCTGCGTAGCGCTCCTCTCCGGTGACCACGAATGCCTGGGCAATCCAGGTGATCCACTGATGCCGATTCAGCTCCCAGACGGCTTTGTGATCGCCGACGATTCCTGCGTCGAGATATGGGATGCGATTCCAGCGGACCAGTGGGGATCGCAGACCAGTGGTGGGGTCACGATGGCTATCCGGATCCGGTCCTAAATCCAACGTTCCAAGACCCAGAAGTGAGATTCGGCCGTCCATTGCCGCTTCTGCGCGCGTGACGATCGCTCCGCTGTCCGGTGCACTGGATGCCCGCGGATGTATTACCCACGGCGTGCGCGGAACGAGTTCGCTGTCCTGGAGATTCGACGGCCCAGCACCGGGAAATACCGGTTCGACTTCATCCAACAGTCGGCGCAGAGCTCGGCTGCCGATCTCCTGCGGTGACATCCGAACAAGCTTGCGAAGCACGATGGGGTTGGTCTCTTCAGGAGCTGGGCAAACCGGCCGCTCCGCGGCCAAAGGTTGGCTCAGAGGCCATAGGCGCAAAGTAATGCGTCAGCCGGGGCTCCTCCTGTTGCAGCAAGCGAGCTCACCGATGCGCCAGTGTTGATCATTCTTCGAGGCGAAGACTACTCCACCCGCACCACCGCAACCCGCAGGCTCCCAGCCGGCAACACCGCGCCCCCCTCTCCACGCAACTCCACCAGTTGGCTGCCCCCCTGCGCGCCTTCAAACGTGAAATAGCTGCTCGAAAACGCGCGCAACCGCGTCACCGGCAAGCTGAACGACCCAAACGTCATCGCCCGCGCCTTCAGCGGCGCCGCCACGAACATGCTCGGATAAGTCGCTGCCAGACCGCCCATCACGTCCGCCGTGTTCCAGCTCGGCATCGACAGCTGCGGCCGCTGTGGCGCAAACCCAGGCAAGTCGTCGACAGCGTTAGCGAGTGACCAGTCCGCCAGCATCTCCATCGGTGACCGACCGGCGATGCTGGCGAGATTGGCGAGGCCGGTGAGCTGCCCGCCCCTCACGAGGGCCTTGATCCATGCGCCCTCATCGGTGGCGTATTGATCGGCCGCCCAGCGCACGAGCGACCATCCGCTCGCGTAGTACGTGAAATCTCCGTTCGCGGCAGCGCCGATCGGCGTGAGCGTATCGATCCCGCGGTAGTACTGATGCAGCACCGAGAAGTGCTTCCACATCATCAACGGACGATCGTCGCAGCGCAGCACCTCGCACCGCACGGCCGTGTAGCCGACGTTCCCCTTCCAGTGTCCGCCGTTTGCGAACGTTCGCGAGTACATCTCCTCGGCGATGCGGGCGGTCGACTCCTCCAGCCACGACTCCTCGAATGGAGTGCCGCGTGCGAACCGTTCGGCAAACGATGCCAGATGCTTGGCCTCGTGGACCACGGTCGAGCGCATGCTCCGGCGCCACTCGTCGGGCGATTCGCCGCCCGACGCGACACGCGCGTAGAACACTTCATCCTCGTTGCTCGCCGCGAACGTGCCCTTCGGGTAGAAGTTGCACGCGGTCACGTACCCGGCGATGCCCGGCAGCGAGTCGTTCACATATCGCGTGAACAGCATCGTCACTCGGCCATCCCCGTTCATGGCGTCGTTCATCGCCAGCGGGTCGCCGATCTTGCCCAGCAGCAGCGGATACTGCACCGCATCGAACTCGGCGCCGATCGCCTGATATTCCGAGTCCATCTGTCCGGCACGCGGCGCGGCGACATCCTCCAGCACGACTGCTCGTGATCCCGAATAGACGACGCGTGCCCGAATGTCTGCCCCCCGTCCACAGCTGCTGTACAGCGCCTTCATCATCACTGTGTCGCCGGTGCCGGCGCGCGCCTGCGAGGCAGCGACGCCGATCGCCTTCGAGGTCGCGGCGGATTTCCGAAGGGCACTCCAGACGCTAGCCGGTGACCCGTAGCTGCGGCTGAGCGTGCGCTGCGCCTCGAGATGTTCATCGTGATCGCGCTCGCCCGAGAGGGCCGCCGACGCCGACTGGAACGACTGCGCCGGGAGCGAGAACGCAGACGGGGAGCCGGCAGTCCATGCCTTCGCCGACATCATGGCGGCCGCTGGAGCAGTTGCGGTGCGCCCAGCCAAAGCGCCGGTGCCGTTCCCGCGGAGCTCGAACCCAGTCGTGGCAGCGGCAGTAAGGCTCGTGTTGATCACCGTAACGACGTACTTCGCGTGGGAGCTTCCCGTGGGCGCCACGATCTCCGTGCAGCGCGTGGCATCTGCATCGAGAACGTTCGCCGATTGACCGCGCGCGAGCGCCACCTGGGTAGCAGTTCGAAGCACGACCGTCGATGTCGCGATGGCGGATGCGACCGACACCTTCACGGACTGCATCGCAGTCGGGGAGCAGGGTATTCCGGCGGCAGGCAGGATGGCGTCGATACGGGTGCCCGAAATTCCCGTGATGACAGCTTTGTGGCCGCCTACCGTGAGCACGACGGCATCGGAGAGCAGCGCAAAGTTGGCACCCTCGACCGTCATGGTGCCGCCCGGCAGCACGGTATCCGGCAGCACTCTGGTCACTTCGGGTGCCGCTGGGCTGACCACCACGGAGAGACGGGCCGTGATCCCGTCGACGCTCGCCTTGACGCTCGTAAGACCGGGCCGGCGAGCGACGAGCACGTTGCCCTCGAGCGATGCGATCTCGTTGGCGCTCTCGAATGACAGCGTCGGAGTGATTCCGCTTTCGTTTCCAAAACGATCCAAAGCGTGTGTAGCTACGCGGATGGTGTCGCCAAGGAGGC
>DASQZA010000193.1:0-1634 GCA_035638935.1 Gemmatimonas sp. | reverse complement strand
CCCAGGCCGCGCCTTCGGGCGGTGGGCCCGGCGCGCGCTCCGCCGGCGTGCCGGTCTTGGCCGCCATCTCCGATCGCATGTTTGCCAGGTGGAACTCGACGCACACCCCGGGATGCGCCGTCGGCGTCGCGCAGGGTGGCTCCACGCGTTTCGTGCGCGGCTATGGCATGGCCGACCTCACGAACGGCATCGCGATCGACCCGTCGACCGTGCTGGAGTCGGGATCTGTCGCCAAGCAGTTCCTCTCGACCGCGGTGCTGCTGCTGATGCAGGACGGCAAGCTCGCGCTCGACGACGACGCGCGAAAGTACATCCCGGAGTTGCCGGTCTACTCGCGACCCATCACGCTGCGACATCTGCTGACGCACACGAGCGGTTTGCGCGAATGGAGCAACCTCGTGGACTGGCAGGGATGGCCGCGCGGTACGCGGGTGTATACGCAGCCGTTCGTGTTCGACATCATCACCCGGCAGAAAGCGCTCAACTATCCGGTCGGCGATTTCTACTCGTACACGAACTCCGGCTTCCTGCTGCTGCGAACGATCGTCGAGCGCGTCAGCGGGCAGTCGTTTCCGGAGTTCACCCGGGCGCGCATCTTCGCGCCGCTCGGCATGACCCACACGAGTTGGCGCGACGACTTCACGCGCACCGTACCCAGGCTCGCGCAGGCGTACTCACCGCGCGGAGCCGAGTGGACTCTCAACATGCCGTTCGACAACGTGATCGGCGCAGGTGGTCTGCTCACCACCGTCGAGGACTGGTTGACGTGGAACGCTGCGCTCACGTCGAAGAAGTTGGGTGCTGCATGGGGAGATTCGATCACGCGCCGCATGCGACTCACCAATGGCACCGAGATTCAATACGCGCTGGGCCTCATCGTGACGTCGTACCGCGGGTTGCGCGAGATTTCCCATTCGGGATCGACTGCAGGGTACAGCACGTTCCTCGCGCGGTATCCGGACCGCGACAACCTGTCGATTGCCGTGTTGTGCAATGCGGCAGGCGCGCCCGCCACGGCACACGTGCATGGCATCGTCGACGGACTGTTCGCTGATCTGCCGCGTGCGGTGGCTCCGGATACCATTGCGGGGAATTCGGCGACGCTCGCGAAGCTGGCGGGTGTCTATCGCAACACGCGAACGAACGTTGCGGTCGTGTTCGAAAGCGCGGCGGGTGGCGCGCGGCGGGCCGGAGGCGCCGCGGTGCGAACCATGCGCGACGGCACCCTGCTCGCTGATGGGGCACGACTGCGACTCGATACTGCGGCCGACGGGCGGGTGCGGGGCTACCGGCAACCGACGAGCGATGGTGACTCTGTCGCATTCATTCGGGTCGCGGACGGGGTGTGGCGGCCCGCGCCGGGTGAACTTGCTGCGTTCGCCGGCCAGTACCGGAACGAAGAGATCGGGTCGACGTTCACGGTCGCCGTCAGCGACGGACGGCTCTCGGTGAGCCCGCGAGCCGGGGCCATCGAGTTCCTCACGCCCGTGTACCGGGAGACCGGCAGCACTGGCACACGGGAAGCGTTCGCGTCCGGCGGTGACGCGATCTGGTTCACCCGAGACGCCCGCGGGCGGGTGACGGCACTGCACGTGGGATCAGCCCGAGTCTGGGACATGCCATTCGCACGTGTC
>DASQZA010000192.1:0-2955 GCA_035638935.1 Gemmatimonas sp. | reverse complement strand
GCCGGGATTCACGCCGTCATGCTCCCGGCTGTGCCGCGCCGCTTTTGAGCCGCGGTCTGTCATATTCGGCCACGCGAAGACGCCGCAAAAGCGGGCACAGCAGTTGCTCGGGGGGAGGTTGTCGGCAATGCATGCCGGCCTTTTCCGGAAACTCGCATGAATGGGCCACGCTCTGGATGGAACGACAGCTGGATTGCTCCGCGTGATGCAGGTGCGGTACGTCGGACCTCATCAATCACGGCACTCGCTGTCGTAGTGGTCGTGATGATGGTGATGACCGCGACACTGCTGCCGTTGCAGTGATCAGCACGACCCGTGAGTGCATGCAGGCACGGCCGCAATGCTCGTGCACGCCTGACCTGAGTTCGGTATTGAACATGCATGAGGTTCGTCGCACGCGAGACTCATCATCAGCTCTCTACCGAAGGAGACACAATGGACAACCGAAACACGGGCGACCTGCACAACAGCGGTAACGTCGGACCGGACCAGGACACCATCGCCGGCGCGACTGGCGGAACGGGTGGTGCTGTCGCTGGTGCTGCCCTGGGCTCGATCGTCGGTCCAATTGGCACGATCATCGGTGGACTGGCTGGAGCCGTCGGTGGGTGGTGGGCCGGTAAGCACATCTCCGATTCTGCCGCGTTCAACCAGGAAGACGACGACTTCTACCAGACGCACCACACGTCCAACTACTCGGCGACGTCGACCGCCGATAGCGACCGCAGCACCGGCAGCCGTCCTGCGTACAACGACGTGCGGCCCGCATATCAGCTCGGCCATCTCGCCGGCGTGAATCCCGACTACCAGAGCCGGTCGTTCGACGAGGTCGAGCCGCATCTCTCGAGTGCCTACTCCACCGCAGGCCAGAACGATTGGACGAACGTGCGCCAGTATGCGCAGGACGCGTGGTCGCGCGGACGGCAGGTGGGTTCACAGCGGTTCGGCAGCACCGGTGCAGACCGAACCAGTTTCGACGGGAGCTCGGTCAACTCCGGCAGCGCACTCGGCGATCATGGTCGTGACCTGCGTACGGGCTCGTCGGGGCTCGCGGACAAGGTTTCCGATGCATTGGACGATTTCAAGGATCGCGTCGATGGAAATCCGGCGAGCCACCCGGGACGTGACTCCACGGATCGCCCGAACCGCTAGCACAGATCGAGAAGTGAAACAGGCCCGAGTCGATGACTCGGGCCTGTTTGCATGTACCCTTCCCGCAAGGGTACGGGCGCGGCGTGACGTTGCTCGATCAGTCTCCGACTCCGTAATACTCGCGGTACCACGCAATGAAATTGCGCACGCCCGTTTCGATGGGCGTCTTCGGCTGGAATCCGACGTCGTTGACGAGCGCCTCCACATTGGCGTACGTCGCGGGCACGTCTCCAGGCTGAATGTCGAGCATGCGCTTCTCGGCGACGCGTCCGAGCGTCTGCTCGATCGTGCCGATCAGGTGCATCAGTTCGACCGGATTGTTGTTGCCGATGTTGTAGATCCGGTACGGTGCCTTGCTCGTCGCGGGGTCCGGCTCGTCGCCGTTCCATTCCGGGTTCGGCGAGGCCGTGTGATCACTGGTGCGGATCACGCCTTCGACGATGTCGTCGATGTACGTGAAGTCGCGCAGCATCCTGCCGTGGTTGAAGACGTCGATGGGTTTGCCGTCGAGAATCGCCTTCGTGAACAGGAACATCGCCATGTCGGGGCGTCCCCACGGGCCGTAGACCGTGAAGAAACGCAGACCGGTCGTCGGCAACCGATACAGGTGGCTGTAGGTGTGCGCCATCAGCTCGTTCGCCTTCTTCGTGGCGGCGTACAACGAGACCGGATGGTCGACGTTCTGGTGCACCGAGAATGGCATTGCCGTATTGGCGCCGTACACGCTCGATGACGACGCGTACGTGAGATGCTGCACGCCGTGATGGCGGCAACCTTCGAGAATGTGAATGAACCCGGTAAGGTTGCTGTCCACGTACGCGTGCGGATTCGTGAGGGAGTAGCGCACCCCAGCCTGTGCCGCCAGATGAATCACCTTGGTGAATCGCTCCTCGGCAAACAGGCGCTCCAGCGCAGCGCGGTCACCCAGCTCGCCGCGCACCAGTCGGAACCCGGGATGCTTCGCAAGTCGCGCGAGACGCGCCTCCTTGAGCGTCGGATCGTAATAGTCGTTCACGTTGTCGAAACCGACGACTTCGTCACCGCGCGAGAGCAGGCGCTCGCTCGTGTGATAGCCGATGAAGCCGGCCGCGCCGGTGACCAGATGTTTCGTCATGCCAATCCTCTCAGGGAGCAAGCAGCCGTGGAAACAGCACCAGGTATGCCATGCTGAAGTAGATCATGATCGCGGTGACGTCGACCAGCGTCGCAACGAAAGGCGCCGATGCACTCGCGGGGTCGAACCCTAGACGACGCAACAGGAACGGAAGCATCGAACCGGTCAGCGATCCGAACGTCACGATGCCCACCAGCGACAGGCCCACCGTAAGCGCCATCCAGAAGTACTGCGGGCCATAGCTGTACAATCCCAGCGAGTGCCAGACCAAAATGCGCGTGAACGACAGCGTTCCGACGATGAGCCCGAGAATGAATCCCGCCGGCAGCTCGCGAAGCACGACGCGCCACCAGTCGGTGAGGCTCACCTCGCCGAGCGCCATTGCACGAATGATCAGCGACGTTGCCTGCGAGCCGGAGTTGCCGCCGGAGCTCATGATGAGCGGAATGAACTGCGCGAGGAAGGCCGTCTTCTGAATGTCGTCCTCGAAGTGCGCCATCGCGGATGCGCTACCCATTTCGCTGAGTGCGAGCACCGCCAGCCATCCACCACGCTTGCGCACGTTCTGCCAGAGCCCGATCTGCATGTAGGGCTCCTCGAGCGCCTCCATGCCACCGAACTTCTGCGCGTCCTCAGTGCCTTCCTCCTGGATGACGTCGATGACGTCGTCGACCGTGATCACACCGAGG
>DASQZA010000191.1:0-2269 GCA_035638935.1 Gemmatimonas sp. | reverse complement strand
CCGCAGTCGAAGGTCCGCCCCTCCCTCGCCCCAGCACAACCGATCCGTTCAGTCGAGCGTCATCAGCACCGCAGCGGCACCGCAGCCGCCAGGGAATCAGTGCACAGGTACCGATGCAGGACAACGCACCTCGAACAGCGTGCCGCCGGTCGGCGTGCGGGACATCGCCAGGGTCGCACCGAAGACGCTTAGCACTTCAGACGCCACTCGCACCCGCTTCGCATTGATCTCACGCGGCGGTGCAACAGCGCGTCCGCGCTCGCCCGGCGCTCCCGAGTGCGCAGGCAGCAAGGCATCGTCCGACTCCACGCGAATCACCACATCGTCGTCCACGCGTGTTGCCATCACGTGCACACCGCCCTCGCCCAGCGTCGCCTCGTATACCTCACGCAGCAAGGAGCGAGCCACTACGCGCAGTGCCGACTCCGGCATCGCGAGCGCGCGCGCGTCCTGTGGAATCGTGATCGAGTTGCCGTGCACACTGTACTCGGCGCTGAATTCGCTCACGATCGCCTCGAGCACCGTGGACAGGTTGCTGGCCCACGTGGAGTCCTCGTTCCACTCGGCCACACGACCCAGCTCCCGTGTCGCCGCGCTGATCTCCTCGATCGCGCGGTCGATCGCATCGACGTACCGCTCATGCAGTTCCCCGGTCTCCGGAGAACGGCGGATGAGTTCCGTCAGGTTGCGGATCGTGCCCAGCGGCGTGCGCACGTCGTGCGCGAAACGGCGCGCGTAGCGCGACACGAGTTCGAGTCGCTGCGTATCCACCTGCTCGCTTTCATCGAGCTGGTTGTCGGTCACGTCACGCGCCTCGAGCAGCATCTCCGAGCGTGCGAACTCGGCGTTCACGTTGACGAGCGTGACATCGAAGAGGCGCGTACGGCTTTCGGCGGTCGACAGCCAGACGCGGCGCCGCGACATGCCTCGGCGTTCCGCCTGGCGCCACAGGTCGTCGAGACAATGAATGTCCACCGGCGATGCCGCCCGCAGCGTCCGCTGACCCAGGTGACGCGAATCGTCGAGGTCATCCGCCAGGAATGGGCGCAACGCCTGCGACGCGAACAGCACACCGCCGGAGCGTCCGAACAGCACCTGCTCGGCGCGCGTCACGTACTCCGTCGGGACGACGGGTACCAGGCCCTCGCGCGCGATCTCACCCGAGGCGGTGCGATCCTCGAGGACGCCGAGGCTCCCGGTGATCAGGCGGCCGCGTCCATCGGCGCGTGGCGCCTCTGCGATGCCCTGATCCACGACGCGGATCACACTACCATTCCGTGCACGGATCCGGTACTCGAGCAGGTAGCGATCCGACTTTCCTGACTCCACGGCACTGACCGCACGCTCGTACGCGTCACGGTCCGGCGGAAGGATCAGCGCCGCCCAGTCCTGCCACGACGCCACGCAGACGGGGGAACTGAAACCGAGGCGCTCGACGAGCGCGACGTCACGGACGATGCGGCCGCTGCTCAGATCCCACCGGTAGTGCAGCTGCGGCTGGAGCGCCGGCAGGAGCCGCGCGAGCAGGTCCTGGATCTCCTGCTTGCAGCCGGAGTGACGCATCACGGAAACCGTCGCGAACACGCTCAGGAGAAGCACGGCCAGTATGAGCGATCCGATCAGCAACTGTGCTGGCGGTGGCGTCATGCGGTCTGTCTCCTGTGCCCGGTCGCTGCCGGCGTCTGCGAGAAGGAACGTCTGGTCCGGGAATCTACTGCCATGGAAGCTCATCCAATGCAGTTGTCGTGCCTGTTTCCTGAAACATCAGCGGAGGGGCTCTCCGGTTCGCACATGCCGTGCACGCCCCGCCGGACCAGACATCCGCCTGATCGACTGACAGAATGGTCCCGGGTCCGCGTGGACGCCGAGGACGTTGCCGCCTGCCGGGTAGCCTGACACCGATGTTCGCCGAAGGCGCATGCTCCACATAGAGAGCATGCGCGCACTCCCCCGATGCCGTCATTGGAGTCAACACATGACGAATGCGAGAGCGGAGCCAACGCCGCCCTTTCCTGCAGAAGACCAGGAGCTGTCCAGTCTCGGAAGCAGGATGACGCCTCGTCCGCAACTCGCGGGTGCTCGAGACCGCGAGGCGGGAAATTTCACCGGTCGCCGTGCGCTGATCACCGAGGCCCATTCGGGCATCGGGCGTAGCGAAACACTCGGCGCAGAATGACAAACGCGCGCTGACCGGAGGATCAGCGCGCGTCAGCAAGGAGGAGTCTTGGGAAGCGCACGACGATTGCCGTGCGCACCTCATCGGGCCATG
>DASQZA010000190.1:0-11289 GCA_035638935.1 Gemmatimonas sp. | reverse complement strand
TTACGAAGGTCAGCGGCGCCGGCTTCCCCGGTGGCTCACTTGGCCGCATTGCCGTCGACGTGTTCCGCGGCAGCAGCCAGACCGTGTACGCATCAGTCGAAGGGCCGGCAGGGGGTGGACGCGGTGCCGCAACGTCGGCGGAGCCAGGCCCGGGCGCAGCGCCGGCCGCAGCTGGTGGTGGTGGTGGAGCACCGGGCGGACGTGGTGGTCCCGGGGCAGCCGCCGCCGGTGCGACCGGCCTCTATCGCTCAGATGACGGCGGCTCGACATGGCGCAAGCAGAGCAGCACCAACGCGCGCCCGATGTACTTCAGCCAGGTGAAGATCGACCCCACCAATCCCGACCGCGTGTACATGGCCGGCGTCGGCCTGCACTTCAGCACCAATGGCGGCGTGTCGTTCGAGCCGGATGCCGCACTCGTCACGCACGACGACGTGCACCCCATCTGGATCAACCCGAAGAATCCCGAGCACGTGCTGATCGGCAACGACGGCGGTCTCGCCGTATCGTACGACATGAACAAGACGTGGCAGTTCATTCCCAACCTGCCCGTCGGTCTGTTCTATCACGCGTCGTTCGACATGTCGTTCCCGTTCAAGGTGTGCGGCGGCATGCAGGACAACTACGACTGGTGCGGCCCGAGCGCGTCGCGTCAGAACCGCGGCATCTTCAACTACGACTGGTTCCAGATCCAGGGCGGCGACGGCTTCGTGGCGATCCCCGACCTGCGTGATGCACGCATCGTGTACACGGAGTCGCAGGACGGCAACATGACGCGCAAGAACATCGTCACCGGTGAATCGAAATCCATTCGCCCGACGAATCAGAACGTCAGCAACGCGACGCCGGGGGAGGCCTATCGGTTCCACTGGGATACGCCGCTGCAACTCTCGCCGCGCGACCCGGGCGTCGTGATGGCAGCGGCCAATCGCGTGTTCCGTTCGCGCAACCGTGGCGACACGTGGGAAGCCATCAGCCCCGACCTCACGAAGAACGAATCGCGCGACAGCATCATGACGATGGGCCTCATGGGCCGCGACATCACTATCTCGCGCAACGACGGCATTTCACAGTGGCCCGCGATCACGTCGCTCGGCGAATCGCCGAAGCAGGCCGGAATTTTTTACGCCGGCACCGACGACGGCAACGTGAGCATGACGAAGGACGACGGAAAGACGTGGACCAACATCACGAGCCGCCTCCCGGGCTTCCCGGCAGGTCATGCGTTCGTGTCGGAAGTCGTTCCGTCGCGATTCAAGGCCGCCGTCGCGTATGTCGCCGTCGCGAACTACCGTCTCAACGACTATAACCCGTACCTGTGGACGACGACGGACAACGGCGCGACGTTCAAGTCGATCGCGTCGGGTCTGCGTGGCGAAGTGGTGCGTACGATCACCGAGGACACGCGCAACGCCGATGTGCTGTACGTCGGGACGGAGACGGGCATCTTCCTGTCGACCGATCGTGGTACGTCATGGCGCCGGCTCAAGGCGAACTTCCCCACGGTGCGCGTCGACGAGCTCACGATCCATCCGCGCGACAACGCACTGATCGTCGCAACGCATGGCCGCGCACTGTGGATCCTCGATCACCTCGAGCCGATCCAGGAGTATGCCGCAGCACAGAAAGCTGATGCTGCGCTGTTCACGCCCGGCATGGCGCTGCAGTGGAAAAGCAAGGACGACCGCAACGACGAGTTCTGGGGCCACCAGTTCTTCACGGGCGAGAACCCGCCGACCGACGCCGTGCTGCAGGTGCACTTCAAGAAGCCGGTGACGAAGCCGGTGCTTCGCATCAGTGACGCGGCAGGCAAGACTCTGCGCGAACTTCCGATTCCCGAGGCGCGCAACGTCGCCGGTATCCAGACGATCTGCTGGGATCAGCGCGTCGAACCGATCCGCGCAATTGCAGGTGCGGGCGCTGGTCTCGCCGGTCCGCCGGGTGGCGGACGTCAGGGCGGCGGCGGCGGTGCCGGCGGCCCCGGTGGTGCTGCCGGCGGCGCACGTCCGGTGCCGGGACTGCCGGTTCCGCTGCCTCCGGTCGGCTACCAGGCCGAGAACCCGTGTGGTGGTGGTGGAGCAGGAGGCGGTGGTGGATTTGGCGGCGCCGCCGGTGGTGGAGCAGCCGGGCCGCAGGTCGTGCCCGGGAAGTACAGGGTCGCACTGCTCGTGGACGACAAGGTCGTCGACAGCAAGCCGATGACGATCGTCATGGATCCCGAAGTGCCGCTGCTCGGTGCTGAGCGCGTCCGCTACAACGCGATGATCATGGACCTCCATGATGCGCAGCGTCGCGGTACCGAAGTCGCGAGCCGCCTCGGCGCAATCAACGCGGAGATGGCACGTGCCACTGCGGCGCTCGATTCGAGCTCCGCACCAGCCGCGGTGAAGGCGAGCTTTGCGGCGTTCAAGAAAGACTTCGACGCCGTGCGCGTGAAGTTCGGCGTCGGTGGTGGATCGGGTGCTGCCGTTGGCCCCGGTGGGCCGGGCGCTGGTGGTGGCCGAGGTGCAGGTGGCGGCGGCGGGGGAGGTGGAGCCGCCGCGGCGGCAGCAGCGCAGGCGGCAGCGCAGGCGGCAGCGCAGGCCAATGCACTCGGTCGCGTTGCGGCGGCGAAGGGCGCGATTCAGGGCGTGTGGGAGATGCCGAGCGATGCGCTGGCAAAGCAGGCCGCGGATGCGAAGGCAGCGCTGACACCTGCGATCGTCGAAGCGAATGCGGTGCTCGCGCGCGTTCGTGCACTCTCGGCGTCGCTCGCACCACATAACGTCAAGCTGAGCGTGCCGCCGGTCTGATTCGGCACAATTGCAGGGTTGCACCCGTAGTGAATGACCGCGGGGTCCATGACATCCGTTGTGGGCCCCGCTGTTCTACGAACTGAAAATGTCAGTCTACATCGATCCATCGAGGATGTCGTGAACTCGAGTCCCCTGCGCCGACGTTGCAGCGTCGCGTTATCACTCTCGCTCCTGCTGCCAGTCGCACTGCTGCCTGCGCCTTCGGCTGCGCAGTCTCGCCCGACCGTGGTGCAGAGCCCGGTCGGCGGTCAGGAGTTCCGCTATCTTGGCGACACGATCTGGTCGCAGCGGGATACGACCATGACGCGCGCGGTGTATCGAGCGGACACGGCGATCATCGCGCGGTTCATGCACGGGCGCATGATCGGTTCGACAACGTATCTGCTGCAGGATGGGATGGCCCGCATCATCGAGCTCCGCGATTCGACGGGAGCGGCCCGCGCACTTCCAACCGACCGGAAACCGATGCCAGCGATGCTGGCACTCGGCACGCGAGCCATGCTCGAGTCCACCGTCCGCTCGTCGGAAATGCGAAACCGATTGCCGGGTGGCCCGAGCTACGACGTGCCCCGCTCGCCATCCATGCCGACTACCTACGCGCTGCGAACCAACGGCACTGCGGTGCATCACGGTGACACCATTCGCATCACGCCCGGATGCCCGGGGGCGGCAGCGGGCAGCACGACCACATGGCTGCTCTTCGGCAACGATTCCGTGAAGCGGCTGTCGCCGTCACCGCGCACGTTCGATCGCTACATGGTCATGGCACTACTCGGCGAGCTCTCGAGCAGTGTGCTGAATGCGCGCGTGCGCGAGATGCGGCCGGCAATGCCGCTGCCCGGTCCCACGAAGGGGGTGTGCGTGCCATAGCGGCGCGCGCACACGTCGCGGTTGCTACGGCACCACGCGCGCCGACTTAATCTGCACCACCGTGGCCAGCCGCTGCGGTGGCGCACTATCCGCCGGCATGCGCTGGATGCGACGTGCCACGTCCATCCCCTCCACGACGCGTCCGAACGCGGCGAACCCCTGCCCGTCCGCGTTGCGCTTGCCACCGAAGTCGAGTTCAGGCTGGTTGCCGATCACGATGAAGAATTCGCCGGCGGCACTGCCAACTCCTGCACGCGCCATGCTCAATGTGCCGTCGGTGTGCGTGATGCCCGTCTTGTCTGTCGTCTCGTGCGCGATCGGCGGCAGCCGTTTCGCTCCGTCGCGGTCGAGCCCGCCCTGAATGACTTCGATCTTCACATCGTTGGTAGGCTGATTCGAGAGTGTCACCGCGCGGTAGAACGCGCCGCCGTCGTAGCGCCCGTCCGTCACGTAGCGCAGAAAGTTCGTGGCGGATACCGGCGCTTCCTTCTCGAACAGCAGCACGGTGATCGCACCAGCGTCGGTGTCGAGCAGCACTCGTGTCTGCGCCTGCAATCCGTGCGGCGCGACCGAAAGGACCATGGCGAGAGCGAGGGCGAGCGCAGGCCGAACGCGGGTAGCTGTCTTGGGTGCCATGCGGGAATCTCCCTCCACTGCAGTGGGCCCGCCAGAGGAGCGCCAAAGGTGCGCCAGCGGTGCCCCGGGTGGCGGCAATCGCAACGCGCGCGCCCGCGGCATAGCTTTCGCCTTGGGGCAGTAGTCCGAATCCTTCGAGCTCACTCCAGCAATGCATATGACCCGTTGCTTCCGTTTCGCCGCCTCGCTCTTCGCGCTGTTCACTCCAGTGGTGTTGCAGGCACAGTCCGCACCCGCCACGTCGACCGGATCCCAGCCCTCGACCATTGTCGAGCCCGGCGATGTCATGCGCCCCTTCATCAAGGGCACCCGCAACGTCTCCCTCGGCTACATGGCAGCGGGCGAATACCAGGGCCACGGCGCGGGAATCATGCTCGAGAAGGGCATGCTCTCCCTGTCACCTCGCCTGCACGTCGGCGTCGGTGGCTTCCTCGGAGTGCAGCGGAACACCGAGACGTTCGGTGAAACCACCGTGCGGTCGACGAGCGTCCCCCTCATGGGCATCGCAAACATGCACCTCGCCCCGATCAGCATGCCGCGGCTCGATCTGTATGGGGGATTGAGCGCAGGCTTCACGCGCACGTCGCTCGATACCGACGCCGTGGTGCTCCCGCCGGGCGATGAAGCAGGCACCGAGTTCAGCCTCGCGATCCAAGCCGGCGCACGTTACGCGCTCTCGCAGCGCAGCAGCCTGCTCGTGCAGATCGGCCTCGGCGACTTGCCACTGCTGTTCGCGGGTGCGTCGTTCAAGTTCTGACGACTGCTGTCACCGTTCATATCGCCGACATCGCGCACCTTGCGATGCCGCTGGCATTGCTGACGGCCGCTGACGATTGCAGGCGATGACCGCCTGGATCATCGCGGCCGTCGCCACTGCTGTAGCGGCACTGCTGGCCGTGCGGCTGCGCCTCGAACGGATCCGACGGCGTCAGGAAGGACCGACGGCGCGATGGCCGATTGCAACCATTGCGTTGGATGGACTGCATCCGGCGTTTCGCACGGGGCCACACGGTGCGATGCTCGCGACGGAAGTGGCATTCGTCGGACGTGGTCCGATCGTGGTGCCCGGCGGCACCAGCGATGCCGAAGCGTGGATACTCGCGGTGCTGGCCAGAACTTCGATGCACATGTTCGAATTCGGCACATGCACCGGCAAGACCGCGTACCTGTGGGCGCGCAATGCGCCGAATGGCGCGAAGGTTACCACGCTCACGCTCGCGCCGGGCCAACAAATCGATTACTGGAGCGAGGGAAACGACGACGCAACGACACGCGGTACGCAATCGAGGAGTCCGCGTTCGAGGAGTTCCTGTACACCGGTACTCCGTACGCCGACCGCATCATGCAGCTCTACGGCGACAGCAAGACATTCGATGAATCGCCCTGGCATAAGTGGGCCGATCTCGTGTTCGTCGACGGTTCACACGCGCGTTCGTATGTCGACAGCGACTCGCAAAAGGCCATGCGCATCGTCAAGCCTGGTGGGCTCGTACTCTGGCATGACTACGCCGGCGCCCGCCACGCGTCAGGCGTCTTTCACGCGTTGAACGCGTTGGCGGGCACGCTGTCACTCCGTCATGTGCGGGGCACGACCTTCGTATCCTGGAGACGTCCGTCGTAGCGTTTGGGGTCGAGGCGCTTGAACTTCGGCGCAGCAGGCGTGTCGAGTTGCTGCTTGATCTTCCGACCCACGTCCTCCCGCAGGCGTTGCTCTTTCAAGGTTTTGCGAAGCATCTTCTCCTCGATCTCCGGTGACACGAGCGGCTTCGCGCGCTTCTTGTTTCCGGGCTTGACCGCGGCCGCTTCTCGCTCCGAATCGAGCCACGCCAGCTGTCCACGAACTATCCGAAGCCGCTCTTCGAGGTCGCGTTCCGACCTGAGTAATTGCTGCCGCGCTGATTTCGGGATTTGCGGGCGTTCGCTCTCGCGCAGCGGCCTCTTGAACCGCTGCGGAACTGGCGGCTGCTCAGGCAACGGCGGCCTGGGCGGCCTCGGCGGCATCACGACACTCGGGGGCTCCCCGGGTGATGCAGGCACCGGCGGCGTAGGCGGTACACGCTTGCGCGGAGGCTGCGCCGTTACGGCGTCTGACGAAGCAGCACTCCGAACCTTCGGCGCTGGCATCGCTGCAACAACGGCGGCGATTCCAACCGCACCCGCGAGCTGGGCGAGCGACGCAGCGGTGAAACGTCGAGCGGGCGATCCGGTCATGACGAGGATCCTCGTTTTGAGATGAGAGCGCGCAGAGCCAAGTGTCGTGAGCCCGGCATGGGCAGCGCGAAACGATGGTTGGGGCGTGCGAAAGTGCTGTGACACGAGCAGCAGCAACCGCGCGTACCGGCGCACGTCGGGGAATGCACGCAGGACGCGAGCATCACAGTCGACCTCGATGGCAATCTTGAGCCGACGCACCGCGTACCAGAGCGGCAGCTGCCACGGGAGCAGTACCAACAGCATTACCGCACCGAGCAGCAGGGCCGGGTCGCGCGCGGCGATGTGTTCCGCTTCGTGACGCAACACGATTGCGCGGAGCGACGGGTCGAGGTCGAGAATCCACGGCGGTAGGAGGATGCGCGGACGCATCACGCCCGTTGCCGCGGGCCCACCAACGGGTCTCATCACCACCTCGTGCCCTAACGCGTCGTCGGTCAGCGCCGGCACGACCTGCGACGCGAGGCTTCTGCTGTGGGCACCGATCACGATGAACGTGAGCAGCATGACGCCGACTCCGACCCACACGCCGAGCAGCGTCGCGTTCCACGCATCGGTACGCTCGCGTATTGCGTCCCACCCTTCCGCAGCCCACGCGATGGCGCTCGCGGTACGATCGTTCACCGCTACTTCATCGAAGGCCATTCGTTCGCGGCCTGAGGCAGCGGTTCGCGTGACGCCCACCCGATCGGGCGCGACTGACGGTAAAGGGCGCATCAACGGCAGCATCACCACGAGCGCCGTGCACAGCACCACGACAGCCCACAGGACCCGTCGTGGCCGCCCAGATGCTGCGACAACCGGCTCCAGCAGTGCGCCGGCGACGACCACGAGCGCGCCGCACATCACGCTGAACAGCATCCACACGGCGATCATGAGCTGCGCTTCCGGGTCGGCCGAGCAGCCTTGCTCTCCTTCGGCATCTCTCTGGTCGCGGTCAGCCGGTCGTCGAGCAGCCGGTGCAGCTCCTCGAGCTCCGCCGCTGTCATCGTTTCGTTCTGCACGAGATGCGCGAGCAGGTCGACCGGTGATCCGCGGAAGAGGGCGGTGACGAGTCGCGACACCAGGGTTTGCTGCACGCGCGACTGCTCGACCACGGCGTGGTATTCGTGCGTGCGACCCTGCGCCGTATGCCCCACCAGCCCCTTCGCCTCGAGATTGCGAAGGATCGTCAGCACGGTGTTGTACGCCAGCGGGTCCGGTAGGCGTTCGCGCACGTCGGCGACGGTGCCTGGCCCGGCCTTCCACAACGTATCGAGAATCTCGAGCTCGCGGTCGCCTATCGAGACGTCCATGCGGCGGGGCTCCTGAACTATGGGGTTAGTTGAGGATACTTCTTCCGAAATCCTTTGTCAACTAGGCACCTAGTTCTCGCCGCCGGCGGTCGCGTCTCCCGCGCAACACGCGTTGACAGCTGAGGTGTCGAGCGCGAAGCTGCGCGCAAGGCAGTGGTGATCCAAACCGAATGCCCCTACGCTCGAACGATCAACAGGATGTGAGGCACACAGCAATGCACCCCGGGTTGCACCAGCTCATCCGGCTCGCTACACTGGTCATCGCGATGGCAATCGTGAGTGCCGCCGTCACGCCGGAGCCGGCACATGCGATCCCGTCCGTGCGCGCCACGCCCGCGTCGTCCGCGACAACTGCACGAGTCGTGGCGGACAGCGGCATCATTCGCGGCGTCGTCCGCGATGACGCCACGGGCGCGGTGCTTCCCTACGCGGTGGTCTCGGTCGCTTCCCTCGGCATCGAACGCTTCGCCAATAGCGAGGGACAGTTCGTCTTGCAGAATTTGCGCGCGGGTACGTACCGCTTGCGCGTGCGCCAGCTCGGGCACTCACCAGTCGAGATTGACGTGACGCTCGCGGCGGGCGCCGTTGAAAACATCGTCGTGCGTATGCCTCGCATCACGACCAAGCTGGCAGCCATGCGCGTCTCGGCCGATTGGGAGTGCACGACGCCGGGCCGCCCGACGCGCGAGAGTGCAAGCGAATCCGCACAGATCTTCGAGCAGATCGAGCAGAATGCACAGCGGCTGCGTCTGCTCGCAGAATCATTTCCGTTCGAACTCGACGTGGAGCGTCGCATCTACGACACGCTCGACGACGAGACTGGCCGTCTGCAAAGCGTCGATACCACGCGTCTGGTCAGCAGCACGCGCACGCAATACGTACCTGGCAAGGTGATCGTCGATGTCGTGCGAGGCATTACGAAGGAGTCAGCAGTCCAGCTGCCCACCTTGCTCGATTTCGCGGATTCCACGTTCCAGCGCACTCATTGCTTCCTGTTCCGGGGCACCGACGACAGCAGCGGGACTGCCCTCCTGCGCCTCGATTTCAAGGTGTCGAGGAAGATCAAATCTCCCGACGTCAACGGCAGCGTTTACCTCGACCCGACGACTTACGCGCTGCGGCGCGCGGATATCGAGCTTTCGGACATCCCTAGGCAGTTCAAGGGGTTGTACTCCGTCCGCGTCACGACCAACTTCGTCGAACTGGCTCCCGGACTCCCGGTCACTGGTACCGTCAACGGCGTCAACGAGTTTTCGCGCAGAGGGAAACGCACGTCGGTGACCGGCTCGCTCGAACAGCACGTTCCGATCGGCATCCGGTTCCTCAAGGGGCGCCCTGATGGCAAGTGAGCTCGACACGACGCTTCGTCAGCTGGCGAACCCGCGCTCCGTGAGCAGCGCCGCCACCGCGCTGCTCGCCATGCTCTCCGGAGTCTCCTCCCACCGGTTGAACGACGCTTCACGTGTTGCACCGTGGTCGAGCAACAACGAAACGATCGCCACATAATCCGCGTCGCTGGCCGAGCAGGCGTTCGTGGAGCCATGCGCCGCCCAGGCGATCGGCGAACTCCCGTACTGACTGTCGCGCCGGTTCACCTCTGCACCCTTTGGCAACAGCAATCGCACCATCTCGAGCCGTCCGTGCCACGCCGCCCAGTGCAGCGGCGTCCCGCCCCACGGATCCTCATCGTCGAGTGGCCAGCCGAGTGAGAGCATCAGCGTTACACTCGCCGCATCGCAGTCGGTGATCGCGCGGATGATCGAGCGACGGTCTTGCGCCGTGAGCTGCGACATCACGCCCGGGTGCGACGTGATGACGGCTGATGCGCTGGTGCCGTCCGCTTCCCTGCAGGCGCCAAGCAATCGGTCTACGGCGGAGAGTCCATCGACGCGCGCACCTTCGTCCGCGAGATACGATGCAACGGCGCGATTTCCTGCACGCACGGCCAGCGTGTAGGGCGTTCGCCCATCGGCACGCGGTACATCGATCGCTGACCCGAACCGCACCAGCATCATGGCAACCGCTGCACTTCGCCCGAAATCTGCGACACGATGCAGCGGCATCTCGGCGGAAGCCGGCGTGCCTCCTTCGCCGGCGCGCACGTTGCTCAGGACGTTGGGATCGGCACCGTGCTCCAGCAGCCACCGCATGCCGAGCTCCGACGACGCGCAGCGCGGATTGTTCTCGCGATACCCGGCGAGAAAATAGAGCGGCGTGTTGCCCCAGTGCGAATGCGGGCTGCTGATGTCGGCGCCGTGCGCGAGCAGCAGTTCGAGGCACTCTCGGTGATTCCACTCCGCGGCGTGAAAGACGCTTTCGCCGTCGTTCGGCTCCGCACCACGCTCGAGCAGCAATCGGGCCACCTCGACGTTGTTGGACACGCATGCGAAGAAGAGCGCGGGAATCCGCGCGTTCGCGTGCGGATCGATTTCAACAGAGGCGTTCGGACTCGCACCGGCGTCGAGCAGCGCCCGCACCGTGTCCACGCGTTGCGACGGGGCGACCCCGAGCAGATCCTGCAGTCCACCGTGACAGGCGTAGATCAACGGCTCGGGGCCGTGCGTCCACGCACGGGTGGCCGCACCCGGATCATTCGTGAGGGCGCGCTGGAGCGCGACACCGTCGGCCGCCGCAGCCGCGGCATGGGGGCTCGCATCCGTGAGGCCGGGATGCGCGTCGAGGATCGCCTTGGCCGCCCGCGCGTCGTCATGCTGGAGCGCGCGCAACAGCGAGGTGAGCGGCGTTGGGTCGACGGCGCGGTCGGACATGTGGGCTCCGGGGTCATGCGGGAGCGGTGCGGCAGCGGTGCAGCAGCGGTTGGGCAGAATCTACCCGGGATGTATGGCGGGCGCCGCTGAAACCCACGTTCCCGTAGCGCGTACGGGGGAGAACCTTCCCCTAATCGCACTACTGGAGCATCATGACGGACCGCGACCGCGATCTCATTCAAGGCACGCTGAATATCCTCATCCTCAAGACGCTGTCCTGGGGTGCGATGAACGGGTTCGCCGTCGCGGCGTGGATCCGGCAGACAACGGACGGTGGCGTCGAACTCGAGGAGGGCGCGCTCTATCCCGCACTCCACCGCATGGAGCATCGCGGGTGGCTCGCCTCCGAATGGCGGTTGTCGGAGAACAACCGGCGCGCCAAGTACTACACGCTCACGCCACTCGGCCGGCGCGTGCTTCGCGAACGGGTCGCGAGCTGGGAACGGCTCGTCGGCTCCGTGAGCGCCGTCCTGCAGGCCAAGGGACGCGCACCGGTGAGGACCGCATGAGCGTCTTCTCCAGCGATCCGCACGGCGACCAGCCCAAGTGGCGCCGCTACCTGCGCTTCTACCGGCCGAATCCTGCGGCCGACCTCGATGACGAGCTGCGTGATCACATCGAGTCGACCACGGAAGCGCTCGTAGCGACCGGCATGCGCGAATCCCACGCGCGCGCCGAGGCCATACGCCGCGTCGGCGACCTCGGAAAGGTGCG
>DASQZA010000189.1:0-2328 GCA_035638935.1 Gemmatimonas sp. | reverse complement strand
CCAAAGCCACTTCTGAGACGGGTTTCCGCGCATGGCTCGCACGACACCGCTGACGTACTACCGCAACATCGGCATCATGGCGCACATCGATGCCGGCAAGACCACGACCACAGAGCGCGTTCTCTACTATACGGGCAAGAGTTACAAGATCGGCGAAGTGCATGATGGCGCCGCCACCATGGACTGGATGGAGCAGGAGCAGGAGCGCGGCATCACGATCACGTCGGCTGCCACCACCTGTTTCTGGATGCGTCACGGCCAGAGCCACGAGCGTGGCGAAGGGCCGGAGTACCGCATCAACATCATCGACACGCCCGGTCACGTGGACTTCACCGTCGAAGTCGAGCGTTCGCTTCGCGTGCTCGATGGTGCCGTGACGCTGCTCGACTCCGTCGCCGGCGTCGAGCCGCAGACGGAGACGGTGTGGCGCCAGGCCGATCGGTACGGCGTGCCGCGCCTGATCTTCTCGAACAAGATGGACCGCGTCGGTGCCAACTTCGAGCGCTGCGTCGCGATGATCCGCGACCGCCTCACGAAGGCCGCGTATCCGCTGCAGCTGCCCGTCGGTTCGGGTGAACTCTTCACCGGCCACATCGACGTCATCGAACGCAAGCAGTACATCTTCGACGACGCCACGATGGGCAAGACGTTCGCCGTCGTGGAGCCTGCCGCCGAGTACGTCGAGGCGATGGAGAAGGCGCGTGCCGAGGTGCTCGATGCCGTGGTCGACCAGGACGAGGCGCTCATGGAGCGCTACCTCGGTGGCGAGGAGCTGAGCATCGAGGAGATCCGCAGCTGCATCCGCAAGGCGACGATCGCGAACACGATCGTGCCGGTGCTGTGCGGTGCGAGCTTCAAGAACAAGGGTGTGCAGGCGCTGCTCGATGCCGTCATCGACTACCTGCCGGCACCGACCGAAGTCGCGGCGATCAAGGGGCACCTCCCGGGCGAGGACGAGAAGGTCGAGGAGCGCTTCGTCACTGATGAAGCCCCGTTCGCCGGCCTGGCGTTCAAGATCGCGACCGACCCGTTCGTCGGTAAGCTGACCTTCTTCCGCGTGTATTCCGGCGTGCTGACGGCTGGCTCGTATGTCTACAACAGCACCAAGGATAAGCGCGAGCGCGTCGGTCGCCTGCTGCAGATGCATGCGAACAAGCGCGAGGAAATCGAGGAAGTGCGCGCCGGTGACATCGCCGCCGCGATCGGCCTCAAGGACACGCGCACGGGTGACACGCTCTGCTTCGAGGAGCACCCGATCATCCTCGAGGCGATGAAGTTCCCGAATCCCGTCATCGACGTCGCGATCGAGCCGAAGACGAAGGCGGACCAGGACAAGCTCGCGATCGCGCTGCAGAAGCTGGCCGAGGAAGACCCGACGTTCCGCGTCGCGACGAATCCGGAGACCAGCCAGACGATCATCTCGGGCATGGGTGAGCTGCACCTCGAGATTCTCGTCGACCGCATGCGTCGCGAATTCAAGGTGGAAGCCAACGTCGGTGCACCGCAGGTCGCGTATCGCGAGACGATCCGCAAGCGCGTCGACAAGGTCGAGGGGAAGTTCGTCCGCCAGTCCGGCGGCAAGGGCCAGTTCGGTCACGTCGTCATCAACGTGATGCCGGCCGAGCAGGGTCAGGGCTTCGTCTTCGAGGACAAGATCGTCGGCGGCGTGATCCCGCGTGAGTACATCAAGCCGATCGAGGCCGGCATTCGCGAGGCGCTCGAAGGTGGCATCCTCGCCGGCTATCCGATGGTGGACGTGAAGGTCGAGCTGGTCTTCGGTTCGTACCACGAAGTGGACTCCAGCGAAATGGCGTTCAAAATCGCCGGCTCGATGGCCATCAAGGACGGCGCGCGCTCGGCGGGTGCGATCATCCTCGAGCCGATGATGAAGGTCGAAGTGGTGAGCCCCGAGAGCTACATGGGCGACGTGCTGGGTGACCTCAGCTCGCGCCGCGGCAAGATCGGCGGCATGACGCAGCGTGGTGAGGCGCAGGTCATCGACGCCACCGTGCCGCTGTCGGAGATGTTCGGGTACTCGACGCGCCTGCGCAGCATGTCGCAGGGTCGTGCGGTGTACTCGATGGAGTTCTCGCACTACGAGGAAGTGCCGAAGTCGAAGGCCGAAGAGATCATCAACAAGCAGAAGCCGTAAGGCTTCAGCACTGATCCACAACAGGACGAGAGGAAGCTGTCATGGGCAAGGCAAAGTTCGAGCGGAACAAGCCGCATCTCAACGTGGGCACGATCGGGCACGTCGACCACGGGAAGACGACGTTGACGGCGGCGATCACGGCGATCCAGGCGAAGAAGGGGCTGGCGCAGGTGATG
>DASQZA010000188.1:0-7870 GCA_035638935.1 Gemmatimonas sp. | reverse complement strand
CGCGGAGGTACGCCGTCGCGCGTTTCGGCCGGCTGTCGATGCTTGCCGCATCGTGCCCGGTGAACTTCCAGGAACGGCCGGCGTCGTCGGTGCCGTCGCCACGTTCCGGTCGCAGATGGCGTCGTGACCGGAGCACCTCGCCGAGTCGGGGTGATCGGCACCTTCGTCTGGGATGTCATCTACGGGCGAGACCGGCGCGCGGTACCGGTGGAGGAGTGGGGCGGAATCAGCTATGCGCTCTCCGGTCTCGATGCGGCGCTGACGGACGAGTGGGAAATCGTGCCCATCATCAAGGTGGGAGCCGACCTCGTGGAGCGGGCACGACTCTACTGCCGCACGCTTCGCCGCATCGCGACCGATGGCGACCTCATCGAAGTGCCGCAGCAGAATAACCGTGTGGAGCTGCACTATCACGATGACGAGCGCCGCTCCGAGTACCTGACCGGCGGCCTGCCTGGCTGGTCGTGGCTCGGACTCAAGCCCGTGATCGAGGCAGCCAGAATCGACGCACTCTACATCAACTTCCTGAGCGGGTGGGAGCTCGATCTCGAGACAACACGGCTGCTCCGCGCGAGCTTCAGCGGGCCGATCTACTGCGACCTGCACATGCTGGCGATGGCCGTGCAAAGCGACGGGCTGCGCGTCGCGCGCCCGCTGCCGGATGTTGCTGCGTGGTGCAGCTGCTTCGACATCCTGCAGGTGAACGAAGACGAGATGGCACTGATGGCCCCGGACCCGATGGCGCTCGCGGCGACCGCGATCGCCTCCGGGGTCAGCTGTCTCTGCGTCACACTCGGCAAGCGCGGCGCGGTGTACGTCGCCGCTCCCGGCGTCGAACGCCTTGCCGACATCACGCGCTCGGGCGCGCTGTCGGCGACTATCTCGACCGGCTCGCGAGGCGGTGGTGGCGCGCTCGGTGCAGTACGCACGGCATTGGTTCCCGCCGTGCCGCCGCGAACCGACGGCCCCGGCGATCCGACAGGATGTGGGGATGTCTGGGGCGCAACCCATTTCTCGCGGCTGCTCGCGGGTGATAACTTGACGGACGCGATCGCCGCGGCAAACCGCGCGGCATCGCGCAACGTCGAACATCGCGGGGCGACCGGCCTTGCGAATCATCTTCGAGGGGAGCTCAGCGCCACGTGACGACTGTCATCACCGTGCCGCCGTCGCTCGACGAGACGACGTTCGAAACGATCTTCGAGCAGCTCGCGCTCGTGCCGCCCGATGCGCGGCTCCTCCTCGATGCGCGGCACGCGCGCTGGGCGTCGCCGTACGGTCTCACAGCCCTCCTTTGCATCGCGCAAGCGCGCGCAGGAGCCGGTGGTGAACGCGTGGGGTTCGCGGTGCCCGACAACCCCGACACCGTGTCGTACTGGTCACGCACCGGCTTCTTTCGGCACGCGGGGGATCTGTTCGAACTCCATGGGCAGGTGCCGCGCTCCCGCGACTCGCATGAGTCGAGTGTGCTGCTCGAAATCACACCCATCGCGGGCATCGACGACGTGCACGGTGTGGTCGGTCGCATCCGCGAGCGATCTGCCGCCATCCTGCACGGTCAGCTCGGTCTCGATCCCGCGGTGACGGGGTTGTTCGGCATGACGCTCAGCGAGACCTGCCAGAACATCGTCGAACATGCCGGCCAGGGCGGGTGGGTCGCGGTGCAGACGTACAAGTACACGAAGCGTCTGGGGAGGCGCGTCGTCGTCATCGCGGTGTGCGACGCTGGTCTGGGCTTCCGGCGCTCGCTCGAGAGCGCGCCGAATCACCGGCCGACCGAGCGATGGGATGACGCCATGGCCCTCGAGGACGCCGTGCTCCGGGCGACGAGCCGCTTTCGCATGGGTGACAAGGGCCGCGGCCAGGGGCTTGCCGGGGTGCGTCGCTTTATCGGCCGCTGGCACGGCAAGCTGTCCGTGCGCAGTGGCACCGCGCGCATCGCGATCACCCCGGAGTGGGACGAAGATCAGCCGATGCGGGAAGCGCTCCCGAATTTTCCGGGCACGCAGATGCAGATCATCATCCCTGAACGGATCGGGGATGCGACGCCGCGCACGGGCAGCGCAACGACATCGAGCGGCCGCGCGCGCCCGCGGGAACGGGCATGACGCTGCTCATCGATGTCGGAACGGTGTTGCGCGGCACCGTGTGTGATCTGTACTCGAATCTCGTCACCCGGCCGACGGGTGCCGCGGTGCGGATCGCAATCGAGCGACAGGTGTCGGAAGTCGGCGAACCGGTCGTGACGACCATCGACTTCTCGCAGGTCAGCCTGCTCGATTTCTCCTGCGCCGATGAGATCGTCGCCAAGCTGCTGCTGCGCTTCGCTGCGGAGGACGGGCCGCAAGGATACCTGCTCTTCTCCGGGATTCAGGAGGACCATCTCGACCCGATCGAGACGGTGCTCGAACATCACCAGCTCGCGATGGTCTCCTGGTTCGAAGGATCGGCCGAATTGTTCGGCTGTGTCGACGACATGGAGCGCCGGCACTGGGATGCGGTGCGCGACGCCGGTTCGGCGACTGCGGCCGCGGTCGCGAGCGCGACCGCGCAGGATTCAGCGACGTCTGCCGACATTCTGGAACGACTGCGTCACCGGCGTCTGCTGATGCGCCGAGACGACAGCTACACGGTACCGGGCATGGTCCGAGGGACATCATGAGTTCAGTGGGCAACTCTGCCCGCCGGCCGGGCGGGTTCAGCGGCTTCGCGCCGCCGCTCCAGGTCGTCGGTTTCATTGCCACGCGCAAGGGCGACCCGGACCGGGGTCCGATGGTACGGATGCGTCCGGACGATGCACTGATCCGACTCGTGACCGACGGAGAACTGGTGCGTGTGGTATCGGAACGGCGCCAGGAGCTGGCCGTGCTCGAAACGGATGATTCCCTGCCTCGGGGCGGGGTCGTGCTGCGCGACGTCGTCGGCGCGACGCTTTCGGAGATCATCCGGGTGATCAAACTGGATACCGATGCGGGGCATCTGACCTGAACGACAACGAGACACCGGGGCCGGGGCCGGGTTCCCGCCCGTCGCGCCGCTCCGCAAAGCACGAGGGGCCACCGTTACCGGCACAGCACCTCCGGCGAGCCTCCCTGCTGCTGCATGGGGGCCGCCCTCCGGCATCCGCCGGGGACGCCGTGGTGGCGCCGCTCTCGCAGTCCGTCAACTACGTATTGCCGCATGCTGGGGGCGGCTCGGTGCGTTATGGCCGGTATGGCAACACGCCGAACGCGGCACTCGTGCAGCGCCGGCTCGCGCTGCTCGAAGGCGCCGACGACGCGTTGATTCTCTCGAGCGGCATGGCGGCCACCACATGCACGATGCTTGCCCTCCTCCGCCCTGGCGATCATCTCGTCGCGAGCAGCTGGTTGTACGGGGGCACACGACAGTTCCTCGAGCGGGAACTGCCCTCGTTCGGCGTGCAGACCACGTTCGTCGATCCGATGGAGACTCGGGGTTGGCGTCGAGCCCTCCGCCGCAACACACGTGTGGTGTTCCTCGAGTCGCCGGTCAATCCGACCACACGTGTGCTCGACCTGCGCCCTGCGCGCGTGATCACCGATGAAATGGGAATCGCACTCGTCGTGGATTCGACGTTCGCGAGTCCAATCAACTTCCGCCCGCTCGAACATGGGGCGGACGTGGTGATCCACTCCGCCACGAAGTACCTCAACGGTCATCACGACGTGCTCGCGGGTGTGGTATGCGGATCGGACGGGCTGATCGAGGAGATTCGCGCGAAGATGGCACTCTGGGGTCAGGCGCCGGATCCGTTCGCCGTATGGATGCTGGAGCGCGGCCTCAAGACGCTCGATGTGCGTGTCCGACGACAGAATGCCAATGCGATGCGCATCGCGACCTGGGCGCTCTCGCAGCCGGCCATCAGCGCCGTGCACTACCCTGGCCTCCCGTCGCACCCGGATCACGAGATCGCGGCCCGGCAGCTGGATGGTTTCGGCGGCATGCTGGCGATCGAATTGGCCGGGGGAATCGATGCCGTCGCGCGATTGTTGCCGGCGCTCTCGCTCTTTGTGAATGCCACCTCGCTCGGCGGAGTCGACTCGCTGGTGAGTGAGCCGCGGTTCACTTCGCACCGGCACATGGCCTCGGAACAGCGCGCCGCGCTCGGGATTCCTGATGGATTCGTTCGCCTGAGTGTCGGCCTCGAGGACGCGGATGATCTCATCGCCGACCTGGCGACCGGGTTGATCGCCTCCGCGGAAGTGCGCTCGGACGCCACGGGAGCTCCGTAACCATGTCGGGCATTCTTCGCTTCGCGGAAGTCACCAAGGAATATCCTCGCTCGGGCGTTGCGATCAGGAACTTGTCGTTCGAGGTGAACAAGGGCGAGTTCGTCTTTCTTGCAGGCCACAGTGGCGCGGGCAAGAGTACGCTGCTGAAGATGATCACGATGGCTGAACGTCCGACGTCCGGCGAGGTGAAGGTGTCAGGCTACTCGAGCGCCACGCTCAGGCCCCGTGACCTCCCGCAGCTGCGTCGTCGCCTTGGAATCGTCTTCCAGGATTTTCGCCTGTTGCCTGATCGCACCGCGGAGCAGAACATCGCGTTCGCGCTCGAAGTCATCGGTACTCCTCGCGCGAACATCGGACCGCGTGTCGCCCGCCTGCTCACGCAGGTTGGACTGGCGTCGAAGGCGACCGCGTTCCCACACGAATTGTCTGGTGGTGAGCAGCAGCGAGTGGCGATCGCGCGCGCGCTGGCGAATGATCCGTTCATCCTGCTTGCCGATGAGCCCACGGGAAACCTCGACGACCGCGCCACGCATGCCGTGTACCTGCTGCTGCGTGACATCAACGCGTCCGGAACCGCGGTAATCATGGCGACACACGACGTGGCGCTGATTCAGCGCGCCGGCATGCGATTTCTCGAGCTGGACCAGGGAGCGCTCGTGTTCGACGGCACCGACGCAGCGCGACTGATGGCGGACATGCGTGGGCGTCGCCGCACCGATGCTGTACAGCGTGCAACGCATCCGGATGCACTGCCGGATGCCCTCCTCGATGTGATGCAGGGGCAGCCGTGACATTGGCCATGCGCGAAGTCGTACTCGCGTTTCGCCGAGCTCCGGTGCTCGCCGTCCTGAGCATTACCACCATCGCCTTCTCGCTCTTCGCCTTCGGCCTCTTTGGTCTCGTTGCGCTCAACATCAGGTCGGCGCTGCGCGAGATCGAGGATCGCGTCGAGGTGCGCGCGTTTCTCGTCGAAGGCACGAGCGAGGAGGCAGTCGAGGACGTCATGGCTGCTGCCCTTCGCATGCCGCAGGTCGCGAGCGCCGGCTACGTGAGCCCCGATTCCGCCTTGCAACGCGCCCGCGCCGAGCTCTCGGAGTTTCGCGACGTGATCGACGGGTCAGTGCTTCCAGGTTCGGTGGAGGTGCGGCTCAAGCCAGACCTGCGCGACCCTGATCGGGTGAAGGAAGTGTCGAACGGACTCGCGGTCTTTCCTGCGGTCGAAGAAGTGCGCTACGGACGCGAATGGGTCGAGAAGCTGTACCGCATTCGCACGATTGCCGGCATCGCGGGCATGGGGCTCGGCATCGTGCTGGCGCTGGTTGCCACGATCATCATCGGCGCGACGATTCGCATGGCGATCCTCGCCCGCACCCGCGAGATCGAGATCATGCGGCTCGTGGGTGCGACGAACGGCTTCGTACGATTCCCGTATCTGATCGACGGCGTCCTGAAGGGCGTCCTTGGTGGCATCCTGGCGACGCTGCTGGCGTGGGGCGCGAACAGCATGGTAAGCCGCAACCTCGTCGCCACGCAGTTCTTCGATTCGAAGCAGATCCTGCTGGGAATCGTCGCCGGTGCGCTGCTTGGCCTCATCGGGAGCTGGATCTCGGTCGGTCGGCACCTGCGTCAGGTCTGGCGCGACTAGCGTGATTGCAAGCGTGCTTGCGATCGTGCTCGCGATCGCGCTTGCAATGCCGGTTGTCGCCGGTGCGCAGACCGGCGGCGGAACGGACGCAAGGTTGCGGCAGTCGCAGAACGAGCTCGACAAGCTGAGAAAGGAGCGTGCCGATCTCGAACAGCGCATGGCGCAGCTGCAGCGCAGCGTCCGGTCGCTGTCGGAAGAGGTCAACAACATCGAGGCGCAGCGGAGTGCGACGGCACGCCTCGTCACGGCGCTCGACCAACAGCTCGAGACGATCAACGACGAGGTGGACAAGGCCGGGACCGGGCTCGCGAGCGCTGAGGAAGAGTTGGCCGGCAAGCGCACTGTGCTCCGGCGCCGAATGGTCGAGATCTACAAACGCGGCAGCTTGTTCGATCTGGAAGCGATGCTGTCGGCGCAATCGTTCGCTTCGCTCGTGGCGCGGTACAAGTACCTGCATGAGCTCACCCGCTACGATCGGTCGCTCGTGTCGCGCGTCGAAGGGCTCCGCAACCAGATCGTTTCGCAGCGTGAACTGCTTGTACGATTGCAGAACGAAGTCTCCCGCAATCGCGGCGAAAAGGAGACCGAGGCACGCCGGCTTGCCGATCTCGAGCGGTCGCGGCAACGCACGCTCACGGTCGCGCAGCGCAATGCAGCGCAGACGCGCGAGCGCCTTGCACAGATCGCTCGCGACGAGGCGCGCGTCTCCAACGTCATCGCCAACGCGGAAACAGCGCGCCGGCGCGCCGAGCTTTCTCCGAATGCGCGCCCCGCGGCGCCGTCGACCATCCGCACCGCAGACCTTGGACGGCTCGACTGGCCAGTGGACGGGAGCATCCTGTACAGCTTCGGGAAGGTCATCAACCCGAACAACACCACGACGCGCTGGAACGGTCTCGGCATCGGTGCCGATGCCGGCACGCCGGTGCGCTCCATCTCGGCAGGCGAGATCGTGCTCGCCGACGCGGTCGGCACGTACGGGCGCACCGTGATCGTGCAGCATGGCGGCGGTGACTACTCGGTGTACGGATCGCTCGGCCGAATCGACGTCCGGGTCGGACAGACCATTCAGAAGGGACAGTCGATCGGTACGGTCGGCAGCGCCGACCCGGATCTTCCGCCGCATCTGCACCTCGAGATCAGGCCGAAGGGACGTGCCGTCGACCCGCTCGACTGGCTGCGGCAACAGCGTCGATAGATTGCGAATGCCCGCCAGGAAAGCGACGACGCGCAAGGCGCCTTCTCCCGCTGCGCCAGCACTCGATGCACCCATCGTCGTTGATGCGGGCGATCCCACTCGGGATCGTGCGCCACTTGGCGCCCATGTCTCGATAGCAGGCGGAACGTGGGAAGCTGCAGCGCGCGCTCGCGAAATCAGCGCGACGGGAGCGCAGGTGTTCACGAAACAGGCGAATCGGTGGGCCGAGCGTGACATCACTGACGAGGAACGAACACGGTTCCAGTCGGCGATGTCGGCATCGCATGTGACGTGGAGCTGTGCGCACGATTCGTATCTCATCAATCTTGCGTCGCCGGTCCCGGAGCTCCGCGCGCGGTCGATCGAGTGCTTTCGGGCCGAGCTCCGCCGCTGTCACGCCATTGGTCTTGATGCTCTCGTGTCGCACCCCGGAAACTTCATGGATGATCGGGCGAGTGGTCTCGCGCGCAACGCGGAGGCGATCGGCATCGCGCTCGAGGCCGAGCCCGGGCCAACACGATTGCTGATGGAGTTGACGGCTGGCCAGGGTACCGTGATCGGATCGACGTTCGAGGAAATGGCCGCGTTGATTGCGGCGGTGCCCTACGGCGTTCGTCACCGCGTGGGGGTTTGTCTCGATACCGCGCACGTGTGGGCAGCTGGCTACGACCTTGCCACGGACTACGACGGCGTGATGAGCCGGTTTGGTGATGCGCTCGGTTTCGACATGCTGGGCTGCCTTCATCTGAACGACTCGAAGGCGGCCCTCGGTTC
>DASQZA010000187.1:0-15466 GCA_035638935.1 Gemmatimonas sp. | reverse complement strand
CGCATCTCGCAGGCCGCCGGGATCGATGTGGGCGGTATCGAGTACCTCGTCGACGACCGCGACGGGCAGCACTACTTCTACGACATCAACGCGTTGTCCAACTTCGTGGCCGATGCTGTGAACGTCGTCGGATTCGACCCCTTCGCGCGTCTTGTCGACTACCTGGAAATGCGAGTCGCGGCTGACCAGTTGATCGGTGCGCCCGATGCGCGCGCGGAGCTCGTCGCATGAGCGGGTCGTCGATGCGTTTCGGCTACTGGCTGCCCGTGTTCGGGGGATGGTTGCGCAATGTGCCTGACGAAGGCATGGAGGCATCATGGCCATACGTGCAGCGGCTCGCGCGACGCAGTGAGGAACTCGGCTATGACCTCACGCTGATCGCGGAGCTGTTCCTGAATGACATCAAGGGTGTGGACGCGCCGGCGCTCGATGCGTGGAGCACGGCGGCCGCGCTCGCCGCGGTCACCTCGCGGCTCGAGCTGATGGTGGCCGTCAGGCCGACGTACCACCATCCGGCCACACTCGCCAAGCAGGCGGCCAACATCGATCGCATCAGCAACGGGCGGCTTTCGCTGAACGTCGTCTCGTCGTGGTGGAAGGACGAGGCGCGACGGTATGGCAGCCAGTTCGACGAACATGATGACCGCTACGCGCGCACCGCGGAATGGCTCGACGTGTTGCACGGCGCCTGGCAGCAGCCGTCGCTGTCATACCATGGCAAGTATTATCAGGTCGACGATCTCGTCGTGCAGCCGAAGCCGCTCTCGAGCCGGCATCGTCAGGGACCGACACTCTATGCGGGTGGCGAATCCGAGGCGGCGAAGACCCTCATTGCGCGCGCGTGTGATGCTTACGTGATGCACGGGGACCCGCCGGAGCGCGTCGCTCCGAAGATTGCCGACTTGCGCGCGCGGCGTGAAAGGAACGGGCTGGCGCCGATGCAATACGGCATGGCCGCGTACGCGATTGTGCGCGACACGGAGCAAGAGGCACAGCGGGAGCTTGAGCGGATCACCAATGTGCAACCGGGCTCGCCCGGCTTCCACAACTACCACGACTGGGTAGCGAACACGCAGCTCGAAGGGGCACTTTCGCTGCAGGATTATTCCGTTTCCAATCGCGGCCTGCGCGCGGGGCTGGTCGGCACACCGGAGCAGGTCGCCGAGCGGATTCGCGAATTCGAGCGGAATGGAGTCGGTCTGCTGCTCCTGCAGTGCAGCCCACAGCTCGAGGAGATGGAGCGTTTCGCGGAGCAGGTCATGCCACTCGTGAACCGGAAGGCTCTCGCTGCATGAGGGCCTTCCGTGAGTAGTTGATCAGGAAATAGTGCAGGTCATCGAGTGCAGGACACTACTGCGCGCGCTGCAACCGAAGCAGCAGACCGTTCGCGGTCGCGATCCAGCTGTTGGCGTGCGCGTCGGTGAACATTGCCGACCGCGGCAGCTTTCCCACGCGGTCGATGAACGTTTGCAACGCCGCGCGCAAAGCGGTTGGCCCCTTGCCGTCCAGATCGTTCAGTCCGAGATGCAGCGCCTTGGCCAGCCCGTCGGCCTCGGTCTTGTCCATTACACGTACACGCGCCAGTGAGAGCAATGCATCGGACAATTCACTCACCAGCGCCGGAGTCGGCTCCGGCGCGCCGAGTAGCTGTCCGCGCTCGAGTATGCTCTCGATGTCGTTGGGCAACGATGTCAGCAGGTCGTACCCGGTCGCGGCCTCGATCGCGTCCACCGTAGTCTGGAACGTCTGCCATGGCGTATTCCTGATCGCTGCTGCCGACGCTGCGATACCGGTTTCGATGCGATTTGGGAAGCGGGCTGCAATGACCTGCACGTCGGTGTCGGTAATGCCAACTCCCAGGAGTCCGGCGCCGGCTGGCCTCACGACGGCCACCTTCCACGTGTAATCCGGCACCAGCACGCGGCCTTCGCCCTTTAGCGACGGCGCCCCTGCTGCGTACTCGCCACCGGCGATGACATACACTTCTTTGTTTCCGGTGCGCACCAGGTCGTTCAGGTAATTCTCGAACGCGAGCCACGGCCCCTGATTGTTGTTCGCCGCCTGCGGGATGATGTTCGTAAGCAGGAACGTCGCCGCATTCTCCTGGTAGGTCGCGGTGCGACTCTCCGACTGTACGAGGTGGCCCCGATCGTAACCGCCGTTCCGGTAATCGAAGTCCACGATTCGAGGCGCTGGCGTCAACGGATCAGGTGAAAAACAGTCACATCGATCCGCGCTACCGAACTGCGTGGCGTTGAGATTCCAGCTTGTCCAGCTCGGCGTTCCGCGTGTGCGATTCCACGACGACGCGAACTCCGTGCGAGCGATGAGCTGTTCGTCGGCTGGCGTCGCGTCGACTGGCGTGCCGAACTCGAGGTGGTTTCGATAGCGCGCCGACGTGGTCGTGCCTGCCGGCAGGATCGTGATCGAGTTCGCGCCCGCGACTCCGTTCGGTGCCGTGGCACGCACGGTCACCGTGCCTGGTTGCACACCGGTCACGTAGCCGAGCGCATCGACCGTGGCAATCGACGGGTCACTCGTTGTCCACGTCAGCACCACCGATGTCAGGACGGCGTTGCTCGCATCACGCACCGTGGGGAACCCCGGCTTGGTGAACCCCACCGGTATCTCACGCGGATCGTTGATCGCCACCGACACGCTGGCAGCGCCGCCGGCCGCCGTCACCGTGATCGTGGCGCTGCCGACGATGCCGTTCGTCGATCGAGCAGTGACGGTCGTGGTCCCCGTGGCAAGGGCCGTGACCACGCCGGTCGC
Organism: Gemmatimonas sp.; assembly: GCA_035638935.1. GTDB lineage: Bacteria > Gemmatimonadota > Gemmatimonadetes > Gemmatimonadales > Gemmatimonadaceae > Gemmatimonas. Next base: position 12,691 of record DASQZA010000187.1, on the reverse strand, counting down.
GCTCACCGTCGCCACCGCGTTGCTCGCGCTCGTCCACGTGAACGCCGTCGTCGCGACGCGTCCCGCTGCATCGAGCGCGCTCCCGGTGAGCGCGCGCGTCGAACCGATCACGATAGAAGCTGCAGCGGGCGAGACGCTGACTGCGGCGGGTGGCCCCGCGGGCTGCTGCGCGCCGCACATCGCTGCATACTCGTTGCCGGCGACACCTGGCGTACCCCGGTCACCGGCGCCATACACCACCCCGGCCGGCGTGTTTATCCAGTTGCCGTTGCCCGCAATGTTCGTGTTGTCGAGTGCGGGATTCACAAGTACGCGTGAGATACCAGCAGATGGGGAGAAGGTCGGCGTCGCCACCGTGCCGTCCGCGTTCCGACTCGAATAACTCACGGAGTCCACCGGCGAGTTGTCGGCGCGTCGTAGCAGCACGAAATCCGTCGTGCTGTTGTTGAGCGTGATCGACGTACCGTAGGAGTATCCAGCGGGCAGCCCGCCATTACCCTCGGCTGCCCGCACGAGCAACGCTACGCCACATGACGGCACCACGAACGACGTACCGATCGTATGGTTTTCTGCGCCCGTCGGCCCTGACACGATACGCCAGCCCTGCATGTCGACCGCTGCAACGCCCGGGTTGAACACTTCAATGTATTCACCGACATCATCGGCCACGGCGGATGGGTCGGCCATGAGCTCGGTGATGATGAGACGTGGAACGCCATCATCGGCGAGCCCGGTCGGCGCCGGCTCCGGCGCCGTCGAAACCGCGGCGCGTTCGCGGCACGCGCCCGCCACGGCCATCGTGAGCATCAGTGCAGCGATATGTCGGGCAATGGAGCGCATGTGAGCAATCGATGGTGGAACTGTAGATGCGGAGCCACGACGGAAGCGAGGCGGTTCCTGCTGGCGCCATTATACTCGCGCACGATGGCGACGTGCCTCGCTGTACGTCACGTATGCTGTCCGTGGGTCACGTCTCGATTGCGCGTGTGTGATAGCCCACGAGCTCGCCATCGCCGGTGTGCCCCAGTAGCCAGACGTCGATCGCTGGTGACTCCCCGGTTCGCACTGCCACAATGTTGCGAAGCGAAGATTCGAGGTAGCGCTGCATCGCCTCATACCGGGGGCGCACGGCCTGTGCGCGCTCATCGGTCGGCTGTGTGAGTACGGTGTGCCGGCCAAGAATGCGATCGATCGTCACTCGGTGCATCACGGTTGCATCGGCCAATCCAAGCAACCGCCGCAGTCGCTCGTCCGAGAGCGGTGTGCCCGGAGCACCGTCCGCGAGGTGTACTACGACGAACGGATGATCGCCTTCGCTCGAGTACACCAGGCCGTCGGCCAGCGCCTCGAGTTCACGCAGCACGGCGTCCCGGTGATCGATAGGGCGACTGGATGGGTGATCGACGCGGACATGGCTGGGGGGATCACCGTCCAGGCTCATGCGTGCATCGCGATCTGCCAAACGGTGTAGCATGTCCAGGTCGCAGGCCAGGCTTTCTCATCGAGCATGCTGAGGTCCCTTGAATCGGTTCGTGCTGTATCTGCTCGTCGTGTGGTCAACGCTCGCAATTATTGCATGGGGGGCTATTCCCGCCAGCCCCGGGCTGGCTCCGCTCGTCGTCGTGGCACTCGCACTGTACGTGACGGTGCCCCTGTTCGTCTTCATGCGCCGCGGATTCGGCTGGCGTGCGTATCCGACCGCGGCGTTTCGGCTGTACGTGGTGCGTCCGATCCTGTACACGCAACTGCTGCTGCCGATCGTCACCATCTCGGCGGTGCTTGGGCTGCTCGTTGGTGCCATGGCCGGTGCGGCGCGCGCAGGCGGCCAGATTGCGGCTGCCATCGCACTGGTCGTCAGTGGCGTGCTCCTCCTCGCGGGATGGCGGGGTTCGCGCTCGCTCGTCGTCCGCGACGTCGAAGCCTTCGTTCCGTCGCTGCCGGCAGCGTTCGACGGATTTCGCATCGTGCAGGTCTCGGATCTCCATCTCGGCCCGCAGACGTCGCGACGGTTTCTGGCGGACGTCACAAACTCGATCCGCGGGCTCAGCGCCGATCTGATCACCGTCACTGGCGACTTGATCGATGACCGCGTCGAGGACACGGGTCTGTTCGTCGCGTGGCTGGATTCGTTGGGTGCGCCGCCCCACGGTGTGTATCTCATTCCGGGCAACCACGACGTCTACGCCGGGTGGGCGTCAGTGCGCGTGGCGCTGGAACGCGACTCGTCCGCGCACGTGCTCGTCAACGAATCCCAGCTTTTGACGCGAGGCGGTGCCGCACTCGCCCTTGTCGGCCTTGGCGACCCCGCTGCGCGACGCGCCTCCCCGCGTGGTGAACAGGGCAACAGCGCCGCCCCGGATGTGCCGCGTGCATTCAGCGCAGTACCAGCCGGCGTCTCGGTCGTAGCGTTCGCCCACAATCCGGCGCTGTGGCCCTCCGTCGCGGAACGCGGAGCGGCGCTCACGCTCAGTGGTCACACGCACTGGGGACAGTTCGCCTTGCCACGTCTTGGCTGGAGTCTCGCGTCACCATTTCTCGAGCATGCGATGGGTGCGTATCAGGATGGTGAGGCGCTGCTGTACGTGCACCCGGGCACCGGCTTCTGGGGCATCCCCTTTCGCCTTGGCGCACTGCCGGAAGTCACGGTAGTGACGCTTCGTCAGGGCGCGAGTGCGAGTCTGTTGGTGGGTGCGACACGGGCAGCGTGATGCTGCGCCACACCACGGCGCCACACCACGGCGCCACACCACGGCGCCACAACAACGTACGCTCAGTCGAGAAACCGGGCGCGTTGCTCGGGCGTGGGGAGCAGGCACGATTGGTCCCGCCCAAACACGTTATAGCGAAAGCGCGCGACGATGCGATACAGCACGTCGCGTGAAACCCGCGGCACGATACGGCCAACCTTCGCCAGCGCGCGCCATCCGCCGCCAAGATGAGTCATCACGGCGAGCACCGCGTCCGAACGCACCAGCACTCGTGGCGGGCTGCCGTCGGCCGCGGGCTCGACCCAGAACACGGAGTCGACACCCGCGAGCTCGGGGCGTGCGTTGCGCGCCGCTGCGCCGGTCGGCCCTGCAAGCGTGGCGAACTGGAGCGCGCGCGACGCACCTTCGTGCTGCAGGATGAACTGCACGCTGCGCGCACACAGCCCGCAGCTGCCGTCATACAACAGTACCGGCAAAGGTCGCGCTGAATGGGGACGGGGCCCCGCGGCAGAAGTCGAAGCGTCCGCGTGCATGGTGTATTGTACCTGAGAGTGCTCCTGCTGGGCACCTTGACTATTGCCCTAGTCCAAATCACCGGGATTTTCATGACACGTGTGGCAGTGCTCGGAACAGGATTGCTCGGTAGCGGTATCGCCGAGGGATTGATCGCTCGAGGGAACAGGGAGCTCGCCGTCTGGAATCGCAGCGTCGAAAAGACGGCGCCGCTCGTGGCGCTCGGTGCCCGCACCTTTGCGACCGCCGCCGACGCGGTCGTTGGTGTCGACCTGATTCACCTCGTGCTGCGCGACGACGAGGCAGTCGATGCGATCGTGACGGAAATCCGCGGCTCGATTGCCCCGCGCGCCGTGATCGTCGATCACACCACGACGCGACCGGATCGCACCGCCGCGCGCGCGGCCGCGCTCGACGCAGCCGGCATCGACTACCTGCACGCGCCCGTGATGATGGGGCCGGCCGCCGCACGCACGGGGAAGGGGATCATGCTCGTTGCGGGGCCGAACGAACGGTTTGCCCGCGTGCGCGAAATGCTGGCACCGATGTCCGGTGAACTCTGGCATGTCGGCGAACGGCCGGACCTTGCCGCCTGCTACAAGCTGTTCGGCAACGCGGCCATCCTGTCCATGGTCGGCACCATCGCCGACGTCATGCACATGGCGGACGCAATGGGTGTGCTGCGCGCCGGCGCGCTCGAGATGCTCGGCAAGGTGAACCTGAGCGGTACCATCGGGATGCGCGCACCGATGATGATCGACGGCAACTTTGCGCCGCAGTTCACGCTGGACGTGGCGCGCAAGGATATCGGGCTGATGCTCGAATCGGCGGGCGCTGAATCGACGCCGATACTCCGCGCGCTCGCAGCGCGTATGGATGAAGTCATCGCCGCCGGTGACGCCGGCCTCGACGTCGCCGTGCTCGGCAAGTAGTGCACTACTGGTGCGAGGGGCGTCAGCTCGAGTAGTACGCGGCGTTCTCCTCGACGTACCCGTTGGTCAGGTCACAGCCGTAGGCGTCGGCCGCGCCGCTGCCGACGCCAAGAGATATCTCGAGCTGCACGCGCTCACGCGACAACGTCTCACGTACGACAGCATCGTCGAACGAGAGGCGCTCGCCGTCGGATACGACCTGGAAGCCGTTGATCCACGCGTCAGTGCTCGCGGGACGAATGGTGCAGTCGAAGCACTTGCCCACGGCCATGAGCAGACGACCGACGTTTGGGTCGGCACCATGGACCATCGTCTTGACGAGTGGTGAATTCACCACCGACTTCGCCACGACATGTGCCTCGGCGTCGTCGAGCGCTCCGCGCACGTTCACATGAATGAGTCGGGTAGCACCTTCGCCATCGCGGGCGAGGATCTCGGTCATGCGGATGCATCCTGCACGCAACGCCGTCAGGAACTCGGCGCGGTCAACGGCACCGGCGAGGCCATTCGCCATGATGGCGCAGGTGTCCGACGTGCTCGTGTCGGTATCCACCGACAGCCGATTGAACGAGGCGCCCACCGCGTCACGCAGCATCCCGTCCAGTTCGTGGGCGTCGAACGCCGCATCGGTGAAGATGTAGGCGAGCATCGTGGCCATATTCGGTTCGATCATGCCCGAGCCTTTCGCGACCCACGTGATCGTCGCGTCCCCGACGCGCGTGGACAACGCCTTGGGGTGAGAATCAGTGGTCATGATGCCTTCGGCGCCGACTCTGGGATCACCCTGCAGTTCGGCACGCATGCCCACGACTCCGTTCACGATCTTTTCGATCGGCAGCGCAACGCCGATCACGCCGGTCGAACTCACCAGCATGCGGTCCGGAGAGGTGCCCAGTTCGGCTGCCGCCGCCTGCGCCATCCGTCGTGCATTCTCGACACCCGGAAGCCCCGTCGCGACGTTGCTCACCTTGCTGTTGGCGATGATGCCGCGGAGCACGCCTCCCCGTATCGTCTCACGCCCCAGAATGATCGGGGCACCCGGAAAGTGATTGCGCGTGAAGACGGCCGCCGCCGCGGCGTCCACGTCGCTGGCGAAGAGCGTGAGATCGCGCGCGGTCGGTTTGAGGCCGACGTTGCGGCTGGCGCAGCGGAAGCCGCGCGGGAAGACGGCGGGGGAATCGAACTGGACTGGCATGCCGGGAAAATAGCAGAGCGGGGCGGCGCTCGCGGGTGAGAGGCAGCCTGGCGGTGGCGCGGTGTGATCCACCAACACCGATCGAATATGTGGTGATCATCACGAACAATTCAGGAGTTTCGCCTTGAAATACCGGATATTCAATGATTTCGTGACATTACGCGTAGAGAACACGGATGAGGCATGTGGTTCAACACATTACTATATGCGCATCCACTCTACTTGTCGGTCCGGACTCCCTCCTTCCGCTCCCCAGTGCCGTCGCAACCTACCCTTCGTCCGTTTGACACCGCTGTCGCGCTCCGTCTTCTGCTCGTCCCCGAAGATCGCTATGAGCCGATGGCCGATGCGCTCGTGACCAGCACCAGCGCGGTGCACCGTTCTGTGGCTCGGCTGCAGCAGGCCGCCCTTTGCCGCCCCGGCAGCCGGACAGTGATCCGTCCGGCACTTCTCGAATTCCTGCGGCATGGCGTGCGCTATGCGTTTCCGCCGGTGTTGGGGCCCGAGCGTACGGGCGTCCCGACCACGATCGCGCATCCGGAAGTGCTGCGCATGCTCACGAACGAGGCGGACTCGCGTCCACTCGTGTGGGCAAGCGATCTGGGGAACGCTCGGGGCGAGTCGATTGCACCACTCTTCTCCGGTGTGCCCGCCGTTGCGGCGCGCGATCCGAAACTGCACGAAATGCTCGCCTGCGTCGACGTGCTGCGCGCAGGCAGTGACCGCGAGCGGAAAGTGGTCGGCGAGTGGTTCAGCGACCGGCTGGTCGGAACAGGAGTTCCAAGCTGATGTACGCGAGACCGGCCACGTGCGTGGGCCGGTCTCGTCGCATTGCGGGTGGTCGCTGCACCGTCGCTTCGTGAACAACGCGGGGCGACGGCCACCGGAGGCGTGAACGACGTGCGAGGCTCCATATTTCGCACGTGAAAAACTCCGGTCATTTCCGCTCGCCTGCATCGCAGCGGGCCGCTCGATTCATCACGCCGTGCATCAGCCGATCCGGTAGCCGGTGCGCCATATCTGCACTGCTGCTCGCAACCCTGGCGGCACGCAGCGGCAGTGCACAGGTCGCCGACAGCGTCCGCGCGCGTCCGCTGGCGCCCGTATCGGTCACGGTCACCCGTGACGCGGCGCGAACGACGTTCGAGTTGCCCTTCGCGACCGCACGGGTGGTTCCGGACTCCAGCCGGCCTGCGCTGCGTCGCGGTTCGATCGGCGAACTGCTGCTCGGCGTGCCCGGCGTCATCGTGGGAGAGCGCGCGAACCCGTCGCAGGATCCCCGGCTCGCCGTGCGCGGCTTCGGCGCACGGTCCGCATTCGGCGTGCGCGGCGTGCGCGTGCTCCGCGATGGCATTCCTCTGTCGTTGCCCGACGGGCAGACGCCGATCGACTGGCTCGATCTCGAGACGATCGGCGCGATCGACGTCGTGCGCGGCACAGCGGCGGCTCTTTACGGCAATGCGGCGGGCGGTATCGTCGACTTCCGCTCGCGCACGCCGGAGTTCGCGCCGTTCGCGCTGTCGAGTCGCGTCCTGCAGGGCGCTGGCGTCACGCGCTCGAACATCACGCTCAGTGGCACGCCGCACTTTGCCCGACAGCTTCCGGATGCGGGTGCAGCGCCACGTGCCGGATGGCTGGCGAGTCTCACGGGCACGCACGGCGATGGGCCACGTGCCTGGTCGCGCCTCGATGCGTCGAGCGGCTTTGCGCGCGGCTTCGCGACCGTGCGGGGAACGCGCATCGAAGTGCAGGGCACCGTATACGACGCGCCACGCGCCGAGAATACGGGCGCGTTGACGGCGGGCGAACTGGCGCGCGACCCCATGCTGCCTGATTCGCTCAATGTGCAGAGGCGGTCGCGGAAGGCTGTGCAGCAGTCACAGTTGGCCGTGATTGCATCGCGTACCGACGGCGCCAACGAATGGAGCGCGTCTGCGTTCGGCAGCGCGCGTCAGCTCGACAATCCGCTGCCGTTCGCCATCGTCGACGTCGACCGGAATGTCGCGGGTGCCTCGCTGCGCGGCACGCGTCGCGTGACCGCACTGCCGTGGCCAATCAGACTCACGGCCGGCGGCGACTTTCAGCGTCAGGACGACGAGCGGCTCAACTTCGAGAACTGTGCCGACCTACTGCCGACTGCGCCTCTCACGGTACGCTGTCCGAGTGCGTCGCAGGAGCGTGGCGCCGTGCGCCTCGACCAGCGTGAGACGATCGAGGGCACTGGGGTGTTTGCGCGCGTGGAGGTGGAAGCGCCGGGCCGTATTTTCGCGAGTGCCGCGCTGCGGCACGATCGCGTCGGCTTCTCGGTGCAGGACCGCTTCGTCACGTCGGCTAACCTCGACGACTCCGGCGATCGCACGTTGAGCGCCAGCAGCCCGATGTTCGCCGTCGTGTGGCGCGCTCGCCCGTTGCTTTCATTGTACGTGAATGTCGCGCGCGCGTTCGAGACGCCGACGGTGACCGAGCTGACGAATCAGGACGACGGCGCGGCGGGCCTCAACACTCGGCTCTCACCACAGCGCACGTCCACGGTGGAATTCGGCGGACAGTCGCTGCTCGGCGGAGTGCTGCAGGTCGACGTGGCGCTCTTCAGCGCGCGCGTGCGCGATGAGCTGGTCTCCTTCGACGTTCCGAACGCGCCCGGCCGACGGGCCTTTCGCAATGCGGGGCGGACATCGCGCGATGGTCTCGAACTGAGTCTCGCATCGCGTGCGACCCTACCGGCCGGCAGCACCGCCGACATGGGGATCGGATATACGCTATCGCGCTTCCGCTACGACGCGTACAGGGTCGGGGCAGCGGATTTTGCCGGCAAGAACATCCCGGGCATTCCGGAGCAGCAGCTGCAGGCGTATGGGACGCTGCGTCGCGGTGGCACGTTCGGCACGGTCGACGTGACCGCGGCGTCGAGGGTGTCAGCCAACGATGGGGCCACGGTGTACGCCTCGGGATACGCGGTGTGGGCGCTGCGCGCCGGCCATCGCGTGACTGCAGCTCGATGGTTGTCGATCGAACCGATGGCAGGGGTCGAGAATGTGTTCGACCGGCGATTTGCGGGGTCGGTGGTGGTGAACGCGACGCGGGGACGGTTTTATGAGCCGGGTGGGAGGAGGCGGGGGTACGTGGGGGTTCGTGTGGGGGCGCAGTAGCGATTAGACGGCTCTCAACTCGGGTCTCTCTGCCTAGGTCTTACGGCTATTCAGCTGACTTCTGTGCGCTCAGCGGCATTGGCTCGAGATCGGCTGCCAGTCATAGCTGAGAGCTGAAGCTGCCAGGGGCGGTACTGCAGCGGAGAGCTACAGACTGGAGCTACAGCTACAGTGTTGGGGACGCGCTGCGTACGGCTGAGATCGTACGTTCTATCTGTTGCAAGTGTCGCTGGGAATGCGCGACACAGATGGTGAAGCCGTCGCCGACGTTGAGGCGAATCAGTGCGGCCAGGGGAGATGCGAAGCGTTCGTTGGCGGCGTGTGCGACCTGAGCCCGCTCCAGAAGTCGCGCCAGCTGTTCGTTGCTCGCGACGAATCGATCGAGACTGCCCGGCGCCACGCTGCGCCCGGGGCGCGAGCGGCCTGGCGCAGGCAGCTTGCGCGTCGATGACGGGTCCATCGATCGACGTAGCAGACGCCCGACCAGCGTGGGTTTCCACGGCTTCGAGCTGGACGATACCGATCGCGACGAGTGTGCGCTCCCGTCGATCGCGCGGGTCATGCTTGCGGCGTACGCGCTGTTAGAGATCGTCAAGTGCTCGAGAATTTGCTCGACGCTCCACGCGTCGTGGCGTGGGGCGCGCGTGAGTTCGTCCGCACCCAGTGGCGAAATCAAAGATTGTGCACGTGCATGTATCGCCGCGAACCCCGAACCCCAATCCTCGTACGGCGTAGTGTCCGCCGCGTAACCCTCAGTATCAACTTCCTCGGAGCGGAGCGACATGGCATGTCTCCGTTTATGCAGGATGGACCGGCGGTATGCACAAGAGCACGGGAAGCGCGGAACGATCCGTTTCGTTTCAGTTCAGCTACTGTTTATATCCGTTTACCTGCAGTTCGAGTTGCAAGTCGTCCGCAGCGCCAACTAGTTGACCCGCAGAAGAAACGGCATCCGCGCATAAACCCCGCGCGTATCCGTGTACGACACCAGCACTGACAGTTCCCGAATCAGGTCACGCGCAAATCCCCGCGCCGGATCGTTGCCGTGCAGCAATTCTGCCGCCGCATCCCCCAACGATCTCGCACCGCGCGACTGGTCCTGCGACCGGATACCGGCAACCGGTTCCGGCCGTGACTCGAACATCTCCGTCAACACTTGAGTCGCACTGCGGCTTCGCGGAAATTCGCGCACGTCGTAGTCACCGGTGATCTTGGCCAATCCGGCTGCGCTTCGCAATGCCGCGTCGAGGCCGCCGAGCGAGTCTACAAGACCGATCCGCAACGCCTCGGTGCCCGACCACACGCGTCCCTCAGCGATGGCACGCACCGAATCAGTGGAGAGCTTGCGCGCCGTCGCCACCCGGTCGATGAACGCGTCGTAGATCGCGTCGACACCGCGCTGCAACACCGCCAGCTCTTCCGCGGTGCGCGGTCGCGTGACGGTGTAGATGTCGGCGAAGCGGCCCGTCTTCACGCTGTCGAACGTCACCCCGTTGCGCGCCGCGAGCGACTGGAAATTCGGCACGAGCGAAAACACACCGATCGAACCTGTGATGGTGTTCGGTTCGGCAAACACGCGCGAACTCGCTGTGCTGATCCAGTAGCCGCCGCTCGCGGCTACCGTACCCATCGATACCACCACCGGCTTTACTCGGCTGATCAGCGCAAGCTCGCGACGGATCGTTTCCGACGCGATCGCGCTGCCCCCCGGGCTGTTCACCCGAAGGACCATCGCCTTGATCTTGCTGTCGGTACGCACGCGGCGAAGCTCCCGGGCGAGTCCGTCGCCGCCGATGCTGCCGGCCGCTCCTTGACCGTCGACGATATCGCCTTCAGCGTACACGATGGCGATCGCCTGACCCGGGCTGCCGCCGCGTGCAGCATTGCTCACGATCGGCGCGTACTCCTCGAGCGATACCTGTGGCAATCGTGGACGCCCGAGGATCGCGTTCGCTGTCTCCTCCCGCTCGCTCTTGTCCGATGCCGAGCTGTCCGCCGGCGTCGTACGCACGCCGGCGATGCGCTCGAGATCCGTCAGCACTTCGTCGAAGTACGCGACACGATCGACGAGACGGGCGGTCTTCGCGTCTGCAGGCAGGATGATGCCCTGCGCGTCGACGATGGTCTGCAGGCTCACCGTATCCACTCCGCGACTGGCCGCGATTCCGCGCTTCACTTCGCTCCACATGTTGCCCAGGTAGGAGCGTGTCTGCTCCCGGTTCTCGGGGCTCATGCCAGTTCGCGTGAATGGCTCGACCGCTGCCTTGAACTTGCCTACCCGACTTACCTGCACGCCGATTCCGTATTTCTCGAACAAGCCGGCGAAAAACACCTGTTCAGCCGACATCCCGGGCAGGAAGAGCGAGCCGAACGGGTCGAGCGTGACCGTCGACGCCGCCGAGGCCACGTAGTAGTCCTTCGTGCCGGGATTCACGAGATACGCGTGCACGGGCTTCTTCGACTTCGCGTGGAACGCCGTCAACGCATCGCGGAACTCGCGCAATGCGGCGTAGCCTGACAGGTATCCCGACGCATCGATGCTGCCTCGAATCAGCACACCGCTGATGCGGTCGTCATCCGCCGCCTTGCCGAGTGCGACGATGGCGGAGCGCAGCGGGATGGCGTCCTGACCGCGCGAGAGCAGCGCGGTCTCGAACGCTGATCGTCGTTCGTTGTCGGCGGGAGCGTCGGAGAGTGCGCGGCCAAGTTCGACGACGAGCACTGACCCGTCGCGCACAGTCGCCGGCCTGGCGCTGGACAGCGACGCCGCGATCCCGGCGATCAACACGATGCCACCGACGACGCACAGGGCAATCGTGACCAGGTTCGCCGCGAGCGCAGTGAAGAACTGCTTCATCCGAAAGTCTCCAATGGGAAATGCTGCTGGAATTTAACGGTTGCCGTGCCCGCTCCGGTCCCGTGGGACGGGGAAACGCCTGCCGAAACATGACGGTCGCGTCGGATTTGGTCTTGCTCGCGGCCAGCTCGTTTGCGAATGTTCAGCGTCCGTGCGGCCCCGGCCGACCGGGCCCACCCGCGCTCGACGCTCCCTTACGTTCCCGCACGCTCGAGGACCTGCGTTCATGCCGACGTACAAGGCTCCGCTCGACGACATCCGCTTCGTGCTGCACGACGTGCACGACATCTCCCAGCTCGCGGCGCTTCCGGGCCTCGAGGAAGCCACACCGGACGTCGTCGACGCGGTGATCGCGGAGGGCGCGAGCATCTGTGAGACGGTGCTCTTTCCGGTGAATCAATCGGGTGATGCGGAAGGGTGTCGGTGGGAGAATGGGGAAGTGCGGACCCCGTCCGGCTTCAAGGAGGCGTACGTCCAGTATGCGGCCGGCGGATGGACGGGCATCGCGGCAGCGCCAGAGTTCGGCGGCCAGGGACTGCCGGAGGCGGTGCGCTTCGTGATGGAGGAGCTGCTCTGCTCGTCTAACCTCTCCTTCAGCATGTATCCGGGCCTCTCGCACGGCGCGGTGAGCGCGCTGATGAGCCATGGCTCGGACGAGCTCAAGACGCGATTCCTGCCGAAGCTGATCGACGGCAGCTGGGCCGGCACGATGTGCCTGACCGAGGCGCATGCGGGGACCGACCTCGGCATTCTCACGACGAAGGCCGTACCTGCCGGCGATGGTGCATACGCGATCACGGGGCAGAAGATCTTCATTTCGGCGGGCGAGCACGACCTCACGGAGAACATCGTTCATCTGGTCCTCGCAAAGCTCCCGGATGCGCCCGGTGGAACGAAGGGCATCTCGCTTTTCCTCGTGCCCAAGTATCTGCCAACGGAAGACATGCGCCCCGGCACGAAGAACGGCGTCACCTGCGGTTCCATCGAACACAAGATGGGCATCAAGGGATCGGCGACGTGCGTGCTCAACTTCGATGGCGCAACGGGCTGGATGGTCGGCGAGCCGCACAAGGGCATGCGCGCGATGTTCGTGATGATGAACGGCGCGCGGCTCGCCGTCGGCATGCAGGGTCTCGGCCTGGCCGAAGTGGCCTACCAGAATGCGCTGGCGTACGCAAAAGACCGGTTGCAGGGGCGTGCGCTGACGGGGCCGAAGAATCCGTCGGGACCGGCCGATCCGATCATCGTGCACGCCGACGTTCGAAAGGGCTTGCTGCGCCAGAAGGCGTTCAACGAAGGCATGCGCTCGCTAGCGTACTGGACTGGGATCCTCATCG
>DASQZA010000186.1:0-19009 GCA_035638935.1 Gemmatimonas sp. | reverse complement strand
CCGCCGCGCAGGGCACGATTCGCGGCACCGTCAAGAACGTTGCATCAGGTCTCCCACTCGGGAATGCTCAGGTCTTTGTCGTGGGAACGACCACAGGCGGCCTGACGAACGGCAATGGCGTCTTCACCATCACGGGCGTCCCGGCCGGGACGCAGGTCGTGCGCGTGCGCATGCTTGGTTTCACCGCGGCCGAGAAGTCCGTCGCGGTCACACCCGGCGGTACGGCGACGGTGGACTTTGCGCTCGTGGCGAGTGCCATCTCGCTCGACGAGGTCGTCGTGACGGGAACTGGCGGATCGGCGCGCAAGCGTGAGGTCGGGAATTCCATCGGACAGGTCTCCGCGGCGAATCTCCCGGAGGTCCCGACGAACATTTCGAACATGCTCTCCGGCCGCATGGCGGGCGTCACGATCGGCGGCGGCGTCGGCAATGCAGGCAGCGGCTCCGCGATTCGCCTAAGAGGCTCGACCAGCGTGTCGCTCAGCAATCAGCCGCTCATCTTCATCGACGGCGTGCGCACACGCAGCGACGAATATCCGCGCAACGGCATCTTCACCGGCACCACGCAGCGCGGTGCGAACTCCAATGGAAGCCCACTCAACGACATCAACCCCGACGACATCGAGCGCATCGAGGTCGTGAAGGGCGCGGCCGCAGCCACATTGTACGGCACGGACGCGGCGGCGGGCGTCATCCAGATCTTCACGAAGCGCGGTTCGAATGGTGCAGCGCGTTGGCAGCTACGGCTCAACACGGGCATCAGCACCCTGCAGAAGTTCGGCACGGATTCGGCGCCGCTGCTCTACATGGATCCGTTCCTGCGCAACAGCGCCGAGCGGTTCGGGCCGGATAACTACGCCGCGCGTTACGGCACCGCGCTTCAGGTGTCCGGTGGGACCGGCGACAATCTCAAGTATCTGCTCTCGTTCAATGCGGACAACACGGACGGCGTGCTGCCGAACGACAAGGACAGAAAGTATCAGGCGCGGGCGAACATCGATTTCCAGCCATTCAAGAAGCTCGCTGTCAACTGGAGCAGCAGCTACACCAACAACCTCATCGACCAGACGCCCGCCGGCAACAACGCGCAAGGCATCACGCTCAACGCCTATCGCCGCGATCGCAACTATTTCGGCAAAGAGGATCCGGACACGATCCGTCTCGTGCTGCAGCAGCAGCTCGCCAGCAACGTCGACCGGTTGATTCTGGGCGTCACGAGCACACTGACGCCGTTCGATCGATTCTCCAGCCGCTTCACCATTGGCTTCGACCGCGCCGCACTCGAGAACCGCAACGTACGGCCCTTCGGTTTCCCGGCCGCACCGCTTGGCGTCATCCAGAATCAACGCTGGGCCAACACGACGCTCAGCACGGATTGGGTGAACAGCTACGACTTCGAGCTGGGCAGCGACCTCCGCATCACCACATCGGCCGGCACGCAGTATGTGAACTCACTGGTCGCCGACGTGGTGGGCTTGTCCGAAAACTTTGCCACACCGGCGGATCCGACTGTCGCCAGCGGAGCGATCAAGAACGCCGACGAGAACCGGCGGCGCATCATCACCGGTGGCGCATTCGGCAACGTGCTGTTCGGGTTCAAGGATCGGTACTTCGTGACTGTCGGCGGGCGCCTCGATGGCAACAGCGCTTTCGGATCCGACTTCGGATTCCAGTTCTACCCGAAGGCGCAGGCATCGTGGGTGGTGTCCGATGAATCGTTCTGGAGGCCGGCGCTGGGCACGCTCAAGCTGCGCGGCGCCTTTGGTTCGGCCGGGCGCGCACCCGGCGCCTTCGATGCGGTACGCACGTATTCGCCGGTAGGCTGGGGGACGTCCACCGCCGTTCGTCCGAACAATCTGGGTAACCCGAACCTCGGGCCGGAGCGCACCACGGAGATCGAACTCGGCTTCGACCAAAGCCTCTGGGGCGATCGCCTTGGCATCGACTTCACCTACTTCAACGCGACCACGGTAGACGCGCTGTTCAATGTTCGGTCGGTACCGAGCAACGGCTTCCTGAACTCCACGCTGCAAAACGTTGGAGAGATGAACAAGCAGGGCATCGAGGTCGCCTTGAACGGGCGCATCATCGATCGGCCGAAGTTTGGACTGAACGCCGGGCTCAACATCAGCACGAACAACAGCAACGTCGTCGATCTTGGCGGCGCCCCACCGTTTGGTGTGGGCAATCAGGGATTCGTCGCTACGGGCTATCCCGCTCCCGTGATCCGTGGCCGGTTGATCAAGAATCCCGATGCGGTCGGCGCGGCGCCGGACACGGTCTCGAATCACTACTTCGGTCCGAGCCAGCCCACGCACATCATCGGCGGCAATCTCTCGGTACGCACGTGGAAGAACATCGAACTGTCGGTGCGCGCCGAGTACCAGGGCGGCGCATTCATCGACGAAGGGCCGTCGTTCAACGCGCTCTCCCGCTCCGTGCTCTGGCCAACCTGCTTCAACGCGTACCCGAAGCTGGCGGCGAATCAGCCGGTCACGGTGCGGGAATCACTCACTTGTGTGCCGGCAAATGTGCGCTCCGACATGTTCGTCTTCCCGGCTGACTTCTTCAAGGTGCGAGACCTGACCCTGACCGTACCGCTCGGACGGCTCATCCCGCGCACGACCAGCAGCACACTGGCGTTCACCGCGCAAAACATTCTCCGCAAGAACTACGGCATGCCGCTCTTCGACCCCGAGATGTCCGGGAACGACGGATTCAACGCGACCGTGCGTGGTATCTCCGAGCACATTCCCGCGCCCGCGCTGTTCCTGCTCTCGATGCGTATCTCGTACTGAGGATGATGCACATGACGAACGAGATTTCCCGGTTGCCCGGACGCGCGGTGCGTGCGCTCGCACCACTCGGTGTATGTGTGGCACTGGCCGGGTGTGAGCTCACGGCCACGAACCCCGGCCCCATTCAGGCCGATGCCCTTGGCACGGCGAGCGCCCTCAACGCGCTCATCTCCGGTGCCGGACGTGACCTTTCCGAGGCACTGAATCAGACGGCGTACACCGGCGCTGCCGTTGCGCGCGAACTCTTCCCCGGCGGATCGACCGGCGCCTTTGGAATCACCGTGCAGCAGCAGAACGGGCGCTTGACCGATGACGACGGCAACGCCTGGTGGAACAACGCGCAGCGCGCGCGATGGACGGCGGAAGACGCGGTGACTCGTGCCAAGGCGCTGCTCGGTACCACGCCGGCCAACCGCACGACCTTGGCCCAGGCGCTGCTCTGGTCGGGGTACGCGAACCGGCACCTCGGGGAGAACTTTTGCGAAGGTGTGATCAACGGCGGTGCTCCCGGCCCGCATACGGTCTACTTCGAGCGCGCAGAAGTCGCGTTCACCGAGGCAATCGCTGCGGCGACGGCCGCCAACAACACGCCGTTCCTGCAGGCGGCGACTGCAGGTCGTGCGTCCGTGCGCCTGTTGCGGAACAACCTGACCGGCGCTGCCGCCGATGCCGCGCTGGTGCCGAGCGCGTTCGTGTACCGCATGCCGTACTTCCAGAACGAACTCGATCAGTACAACCGGATCTTCTGGGCGAGTGCCAACCAGCCATACCGCGCGCACACGGTGTGGAACACGTTCATCGAAGGGTATCGACGCTCGACGCGCGACGTGCGCGTGCCATACGACAGCAGCCTGACGGTGCTCGTCGGTGACGCAGCCGTCGGTTCGCTCGGCCGTGTGCGCTGGTATTTCCAGACCAAGTATCCGACGCTTTCATCCGGCATCAATCTTTCTTCCGGGTGGGAGATGCGGCTTGTCGAGGCGGAGGAGCGGCTGGCCGCCGGCGACCTCGCTGCTGCAATGACCGCGCTCAACCTGCGGCGCGTTGCACTCGGGCTGGCCCCATGGACGGCGGCGACGACGACCGAGGGCTGGGCCGCATTGAAGCGGGAGCGCGCAATCGAGCTGTGGCTCGAAGGGCGCCGTCTCGGTGACCTGCGGCGGTGGGCTAGCCTCAATCGTCCGGGTGCGCTCGACCCGAAAGAAGAATTGCCGGGTCGTAGTCTCTGCTTCGCAACGCCCCTGTCGGAGAAGGAAACCAACGTGAACTTCTTGCCCAAGTGACGATGTCATCCCGATCTGCTCGTGCAGGAGTCTCGTGCCTGCTGCTGGCTTGCGCCTTTTCGGGGGTGCAGGCACAAGCACCGGACAAGGTGTTCCTCGAAGATCTGACATGGACCGAGGTGCGCGATCTGCAGCGTACCGGAACCAGATCGATCATCGTCGCGACCGCGGGCACGGAGCAGAAAGGGCCGCACATGGTGATGGGCGAACACAAGTACGTGCTGCAGCATACGGGTGATCGCATCGCCCGTACGCTGGGCAACACGCTCGTTGCTCCCATCATCACGTATGTGCCGGAGGGCAGCTGGGAGACGCCGTTGCGCGGTCACATGGCGAAGGCCGGAACGATCACGTTGCCGCAGGATCGCTTCGTCCAGCTGCTGCTGCACACCGGTCGCAGCCTGCAGGCCGGTGGATTCACCACGGTCATCCTCATCGGTGATTCGGGCGGAAACCAGACCGGAATGAAGGAAGCGGCGGACAGTCTCAATGCC
Organism: Gemmatimonas sp.; assembly: GCA_035638935.1. Lineage (GTDB taxonomy): Bacteria > Gemmatimonadota > Gemmatimonadetes > Gemmatimonadales > Gemmatimonadaceae > Gemmatimonas. Next base: position 14,434 of record DASQZA010000186.1, on the reverse strand, counting down.
GAGTGGAAGGGCAAGGGCACACGTGCACTGTTCATCGGCGACTACTACACGAAGTCGTCGGCCGACATCCGCAGATATCTGGGAGACCTTGGACATTCGATGGATGCGATCGGGTCGCACGCAGGCATGGTCGACACCTCGGAGCTGCTGTTCGTGAACCCGTCGCTGGTGCGTCGTGACCGCCTCGCCCTCAACGGTGGCTCGACGGACAGTGGCGTGAGTGGTGATGCGACGAAGGCGACGGCGGAGCTTGGCCGCGCGCTCGTCAAGATCAAGATCGACAACGCCGTGGCCCAGATTCGGGCTACACTCCTGCAGGGAGGGAAGCAGTGATGCGTCATCGTACCGCGTGGGTTGTCCTGGGGGTGGCGTCTCTCCTGCCGGTTCGTGGGACTCTCGACGCGCAGGCCAGTGCGGTGCCAGACCAGGCGCCCTACATCGAAGGCATGACGTGGACAGAGGTGCGCGACGCAATTCAGGGCGGCAGTCGCGCGGCCATCATTCCCACCGGCGGAACCGAACAGAACGGCCCCCACATGATCCTCGGCAAGCACAACTACATCGTGAGCTTTGCCGCGGGACAGATAGCGGAACGGATCGGCAAGACGCTGGTCGCGCCAACGATCCAATACGTCCCGGAAGGCGACTACAAGCGCCCTGATTTCGGTGCGAAGCCAGGCGTGATCTCGCTGCCGCAGGCGGCGTACGAGCGCGTGCTCGATGCGGGAGTACGTTCGCTGCGGGCGCATGGGTTCACTGACATTTTGCTGATCGGCGACAGCGGCGGGAATCAGCAGGGGCTCACGAACGTCGCGAACGCGTTGAACGAGGAATGGAAGGGCAGTGGCGTCCGCGTGTACGCGCTGGTGGACTACTACCAAAAAGGTCGTATCGCCATTCGCGAGTACTTGCAAAAGACGTTTGGATGGGACGCGGCCACGGTGGGAAGCCACGCGGGCACGAGCGACACGTCTCAGCTTTTGTACGTGCATGCGGCAGGCATTCGCACGGACAAGCTGATGCCGGGCGGCGGCAGCCCGGACGCCGGAGTCACGGGCGATCCGACGAAGGCATCAGCCGCGATCGGAAAGATCGCGATCGATCAGAAGGTCGATTTTGCCGTCGCGCAGTACCGCACGCTGAAGACCGGTACGCCGTGACAGCGCTGAAGCAGAGCGAATAAAAAGGGGGGCACGGCGAGACTTCGCCGTGCCCCCTTTGTCGTCACCAATCAGCAGAGGCTCAACACGCCACGCACTTATGGTTGTTCTTGGCGCCCATGCCCTCGAGCAGCTTCACCGTATCCAGATATGGTGAGATGCGCTGCACTGGACCGTTCGCCATGTCGACCGTCGTCTGCCCGTTGCGGGCGACCGCCATGACATCGGCTCCCTTGGACACGAGATACTTGATCATCTCGTTGTCTCCACGCGCCGCGGCATGATGCAACGGCGTGTAGCCGGCGAAATCGCGCGCGTTGACGTCCGCTCCCAGCTCTTCGACCAGAAACTTCACGGCGGGCATCCAACCCTCGGCCACATGTCGGTGATCGTTCGCGGCAAACCCCTGCCCGTAGCCGACGCCCGAAGCCGCATGAATCGGCAGCACGCCGACTCCACCGACCGGTACGGGTGGAAGACCGGAGGGATCGAGCCTTCGAGCACCGGTATCGGCTGCACCCGCACCTGCACCGCGCCGCGCACGTACCGCTCCGCGAAGTGTCCCGATCTTCGGATCAGCACCTGCCGCGAGGAGCATCTTCATGGCGACGACGTCGGTCGCGTACGCAGCGCGCAAGAACGCCGTCGCGCCCGTGAAGTCCACACGCAGGTTGTCGCGATTGTACGTGGTGTACCAGAGCGAGCGCTTGAGCCGCGCATTCGGATCGGCTTTCGCCTTGAGCAGTGCCGCCATGACATCCGTATATGCGGCCTTCTGCTGCAGGTGATACGCCGGCTGCGGCGTGCGCGACGTGGGAGCCCACTCCTTGTTCAGCACGCCGAACAGCGGCGTTGCACCAGCATCACTCGCGATGTTCGGATCGGCTCCGGCCGCGATCAGACGCATCGCGACATCGTACTGGCCGTTGATGGCAGCCATGAGCAATGGGCTGGTATGGTCGCCAGCGCTGGTCTGGTTGATGTCGGCGCCACCTGTGATGAGTGCATCGACCGTTTCCAGATGCCCCTCACGCACGGCGAGCAGCAGCGCCGTATGCCCGCCCTGCAGGCCCAGTAATTCGGTGTAGCCAGGGGAGTCGTCATCGAGCCCGGCACCACCCTGCGCGGCCAGGCGTGCCTCCTCAGCCGCGGTCGCGGCCGCGGCACTGGCCATCACCGCAGAATTGGCGCTTTCGCGCTCGACCACGAGTGCTGCTTTCACGGCTGCTTGCACATGCTCGGACTTCGGCTGCCAACCAAGATTCTTGGCCTGGCCCTCCTGTTCGCGCAGTTGTGCCAGCACGGCATTTCGCTTCTGCTTGGCCTGTCGGTCCTGCGCCGCGCTGGCCATCGGGTCCATCGTTCTCGCGGCGGTACGCGCGTTTGCGCCGTGCGCGAGTAGCCATCGCACCGCATCAGCTCGCCCTTTTCCGGCGGCGACCATCAACGGCGTCTGGCCCCACGCGGGCTCGGCGGCATTCACGTCGGCACCGGCACGGGCGAGCGCCGCGACGATGGCAGTATCCCCGCCCATCGCCGCAAAGTGCAGGGCCGTGACGCCGTCCGTACTCGGAAACTTCACATCGGCGCGCGCCCCAAGCAGCGCTTTCACCACCGCGGCGTTCGCCACCTGCGAGGCGATGTGCAAAGGGGTATACCCCCCGATGCGCGTGGTCGCGGTTACGCTCGCGCGAGCGTTGAGAAGCAGCTGTACGAGCACTGCATCGCCGCGATTGGCGGCCCAATGCAACGCCGTCATGCCGTCGCCCTGCGCAGCGTTGACATTGGCACCCGACCGCAACAGTGCGCGAACAGTCGCGACATCACCGCGCATCGCCGCATCCGCTACCGGCGCGACGACGGGTGATGCCGCGCGAACTGCAACGGGCGCCGTGTGAGGCTCCCGGACGCCCGCCGACAGCAGAAGCCCGTCTGATGATGCCGGTGCGCCGACCACCAGCGCGGCCGCAGCCCAGACCAGCGAGTGAGACGTGGAAGAAATTGTCATCCGCCTGCTCCGCCCACTGATCAGAAGGTGAACTCGCCTGTACTGTCGCCGAACGTGTGCATGTCGTCCATGCCGAGCGCGTGCATCATGCCAAGCATGGCGTTCGCCATCGGCGTTCCGTCTGGTGCCCGGAGATGAAGATTGCCACCGAGCTTGCCATTGGCGCCGCCGAGCACGATGAGTGGGCAGCGACGATGATTGTGTGTATTGCTGTCCGACATCGGTGAGCCGTACACGATCGCCGTCTTCTCGAGCAGCGACTTGTCGCCGTCCATCGTGGTGCTGAGCTTTTCGAGCAGGTAGGGCAGCAGGCTCACGTGATATCTGTTGATCTCGGCGAAATCCTTCACGCGTGCCGGATTGTTGCCATGGTGCGACGCGGGGTGAAATCCCGCTGCGATTCCGCTTTCCGGATATACACGAGCGGAGGCGTCGCGACCGAGCTTGAATGTGAACACACGCGTCATGTCGCTCTGCAGCGCCAGCACCTGGAGGTCGAACATGATCTTCACATGTTCGCCGAACGAGTCCGGCACGCCGGTCGGCGCACCGGCAAGCTCACGGACCTCGCCGCTCGAGTTGCGCGCTTCGACGTGCTGAATGCGCCGCTCGATCTCGCGAATGTTGTCGAGGTACTGATCCATGCGCGCGCGATCGCTTGCGCCGAGCTCGCGCTTGAGCTGCCCGACACGCGAGGTGATCCAATCCAGCACACTGCCGGTGCTCTTCGTACGGGCTGCGCGCTCGGCCGGCGTGCCACCCGTGCCGAACAGCTGTTCGAAGGCAACACGCGGATCGCGGATCATCGGCAGCGGCTCCGTCGGCGATGCCCAGCTCACCGAATCGGTATACATGCACGAGTAACCGTAGGCGCATCCGCCGCCGCGATCCAGCGGCTCGATGCACAGCTGCATCGACGGGATCGGCGTCGACATGCCGAAGCGCTGCGCATACAGCTGGTCGAGCGATGTGCCGACGAAAATGTCGGAGCCTTCGGTCTGCGTCGGGTGCGCCTGCGTGAGGAACACGGCACTCGACCGGAAGTGGTCACCACCAATTTCCTCCGACTTGTACGCTTCCGCCATGCGCACGTCGGTATTGCTGATGATCGTCAGGTACTTCCGCCACGGCTCCAACGGCGACAGCGACGTGCCACTGAGATCGAACTTCGCTCCGGTCGTCGGCGGTGCCCAGAGATGCTCGGCGAGACCGTACGGGCTGCAGCCGGCTGCGCCGTGCACCATTTCCATGAACAGCATGCGCGTCGGGTCGGCCGCAGAGGCGAGCCGGCCTCCCGACCCCAGGCCTGTGGGACGCATGGCATCGAGATAGGGCAGGGCCACCATGGCGCCCATTCCCTGCAGGAAGGTGCGACGGGCGAGGGGCTTGCGGGTAACGTTGGCCATGTGGGTCGCCTCAGCGGAGCGAAGAAGAAGACGATGTATTCGCCTTGGACCTGGGATCCGCTTCCGGAACCCGCTGCATCCGGAAGGCGGGGCTTTGCACGACACCCAGAATGTATGCCGACATGCGATTGTCCTTGCCCGATGCGTCGCGCACGATCTTCCGGATCGTCGGCATGTCGTGTGCCTGCACCCGCCGGCCGGTCGCATACGACAGCAGGTTGCGCGTGAACGTGCGCAGCAGCGTTTCGTGTCGCAGCAGCAACGCCCGCTGCAGCTCGGGCAAGCTCTTCACCGGACTGCCGTCCCACAGCTCGCCACGCGAGTCGATGGGCATGCCGTTGTCGCGCACGCGCCAGCGGCCGGTCGCATCGAAGTTTTCCATGGCGAGACCGATGGGATCCATCATGCGATGACACGAGCTGCACGATGGACTCTTGCGGTGCTCTTCCATGCGTTCGCGCACAGTGAGTGTACGTCCGGCATGAACGCCGGGGGTGGCCTCGAGGTCGGGAACGCCCGGCGGCGGCGGTGGCGGCGGGCTGTTGAGCATCACTTCCATCACCCACTTGCCACGCTCGACTGCCGATGTGCGTGTCGCGTGCGATGTCAGGGTGAGCACGCTCGCATGCGCGAGCACGCCGCGGCGGACGCTGTCGGTGTACTGCACACGACGGAACGCCGGGCCTGACACATTCGGCATGCCGTAGTGCTGTGCGAGCCGCTCGTTCACGAACGTGTAGTCGGCACTGTACAGCTCGAGCACACTGCGGTCCTTCCGCACCAGGTTCGCGAAAAAGTGCTCGGTTTCCTGGCGCATCGCGATGCGCAGCCCCTCGTCGAAGTCGGGGTACTGCCGGATGTCCGGCTGCACGACGTCCAGATCCGGTAGGCGCAGCCACTGCGCGGCAAAACGTGTCGCAAGCGCATCGGCCCGAGGATCGGCGAGCATGCGCCGCACCTGGCGCTCGAGCACCGCGGGCTGCGAGAGCGTGCCGTGCGACGCGGCGCTGATCAGCGCCCGGTCGGGCGGGGCCGACCAGAGGAAGAACGCAAGACGAGACGCGAGCTCGAGGTCGCCCAGCTTGTACGCGGTGCCCGGTGTGGCCGAGGCCGGTGCGCGTTCGAAGCGGAACACGAAATCAGGACTGGCGAGAATACCCTCGAGCGCTGTGCGCACGCCGGACTCGAATTCGGCGCCGTTGGCGCTCCCGGCATCGTACAGCGCCAGCAAGCTGCGCCGGTCTTCCGCCGTCAGCGGCCGACGATAGGCCTGCGAGCCAAGCCGGTTCAGGATCGTCTCTGCACAGGGCCGCGACGTCGCCGGTATCGCCGACTTGCAGGTGAAGATGCGCTTCCGCGTCGGTGTCTCCGATACGCCCGTCGTCGTGATCGGCCCCTTGATCGTCAACTCGCGCAGATGCGGGAGCAGGGAGAACCCATACGCCGTCGCGTTCGACGTGCTGCTCAATGAATACTTGAGCGGAGAAATCAGGTCTTGTACCACGCCCTGGAAAGCGGGCGGAACGAATGCCGCCGATACGCGGTGAGGGCCTGCAGTGATGCGCACTGCCGGTGCCGACATCGCCACACCGTTCGGATCGGATGCATGCATGAACCGATCGATGTCGAGCAGCGCGGTGCGCACACCGTCGACGGAGAGCTCGAGCTGTTCACCGCGGGCAAGCCCCCCCGCGAACGCGCCGGTCGTCTCGTGGAAGAAATTGACGTCCATCCGGTATTCGCCGTCGGCCGGGAAGGTGTGCATCACCGAGATGCCGCCGCGCGATCCGAACGGTGCGCCCTCCACATGGTCGACCTGCGAAGCAAGCTTCGACACCGTGTAGGTGTGCGCCGCGACGGTCGCCTTCGGGTTGCCAAGTGCAAGCCAGCTGATGTCGCTCGCCGCACGCAGGTACCCATCGAGTAGCGTGGGCGACAGCGCTTGCACGTCGGCGATGTTGTCGAAGTTCTCGCTCTTGGTGTCGGGCGGCAGATAGACCGCCGGGTCGACGTCGAGGCCGAGCAGATCCTTCACCGACACCCGGTACTCGGCGCGGTTCAATCGCTGGAACGTGCGGCTGCCCGGGTTCGGGTGCTTGGCTGCCGCGGAATCCAGCAACCGCTCGAGTGTGCCAACGAGAGCATCGATCGTGTCGGCAGACGGCCGCCGCGATCCCGCCGGCGGCATCAACCCGGCGCGCAGTTTCGCGACCATCTTCTCGGCCACCTCCGCCTGCATCGGTGCCGAACCCACCTTGAAGCCCGCAAGCGAGAGATTGCCACGCCTTTGCGATTCGCTGTGACAGCGTCCACAGTACTGATTCACGACGGAATCCGACGCGACGGGATCGAGCGCGACTGGTTTTCGGGCGCCTACGTCATCCGGGAGGACGAGGATGGTAGCAAGCAGAATCGCTAAGGCAAGCAGCGTTCGCATCGTCGTCCTTGTGGCGAGGCCATCGTCCAGCGGAGGGAGGTGTTGCCTTCGAAAGATGCGGTAAAGCGGGAACACGGCAAGGGGCGCGCCGGCCTTGCTTGACGAACGCGTGCGGCCCTCGCAGTGTTGAAACGAAGATGTACCTCACTCTCCTGGTTTCCCTGCGCTCCCGGTGCTCATGCATACGCTCCGCGTCACAGCTTTGAGTGCGATGCTCGGCACGGTCTCGATTTTGGCCGTGTCGCCCCTGGCGGCGCAGAGCGCCGGTCCGCCGGTGCCACCGTCTTCTGGGCAGTCGGTTATGCCTTCCGCGCCGGATACGGTGCTCGGCACTGCGGCGTTCGAGCAGTTCGTGGGAGCACATATCGCCGTGTCGGTTTTTCGCGATCGAGTGCATGCGGAGCTGGCCGACCCGCGGAACAAGCGCCCGGAGCTCCTGCTGGCGCTACGGGAGAAGCTCCGGACGGGCACACAACGCATCCTGCAGGAGCACAAGCTGACCGAAGCGGCATTCCACCAGCTCACGCGCCGCGTGAGCTCCGACGATGCGATGCGAACGGCTTTCGATTCAGCGGTCACACGGTTGTCGGTGGTCAAGCGCGGGGGCTGACGCGCGCCTCGCAGCCTGAAGTGCTGCACAACCCTGCTACGTCGTCGTCACGCCGCCATCGGCCGACATCACGGCACCGTACACCGTCGCACCATTGCGCAGCTCCACGAGCGGCGCGGTCACCGTGGTGCGCTGCCCCGGTGTGCCAACGACCGCGGCACCGACGGCAATCTCCGTCTCGGAGATCACCGGGCCACTGACGCGTGCACCGTTCTCGATCGCAATGCGCGAACGCGCCGACAGCGCACCCGTCACCACGGCGCGCGGGGAAACAGTGAGTGTACCATGCGCCTTGATCGCACCATCCACCCGCGCACCGTCGCCGATGCGCACGTTGCCAAGCACGATCACCGAACCCGACAGCGCGCTTCCCGGGGGCACGGTGAGATCACCCGTGACGCGCCAGTAGCCCGTACCCAACGGCAACGCACCCTCGGGGATGTATGGGGTGAATGCGCTGACGGGCAGTGTCGTCGTGTCCTGCGGCTGGCGCGTGCCGACGCGCACCATCGCTGCATCGAGCCGGTCGAATTGCACGTCTGACGCGAGCATGATGTCATCGTCGGCCGTCGCGCGCCCAATGAGGCGGGAACCGACGCCCACATCGAGCGTTCCCGCTGCATGCACCCAGCGTTGCACGACGGTGCCAGTGCCCAATCGCACATGGCGGCCGCCGAGCACTGCGCGAAAGTTGCATCGGTCGCCGGCGTTGAAGTCCTCGCGCGACAGACACTCCGCAGAGCAGTGGGTGCCGTCCGGAAGCGCGGTGTCGTCTTCGAGCAGCAGCACATCGGACTGTACTGCCGTCGACACCGTGAGTGGCGTACGCGCGGAGTGCAGCCGCAACCCGCGCCCGTCCGCAAGTCGCCCTGGCGGCACTGCGCCAAACACACCTTCCGCGCCCATGCGTTCGGTGAATGAAGTTGCGAAGTAGGTGAGACTCCCCGAATCGGTGCCCACCGCGTCGAGTGGTGCCGCATCGCGTGGGCGAAGCAGTTCGAACATCGCGGGCAGGAAGGGAAGGGCGATCCAGAGCAGCGTTGCCGCCATGAGCAGGGCGAAGGCGAGTCCGGGCGCAATTGCCGGAGGCGCAGCGGCCAGCGGAGTTTGCAGGGTCACGCGGCGTTTCCTCCCATGCCCGACTGCGGTTCGTCGTCGATGCCTGCGGCGCTACTGCCCGCGCGTACCGCCCGCCCGCCACTGCGCGGAGCCCGAAACCGCTCTGTCTTCTGCCACTCCACCGGCCGGCCGCGCAACCACGACGCACGCGACAACGATGCGCGTGCCACGGAGAATGTGCTCACGAGAAAGCCGAGCAGCAGAAATGGGAGCATGCGGATGCGCTCGCGTGATCCGTCGAGACGGCTGGCCGCGGCCACCTGAAAGAACGCGGCGAAGTTACCGATCGTGTTGAACGAACTGATCGCGAGCACGGTGAGGCGCCCCCAGCTGGGCGGATACCCGGCGTAGAACAGCGTCACGGTGCACACCCATCCCACCAGCAACACGAGCGGCACCACGAACACGCCGAGCAACAGCACCCCATCGAACACCTGCCACCAGGGAAGCGCGCGGCGGTTCCGCATGAGGGCCGACATGTAGCGCACCAGCGCCTGGTTGTGCCCTTTGGCCCAGCGCTGGATCTGCCGGATGCGCACATCCCACGTCTCGGGTACTTCCTCGTAGCACTCCGAACGGTTCTGGTAGACGACATCCCAGCCGTTCATCACGAGCCGCACGGTCAGGTCGGTGTCTTCCGCCAGCGAGTCCACCCGCCAGCCCCCGACCTGCTCGAGCGCCACTCGGCGCACACCGCCTACGGTGCCGCCGTACTGGGGAATGAGGCGCAGGTTCATGCGCGCCTGCTGGTCGACCTGATACCCGCCTGCGCGCTCGAGATCGAGCAGCCGCGTGAGCATCGAACGCCCGACGTTGAGCGGTACGACACGCCCCATCACCGCGCCCACTTCGGCGTCGAAGAAGGGTGCCGCGAGTTGCTTCAGCAGACGCACGCCGGGGATGTAGTCGGCATCGAACACCATGAAGATCGCAGACTCGTGCGCGGCCATCGCGTCGGCGAGTGCAGCCGCCTTTCCCGGAATGCCGTCGTCGCGAAGAAATGGCTTGATGCGGTCGGGATACGCCGCGGCGTACTCCAGCAGTATCGCGCGCGTATCGTCCACCGACCGGTCGTCGACCGGCACGATCGTCAACCGCTCTCGTGGATAGTCCACATTCAGGAGCGCTTCGAGCGAATCGCGAATCACGCGCGACTCGTTGTGCGCGGGCACGAATACCGTCAGCGCCGGCCAGTCAGCCTGAATCACGTCGACGTACGGCTGGCGATGCCGCCCGAACAGGCGGTTGAGCGTGAAGAAGTAGTGACGTAGCGTGTAGATCGCGAGGATCGCGACGACCGTCCACAGGCCGATGTTGGCGAGCGTGACGATCATGCGGGTGCCGGCGAACGGCGATCGACCGAATCGAGCACCCCATCGGAGCGCCAGCTCATGCCCCAGCCGTACAGCGCGACGTACACGAAGACGTCGAGGAGCACGCCGAACACGAGAAAGAGCATCGGCATCGCCAGCAGCGATGCGCGGTGCACGATCCATGCGTGCACCATCGCCTGCAGCGGCAGGAACACCGCGAGGTGCAGCAGCAGCAGCGATGCCAGGAGCAGCTTCTGCCAGAGGGGAAAGTCGAAGATGAAGTACGTGAAGGCGACGAGCAGGGGTGCGAGCAGCAGGATCACGACGCCGCACACCAGGAGGCCCGCGACATACTGCGACAGCGCGTACGTGAAGGGCGGCGCGGCAAACGTGAACCACACCTGCGCCGTGAGCTGTATGACGCTAAGCGCGCGCAGGAAATAACCGATGGGCGTCAGGCGTCCTCGCATCAGTACTCCGAGCAGCGCGAGTACGGCGACCACGATCCATCCCGAACGCATGTCGAGCGCGGACGGCCAGAGTGATTCCGTCGTGTAGTACGGCACGGCGACGGCCACCGGGCCCACTTCGACCACACGTGTGGCAACCACACCCGGGAGGCCAAGCGGCACGCGCGCGAAGTCGAGCGCCCACCGCCAGAAGTCGAGCAGCGAATCGAGCGACACGAAGACGGCGGTCATGAACATGGCCGGCAGCACCAGCAGGTCCACCACCAGCCAGCCCGAGATCTCGAGCCCGATCATTGCGCGATGGGGCGCAATGCGCCCACCGCGATGGCCGAGATCGCGCGACACGTCGAGGCGCCGGGACGGCCTACCAGTAACGCGCGACACCGAGCGTCACTCCGGAACGTGTGTAGAACGGATTGCGATAAAAGTCGCCTTGCAGGCTCAGTGCAACGGGACCGGCAACGAGCTGACGCCAGGCCAGGGCATACTCCTGGGAGTGAAAGCTCACGAGCGTCGTGCCGGAACGCAGCGTCTGCCAGCCTTCCGATCCGGCGATGACACGTGCCGAGAGTGTGCGGCGCGGGGTAGGTGTCCAGCTCGCGGAGTTGATGAGGCGGTGCGAGCGGATGTTCCCCGGGCGGCTCACGTTGTAGCGCACCCCCGTTTCCAGCATGAGCGCGTGAGGCGCATACCACGCAACCGATGCAATCCCCGCGACATCGGACAGTTCGGACACCGACTTCACATACGACGCGCCGACCGATGTCTGCCACTGCCGGCGATCGCCGAGGCGAACACCGACCGTGCCGTCGGCACGCACACGCGGCATGATGGACGCACCACTGCCGACCGAGGCGCCGATCATCTGGAAGACGCGCGGTGACCAGTCGTGGCGCTGGGTGATGCCGACCTGCGTGCCCCGCTCGGTGAATGCCTCGAGCGCGAGCACGTCGGCCCACCAGGTGTCGCGCGCCGATGGACGTACCGCGCGCAGGTAGGCGCCCTGCCAGTCGCCGAATCCGTTCGAGACCGACTGATACAGCGCATTCGCTTCCACCCACCCGCCCGGTATCCCGCCGGCAAGCGGTGCCTGTGCAGGCAGCACCGTTGCACACACGAACGCGCCCGCGAACGCGCCCGCGAACGCGCGTGCAAGCGCGATGGCGAGGACGCCGCCGATCGACGTCGAGCCTCGCCGCGAGCGAAGGTCAGGCCGCATTGTTCGCGAGCCGTTCGAGCGTCGCGTTCACCTGGCCCCGATCGAGGCGCCGCGGGCCGCGTTCCTTGCTCGGAAAGCGCAGCGTGTGGTCGACGATGTCCGCGATGCGGGTCGCCGCATGCCCGTCGCCGAATGGATTGGGGCCGGACACACGCGATGCATACAACCGGACGTCGGTGAGAAGCGCCGCTGCGCGCGACACGATGACGTTGGTGTTGGTGCCGACGAGCTCTCCGAATCCAGCGTGCACGACCTCCGGACGCTCCGTGCAGTCGCGCAGGATGAGGATGGGCTTTCGGAACGACGGCACCTCTTCCTGGATGCCACCGCTATCGGAGAGCACGAGATACGCGCGGCGCATGGTCTCGAGCAGGTCCGGATAGGGCAGAGGGCCGAACAGATGAATGCGCGGGTTGTCGGACAGTCGCTGCATCACGATGTCACGCACCCGCGGATTGAGGTGCACGGGAAAGACGATGTCCACATTCTGCGAGCTGACGATCTGCAGCAGCGCATCGCAGATCGCGTGCAGATGTTCGCCCATCGATTCGCGACGGTGTACGGTCGCCAGCAGCACCCGGCGCGTCGTCCACGGCACGTCGTTCAGTGCGGCCGTCTCGAACCGGTCGAGCGGGGCCACCATCTGGAGCGCGTCCACGACGGTGTTGCCGGTGACGAACACGTCGCCTTCCGGAATCCCTTCGCTCACCAGGTTGCTGCGTGCCTCGTCCGTGGGCGCGAAATGAATGTTCGCGGTGCATGTCGCGATGCGACGGTTGACCTCTTCCGGAAAGGGGCTGCTCAAGTCGAAGGAACGGAGGCCCGCTTCGATGTGCCCGATCGGAATGCCTTGATAGAAGGCGGCGAGTGCCGCGGCGGTCACGGTGGACGTGTCCCCCTGCACCAAGAGGAAGGACGGCTGGCGTTCGATGAAGCAATCGGTGAGCGACTGGAGCGCCCGCGATGTGAACACGCCAAGGTTCTGCCCGTTCTGCATGAGGCCCAGGTCGACGTCCGGCACGATCCCGAACACGTCGAGCGCCTGCTTGAGCATCTCCCGATGCTGTGTCGTGGCTACGACCAGTGCGTCGAGGTACGGATGGGCGCGAATCGCCGCCACGACCGGCGCCATCTTGATGGCTTCCGGTCGTGTACCGATGACGAGGCAGACGGTGCGACGTGAGTGCGGATGGGACATTGGGCGGGGCCGGGGCGTCGCGGCCGACCAACGGCCGGCAGCGTATGCATGAGATTGCTCCCATTCAGACGAGTCCGGCTGGTGCCGGTCACGCTCCCGGCACCTTGGGTCACTGTTTTTGCTTTGCCCGTGCGCTCCTGTCCTTCGCGCTTGCTCCCGGCTTACTCCGGCCTTGCTCCGCGGCCTTGCTCCGGCCTTACTCCGGCCGCGCGGACCCTCGACGCCGACGTGCGACCGCACCGACCGCCATCAGGCCCGCCGCCATCAGTGCGTAACTGGACGGCTCCGGGACCGCCGAGCTCGGAATCATGTCGAAGTTCGCATCCAGTGAATACGACTCGTCGGCGAACCCTCGCTGCAGCTCCGACCCGCCGAAACCGAGGCGCACGTTGTCCACGAACGCGTGGTACGGGAGCGGCCACTGGCTGCCGACGCCCACGGCGATTCCGATGACGTCGACCGTCGCCGCGGAGAAGCAGCCCCCATCACCGAACAAGCCGCTCGTCGAGTTCGCCGTGATGCCGCCTTCCCAGAAGCTCATGCTCTCGAGGCACTCGCCCTTCTGACCGTACTGCGCCACTTCCCCCACTTCCGCGTGGCGGATGTACCAGAAATTGTCGTCCTGCATGTCCGACTGGCTGACCCATGTATCGATCGGCGTCACGTTCTCGGCGCAGTTCACGCTCGGACCGAGCGAACACTGGTTGTAATAGCCTTCCCAGATCAACTCGCTGAACGTCAGCACGCCATTGCGTTCTTCCCGAAGCTGCAGCCGAACGACCGGTGTCTTGTACGCCCAGTCGATGGGCGGGATCGCCTCGCCAGATGGCTCGCCAGCGACGCTCGGGGCGTTCCAACCGGGCATGTAGGCGCGATACCAGTCGAACGACATCGAGCTCAGATTGGCCAGGCTACCGAAGCCTGGCATCGTGTGCTTGCTCGCACCGGCGGATCCATCCTGATAGCGATACCAGAAGGCCCAGTCCGGGTACTCCCCACCGCTCGCCTGGCCCGTCACCGACATCTCGAGCGACGCGCTCCCATAACCACCGTAGCCGAGTCGCGGATTCAGCGTACTCACGCCGATCTGGCCGCCGGCCTGAACGCTGGACGTGTTCCAGGAAGTGGTATCGCCGAGCGCGCTCAGGCCGCTGCCACCGATGACTTGTCCGGTCTGTGCGGCCATGGTGGCCGGAGCGAGTAGCGCAGCCAGCGCAACGGTTCGTGCGATCGACCGAAGCTGAAGTTGAGCGATGGAGAACATGAAGAACCTCATACCTTCCAGGATAAACTCGACCGTTCCGAATGGACCAGTCTGCCGAGTGATAAGGCAGAACCCGTACCAATACGAGCTCAACCATACGGAAGGATCGAAGGAAGGCGCAGCCCTGACTGAGAGAGGGCTGGCTCGCAGCTAGCAAGCTCATATGCAGCTTGCTTTTACTGATGGTCGGGCGGGTTGGAGGTGGAGTTCAGGCGTGCATCCACCGCTGC
>DASQZA010000185.1:0-12349 GCA_035638935.1 Gemmatimonas sp. | reverse complement strand
CGACCCATTGGTGGTGGAAGAGATCGTGCGCTCCACGGGATTCTTCCGCGCGAAGACGAAGAGCCTGATCGGCATGGCCAGTGCACTCGTCGCCGAGCATTCCGGAAATGTGCCGACCACGATTCCGCTGCTGGTCGCGCTCCCGGGTGTCGGGCGCAAGACCGCCAACGTGATCCTGGGCAACGCCTTCGGGATCAACGACGGCGTCGTCGTCGACACCCACGTGCAGCGCCTGAGCCGTCGGCTCGGCCTCACACGGTTGCCTGATCCGGTGGGCATCGAGTTGGAGCTCATGCCGCTTTTCCCTCGGGAGTCATGGGCGATGCTCAGCCACCTGCTCATCTGGCACGGCCGCCGGGTCTGCTTCGCGCGCAAGCCGGCCTGTGGCGAATGCGTCCTGAACGATGTCTGTCCGAGCGCCGGAATCCTGGGCGATTGACGGCCCGGAGCGAGTCGGTCCATCGGCCTCTGGCGCCAGCCGCCATTGCGGTTTCCGCAGTGAAGATTTCTCGCTAGCTTCCCTGCTTTCCGGTTCATTTCGATTTCGAGGTCATATCGTGGCAAAGGTCGCAACGTTCGAAACCAACAAGGGCACCCTGGTCGCCGAGCTGTACCCGGCGGAGGCGCCCAAGACCGTGGAAAACTTCGAGAAGCTCGCGAACTCGGGTTTCTACGATGGCGTGAAGTTTCACCGCGTGATTCCTGATTTCGTCGTCCAGGGCGGAGACCCGTTGTCCCGTGATCTGCCCGAAGGCGATCGTCGGGTGGGCACCGGTGGCCCGGGCTGGATGATCGAGTGCGAGACGAAGGGAAATCCGCACAAGCATGCGATTGGTGCGCTCTCGATGGCGCATGCCGGCAAGAACACGGGCGGCAGCCAGTTCTTCGTCGTGCTGAGCGAGTCGAACACGCGCCACCTCAATGGTGTGCACACGGTGTTCGGCAAGGTGACGAAGGGGCTCGAGTTCCTCCCGTCGATCGCACCGAACGACAACATGATCTCGGTGCGCGTCACCGACGTCGACTGACTTCTACCCTTCCTGCCATGAGCAAGAACACCACGGGCGGCAGCGACACGGGTGCCGCATTTGTTGGACTGATCGGCGGCGGCATTTTCATCGGCGCCATCCTGTATGGCATCGTCCTCTGGACAAACAAGCAGTTCGAGTCGCATGAGGCCGAGGCCAAGCCAGGCGCCTCCGTAACGTGGGAATCTCCGCGCACCATCGCCTGATTCCAATCGCTGGTCAAACGTGGAAGGGCGGCGCACAAGCGTCGCCCTTCCACGTTTCCGCTTCCGCCGTTCCGCCTCTGCGGTTCCGCTTCCGCCGTTCCGCCTCTGCCCTTCAGCTTCCGCCTTCATGCCAACCCGTTCCGCCGCCCTCACCCTCATGGCGTCCTGGACCTCCAGCGACTCGCTCCGAAAGCACATGCTGGCGGTCGAGGCGGCGATGCGCGCCTATGCCCGGCATTTCGGGGAAGACGAGGAGCGTTGGGGATTGGCAGGGCTGATTCATGACTTCGATTACGAACGCTTCCCGAATGCCGCGCAGGCGGCGGACGCAGAGCACCCGGCCGAGGGTGTGCGCCATCTTCGGACGCTCGGCTGGCCGGAGGACGTGTGCGACGCGGTGCTCGGCCACGCCAACTACACGGGCGTGCCTCGGGTCACGCGTATGGCGCAGGCCCTCTTCGCCAGCGACGAACTCACGGGGTTAATCACCGCGTCTGCGCTCGTCAAACCATCCCGCGCGATCGCCGATGTCGACGTCTCCGGGGTACGGAAGAAGATGAAGGACAAGGCCTTTGCCCGCGGCGTCAATCGCGACGACATTGTGCAGGGCGCAGACGCGCTCGGTATACCACTCGAGGAGCACATTGGAATCGTTCTGGCGGCGATGCGCGAAATTGCCGGCCCACTCGGGCTGTCTGGTTCGTCCTCAACGCCACCTGACGGGGGTGCGTAGCTCAGATGCAACCAACCGACCCCGAAATGACTTCTCTCGCTCTTCCCATCTCTGCCGTGAGGCCCTCCACGGGCAACGCGCGCGCAGGAATCAGGGACGGAGCGACGGGGCGGGCCGGGCGTGATGCGCCGGTGTCATCCGGGGTACCTCGCGCGACGTCGGAGCGTGTGGTGCAGCTGGTGCCGGTCGTGAGTGAGTTGCCACCGGCATCTCTGCCCTCGGCGTCTCCGGAGGTGTTGGAAGAGCGCGGGCTCGTGCTGGCTGCGCAGCAGGGTGACGGCCTTGCCTTTGCCGGGCTGGTGCGACGTCACCAGCGGCGGGCATATGCCGTCGCGCGAGCGATCGTGCTGTCGCACGACGACGCGGAGGATGCGGTGCAGGAAGCATTTCTGCACGCCTTCCGCGCACTCGAGCGATTCCGTCCCGAGCAGGCCTTCGGTGCATGGTTGCATCGCATCGTGGCCAATGCGGCGCTCGATATTGCGCGTCGCAAGAAGGTGCGGGATGCCGACGAGTTGCCGGAGACGCTCTCGTCTCCGCATCGCGATCCGGCGGAAGCTGATGAATTGCGCATGCGACTGTCGCAGGCGCTCGAAACCCTCAACGAACGGCAGCGCGCAGTGATCGTGCTGCACGACGTCGAGGGATACAAGCACGCGGAGATCGGCACTCTTCTCGGAATTCCCGAGGGCACGGCCCGATCCGATTTGCACCATGCCCGGGCACATCTACGGCGCCAGTTGGGCAATTTGCGGAGTGATTCATGAAGGACCTCAAGCGGACGACGATGGAGCGGAGCCCGGGAGCTGATCCCTCGGTGACGATGCTGCTGCGCGCCGCGTATGCCCCCCCGGGCGACGAGCAGTACTGGACGGCTCTCCAGGACCGCATCGTTTCCCGGTTGCAGGACCCGGCTCCCGTTGCGTGGTGGACCGCCATTGCCGAATGGCGCACCGTTGGTCTCGTGGCAGCGACCATAGCACTGCTCGTGAGCGGCGCAACGATCATGCGCGAACAGGCGCTCGACGCGGAAACGCGGCGCATGGCGGCAACGGCTGCGCTGTACAGATCCGAGCCGATGCCGGAAGGCATCCCCGTCCTCATCACCGCACGGTCGCGGGACAGCCTTCCGGAGAACATGCCGGAACGGTTTCTCGATCCGTTCGACCCGTAGGCGAGGGTCAGGTGACAGCCATGAAGCAGCAAAAGTCGCTCGCCATGATGTTCCTGCTGGGCGCGCTTCTCACCGGCGGCGCACTCGGCTTCAGCGCCGGGCGCGTCTGGACGAAGCGGCCATACTCGCGCGAGTTCGACCGATCGTCGATGCGCGAGGAATTCGCGCGCGCGGTGCAGTTGAAGCCGCAGCAGCGACTGGTCGTCGACTCGATCTTCAACTGGCGCGACTCGCTCCAGAAGCAGGTCTGGAAGCGCTACGAGCCCGCACGCGATTCCATCGTGGACAGTGCGCGGGTCCTCATCAACCAACAACTCGACACGACGCAGCAGCGTCTGTTCAAGGAGTTACGCGATTCCATGGTCGCCCGGGAAAACTTACGCAGAACGCGCGGGGCGAAGCGATGATGGCGCCCCGCATGAAGCAGCTGCACTCTGTGTTGATTGCCGGGGCGGTCATGATGGCCGCCCCTCTTTTTGCGCAGACTCCGCCATCCGATGACGGCGCTCGTCCCGTATCGCTGCGTGAAGCAGTCGACCTCGCGCAGCGCAATTCGCCCGCCGTGGTGCAGGCGAGAGGGCTCGACCGCACCGCGAACGCCCAGCGCCGCCAAGCGTACGGCGCGCTCATGCCGAATCTCAATCTCACCGCGTCGAGCGGCCGTACCTCCGGCACCACCATCAACACGTTCACCGGTCAGCTGCAGTCGCTGAGCGGCAACCCGTGGAGCTATGGCAACGGTATCGGCGCCAACCTGGAGCTGTTCGACGGTGGGCGGCGCTTCTCGGAAATCGGACGCAACCGTGCTGTGGCGGACGTAGCCGACGTGACCGCCGTCGCCGCGCAGTTCGATGCGTCGCTGCAGGTCAAGCAGCAGTACTACGCGGCGCTCGCCGCACGCGAATCGGAGGCGGCAGCGCGCTCGCAGCTCGAGCAGGCGGAACAGCAGCTGCGGGCATCGGCGGCCCGCGTCGCAGCGGGTGTCGTCACGAAGTCCGACTCGCTCCGCTCCGTTATTCAGGTCGGCAATGCGCAGCTCGCGGTCCTCACCGCGCAGAACGACTTGCGTGTCGCCAACGCCGCGTTGACGCGTGTGGTCGGATCGCAGGTCACGCTCACCGCATCGCCGGCAGACACGATGGACGTGCTGGCGGCATTGCCGTCGGAGGCGGAGCTCGAGGCACTCGTGAACGCCGGTCCAGCGGTGCGGCTCGCGGAGAGCAATCTTGCCGTTGCGCGCGCGGCCAAGCGGACGCAGCGGTCGGCGTACCTGCCGACGCTCAGCATGTCGTACAACTACAACTTCAACCAGAACAGCGCGGGCTTCACCGGTGGCAATCTGCTGCTGGTCGGCGGGTCGAACCCGAGCCGCCAGACGCTCAACTTCAACTTCTCGTACCCGGTGTTCAACGGGTTCACACGCGAGGCGAATGCAGTCGCCGCCGACGTGGCGCTCACGAACGCCGAGGCGCAGACACGTGACGCGCGTCTGGCCGCCCGACAGAACCTCGCGACGTTTCTGCGCTCCGTGCAGAACGCCCAGGCGCGCGTCGATGTGCAGCTCCAGGCCATTGCGGCCGCTGAAGAAGACTTGCGCGTGCAACAGCAGCGCTACGCGCTCGGTGCATCGACGCTACTCGACCTGCTCACGTCGCAGACGCAGCTGACCGGTGCACGTCAGGCACTCATTCAGGCGCGTCTCGACGGCCGCATCGCGCGCGCGCAGCTGTCCTCGCTCATCGGGCGCGAGCTGTGATCGCGCGCGATGTTCGCGCAGCCGCGCTGCTCGCATTCGGCGCACTGCTCTCGGCATGTGGCGCGAAGAAGGAAGCGTTGACCACGGTCGGGACATCGGTCGTGGATCGCCGCACCATCGTGCTCGATGCCCAGGCGACGGGCGCGATCGAGCCGATCAACGTCATCGAAGTGAAGTCGAAGGCGTCGGGGCTGATCACGCGCATGCCGGTGGAAACCGGTTCGCTGGTGAAGCCCGGCGACCTCCTCGTGCAGGTGGACACGCGTGAGATGAAGAATCAGCTCGACCAGGCGGCTGCCGACCAGCGGTCTGCGAAAGCGAGCCTCGACGTTGCGCTCGCGCAGAAGAAGCGGTCGGACGAGCTGTACAAGACGCGCATCATCACCACCCAGGAGTTCGAGAACGCACAGCTGGCCTACACGCAGGCGCAGGGCGCCGTCGTCCGCGCGAACACGAACGTCGATCTTGCGGAGCAGCGCATGGAGGATGCCCGTGTCGTTGCAACGGTCGGTGGCACCATCATCTCGAAACCGGTGGCGCTCGGTCAGGTGATCACGTCCGCGACGAGTGCGATGGGTGGTGGCACCACGCTCCTCACGATGGCCGACCTGAGCCGGGTGCGCGTGCGTGCGCTCGTGAACGAAACGGACATCGGCAAGGTGCGCCCCGGTCAGCCGGCTCGCGTCACGGTCGATGCCTATCCGGATCGCCCGTTCCAGGGCGTGGTGGAAAAGATCGAGCCGCAAGCGCTGGTGCAGCAGAGCGTGACGATGTTTCCCGTCATCGTTTCGCTCGACAACACTGATGGTTTCCTCAGGCCCGGCATGAACGGCGAGGTGTCGATGCTCGTGGACCGGCGCGAGAACGTCGTCGCGGTGTCGAACGACGCAGTCCGCACGATCCGTGAGGCAGCGACCACCGCCGAGATGGTGGGGCTCGATCCTGATTCCGTCGCAGCGCAGCTCCGTGAGATGCAGGCGGCTTCGCGTGGTGGTGGTGGTGGTGCCGGCCGGCCAAACTCGGACGCGGCACCGACGCAGTCGGTGGCGATGGCTGCACCGGCAGGTGCATCGGCGGGAAGCGGTGCGCGCGGTAGTCGCGGCGGGAACGCTGGTGGCGCTGGTGGTGCCGTCGATGCCAGCACGGGAAGCGCGACAGCGGGCGCGGCCCGAAGTGGTGCGCAGCGCGAGGGACGCGGCGACGCATCGGGCGCTCGCGCAGGAGGAAATGCACGAGGAAGTGCCGGCGGAAACGCCGGTGACATGGGCGGCCGCAGCGGTGGTAGCAGCGGTGGGTCGCGTGGCCCCGGTGTGACCCGGCCACGTTCGGCGCTGGTGTACGTGCAGCTCACTCCAGGCAAGTTCGAGCCGCGCCTCGTGAGCCTCGGCGCCTCGAATTACGACTACTCCGAAGTATTGTCCGGTCTCAAGGAAGGCGAGACGGTCGCGATGCTCGCCGTCGCTGCACTGCAGGCCCGCCGTGACCAGCAGAACGACCGGATGCGTCAGAACACCACGGTGCCAGGTGTCCAGCGTGCGGCGCCAGCGGGTGGTGCGCCTGCAGGCGGTGGTGCCCCGGGTGGTGGTGGCGGTGGTCGTTCGCCTGGCGGAGGTCGCTGATGCTGTACGCTGAGGTCATCCGCGTGGCGCTCGGCGCGCTACGAGCCAACAAACTGCGCTCGCTGCTCACGATGCTGGGCATCGTGATCGGCGTCGGCGCGGTCATCGCGATGGATGGCATCGGCCGCGGTGCACAGAGTGCGATCAAGGCGCGCATCACCTCGCTGGGCACGACGCTGCTCACCGTCAATCCCGGTCAGGTTCGCTTTGGTGGTGGCATCGCCTCCGAAGCGGACCGCGCGCGCCTGACGATGGCCGATGCGCAAGCGCTCGAGGATCAAGGCGAGCTGATAACCGCCATCCAGCCCGAGATGAACCGTCAGCTCCAGGTGCAGTACAACTCGCGAAATGCGAGTACGCAGGTGATCGGGACGACCTCCAATTATCCCGAAGTGCGCAAGTACGAGCTCGAAGCGGGCCGCATGTTTACCTCGCAGGAAGATGCCGGCAAGCAGCGACTCGCCGTCCTCGGGCCAGCCGTGGTGACGAACCTGGGCCTCGAGAATGCGCAGGCGCTGATCGGTGAGTCGATCCGCATTCGCGGCATTCAGTTCACCGTGGTCGGTGTGCTCAAGGCGAAGGGACAGACGACACCGTTTCAGAATCCCGATGACCAGGTGCTGATTCCACTCAACACCGCGCGCTTTCGCGTGATCGGCACGGACCGTGTCCGCTCGATCAGCGTGCTGGCGGTGAACGAGGAAAAGATTCCGGAAGCAATGGCGGAGGTGCAGAAGATCCTGCGTCGCGAACACCGCCTGCCGCGTGAGCGTGAGGATGACTTCCAGATCCGCAACCAGTCCGACTTCCTGACGACCGCCGCCGAGACGAGCGCGGTGTTCGGTTCGCTGCTGGCCGGTATCGCATCCGTGTCGCTCATCGTCGGCGGAATCGGGATCATGAACATCATGCTGGTGTCGGTCACCGAACGCACGCGCGAGATCGGTGTCCGGAAAGCCCTCGGCGCCACCTCCAGGAACATCCTGCTGCAGTTCCTGATCGAAGCGGTGGTGCTCTGCATCCTCGGTGGTGCGATCGGGGTGGCGCTGGGCGGCGGCGGTGCGCTGCTGCTGAGCAAGGTCGCCAACTTCAATACCGAGATCTCCTCGCAGTCCGTGATTCTCGCGTTCGCCTTCTCGGCAGTGGTCGGCGTGGTGTTCGGTGTGTGGCCCGCGCGACGCGCGGCCAAGCTCGACCCGATCATGGCGCTCCGATATGAGTAAGAAGCACCCCGTGGCCTGACCGCCGCCGTTCGCGGAAAACGAACCCCTGATGACCCTGGTCGTCGGGGGTGCGTCGTTTCTCAGGGGCACCGCTCCTCGCGGAATGCGATCATGCTACATTTCCGCGCCAGCACCATGCCAAACGATTCCACTCCACGGACGACGGCAAACTCGGCCGGCCTGGCTCCGCCCGGCGTCGAGATCAAGCCCACGACCGCGATGTTTCCGGTGCCGACGGGCGGTCTGCGGCCGAACACCAACGATGAAGAGCCCACGGGCCGCCGACTCGCGATCCTCACGCTCACGGCGCTCGGCGTCGTGTACGGCGACATCGGCACGAGCCCGCTGTACTCGCTGAAGGAATGCTTCGGGCCACTGTATGGCCTGCAGCCCACGCGAGAAACTGTCTTCGGCGTCCTCTCGCTGATCGTGTGGGCGCTCACCCTCGTGGTGAGTGTGAAGTACATCAGCTTCGTGCTGCGCGCCGACAACCGCGGTGAGGGCGGCCAGTTCGCTCTCCTCGCGTTGATCTTCCCAAGGCGCGGAGCACAGTCGGGCAGCGGCAAGGGCAAGTGGATCATCGCGCTCGCGCTGTTCGGCACCGCGCTCCTCTACGGCGACGGGATCATCACGCCCGCGATGTCGGTGCTGGGCGCGATGGAAGGCCTCGAGATCGCCCTGCCGCGCCTCGCCAGTTTCATCGTTCCGATCACGATCGCCATCCTGGCGTCGCTGTTCGCCGTGCAGCGGTTCGGCACCGACATCATGGGCAAGGCGTTCGGGCCGGTGATGCTGGTGTGGTTTCTGACCATTGGTACGCTGGGCGCCGTGGAGATCTGGCATTCGCCATGGATTCTCGGCGCCGTGAATCCAATGCACGCTGTGCGCTTCGCGCAGGCGAACGGATCGCTCGCGTTCTTCGTGCTCGGCTCCGTCGTGCTGGTGATCACCGGTGGTGAAGCGCTCTATGCCGACATGGGACACTTCGGCAAGCGTCCGATTCGAGCCGCGTGGCTGATCATGGTGTTCCCGACCTTGCTGCTCAACTATTTCGGGCAGGGTGCACTGCTGGTGCGCATGCCGGCGGCCGCGGAGAACCCGTTCTTCCTGCTGGCGCCAAAGGCGCTGCTGATTCCGCTGGTGCTCCTGGCGACGATGGCTGCGATCGTGGCGTCGCAGGCCATGATTTCGGGTGCGTACTCGGTCACGCGTCAGGGTATTCAGCTCGGTTTCATCCCGCGCCTCGAGGTGCGCCACACGTCGACGACGGAAGAAGGCCAGATCTACATTCCGGAAGTGAACTGGTTCATCGCGATCGGCTGCCTCATCGTGGTGCTGGCCTTCCAGAACACGTCCGCGTTGGGGGCGGCGTACGGCATCGCGGTGACGGGCACGATGCTCATCACGTCGATCCTCTTCTACGTGGTGGCGCGACTGCGCTTCCGCTGGAAGCCGTGGCAGGCAATCCTGCTGACGATGGTGTTCGTCGCGGTGGACCTGGCGTTCTTCAGCGCCAACATCGTGAAGGTGGCACACGGCGGTTGGGTGCCACTCGCGCTCGGCGTCGTCCTGTTCATGCTGATGCTGACGTGGCAGCGCGGTCGCCGACTGCTCAATACGCGACTCGCCGAGGGCGCGCTCCCGCTCAACCTGTTCCTCGACGGCGTCGAAAAATCCGCCGTGCATCGCGTGCCTGGTACGGCAGTCTTCATGACGGGCAACGACGATGGCGTCCCGCCGGTGCTGCTACATCACCTGAAGCACAACAAGGTGCTGCACGAACGGGTGCTGCTGGTATCGGTGAAGACGGCGGACGTGCCGGAAGTCGGCAACGCCGACCGCGTCCGCGTGATGCCATTGGGCCAGGGGTTCTGGCGGGTGGTGGCGAGCTACGGCTTCATGCAGTCACCGAACGTGCCGCAGGTGCTCGAGGTGGTAGACCAGATGGGAATTCGCTCCAAGCCAATGGAAACGAGCTACTTCCTTGGACGCGAGCGCCTGATTCCGACACGGGGACGTAGCGAGGAACCGATCCGCCTGGCACATTGGCGCAAGGTCATCTTCGCAATCCTGTCACGAAATGCCCGGTCGGCAACAGAGTTCTTCGGTATCCCACCAAACCGCGTCGTGGAGCTGGGGACGCAGATCGAATTCTAGAGAGCGCTCAACCGCAACAGCCGTAAACGGATAAAAACCGAAACAACGACAAACGAAACGGATCTGTCCGATGCTCAGGACAGATCCGTTTCGTTTCAGCTCGAATCTGTTTCTATCCGTTTACGGCTGTTGCAATTAGTCGCCGGCCGCCGGTACCGGCATTCCCGCGCCGCTCTGCTGCATCGCCTTCCGCTTCTTGCGGTTCTTGAGCTTCAGCGTGAGTTCGTCGAGATACGTGTAGACCACCGGTGTCACGTACAGCGTGATGAGCTGCGAGAACGCCAGACCACCGACTACGGCCAGGCCGAGTGGTTGGCGTGATTCGGCACCGGCGCCGTATCCGATGGCGATCGGAAGCGTGCCCATGAGCGCTGCGAGCGTCGTCATCGTGATCGGGCGGAATCGCACGCGGGCTGCTTCGATGATGGCGTCGTGCGGCGTCATGTTGTGGTCGCGTTCGGCCTCGATCGCGAAATCGATCATCATGATCGCGTTCTTCTTGACGAGGCCGATCAGCATGATGATGCCGACGTATGCGTAGACGCTCAGGTCCTTGCCGAAGATCAGGAGCGTGAGCAACGCGCCCACTGCGGCGAACGGGAGCCCCGAGAGAATCGTGAGCGGATGCACGAAGCTCTCGTACAGAATGCCGAGCACCAGGTAGATGACGAAGATCGCGACGACGAGCAGTGCCAGCAGCCCGCTCTGTGCCTGGGCGAACGCTTGGGTGTCGCCGGAGAGCACTGGCGTCACGTCGGGTGGAAGTACCGCGCGCGCTTCTGCTTGTACCGCGGCAACCGCATCGCCGAGTGCCACGTTCGGTCGCGTGTTGAAGCTGATCGACACGGCCGGCAGCTGGCCGTTGTGCTGGATGCTCTGCGGGCCGACACCTTTGGAGAAACGCGCCACGGAGCCGAGTTGCACCAGGCTGCCGGTGCTCGAGCGGATGAACAGCTGGCTCAGAGCGGCCGGGTCAGCCTGATATTCCGGCCTGAGCTCCAAGATGACCTGGAACTGGTTCGTCTGCGTGTAGATCGTCGAGACCTGTCGCGAACCATATGCGTTGTACAGGGCATTCTCGATCTGCGAGGCCGAGATGCCGAGTGTCGACGCACGTTCGCGGTCGATGTCGATCGCCACCTGTGGATTGCCGACCTGCAGGTCGCTCGAGATGTTCTCGAGCTGCGGCAGCTCGCGCATGCGCGTCTCGAGCGCGCGGGCGGAGTTGTACAGCTCCGCGATATCGGGGCCCTGCAGTGACACCGTATACGCGCTGTTGCCGCGACGGCCACCGATGTTGATCGGCGGCGGATTGCGGAAGAACACTTGCACGCCCGGCACCTTGGCGGTGGCACGCGTGAGGTCGCGCATGACCTGATCGACGTGCGGCCGGTCGGTGGAATCCTGCAGCGTCAACTGGAGGCGAGCGCTGTTGGAGCCTCCTCCGCCCGGACCACCACCGATGGAAGCCAGCACGAACTTCACGTTCTCATCTTTCTGGATGATCGCCGCCACTTCACGCGCCTTCGCGGCCATCGCCTCGAAGCCGATGCCTTCCGGCCCTTCGACCGACCCTTGCAGGCGCCCGGTATCCTCGGACGGCAGGAAGCCCTTCGGGATGTACATGAACAGGCCGACCGTGAGCACGAGCATCAGCGCGCTGAACACCATCGTGAGCCCGCGATGGTTCATGACCCAGCCCAGCGAACGCATGTAGCCGTTTTCCGTGCTCTGGTAGAGCCGCTCCACCGAGCGCCACTTGCCCTCGGTGTGCGCATGCGCGTCGTCGGCCCGCAGGAACTTCGCGGCCAGCATCGGCGTGAGCGTCAGCGAGACGAAGCCGGACACCAGGATCGCCACGCCGATGGTCACTGCGAACTCGCGGAACAGGCGCCCCACGAGCCCCGGCATGAAGAGCAGCGGAATGAACACCGCCACGAGCGACAGCGTCATCGAGAGAATCGTGAAGCTGATCTCCTTCGACCCGTCGAGTGCCGCCTGCAGCGGCTTCTTTCCCATCTCGATGTGCCGCACGATGTTCTCGAGCATCACGATGGCGTCGTCGACGACGAATCCGACCGCGAGTGTGAGCGCCATCAGCGACAGGTTGTTCAGGCTGTAGCCCAGCACCCACATGATCGTGCAGGTGCCGATCAGCGAGAACGGCAGCGCGAGCGACGGAATGATCGTCGCGCGCACGTTGCGCAGGAACAGGAAGATCACCATCACGACGAGCGCGATGGTGAGCAGCAGCGTGAACTTGACGTCGTCCACACTGTGCCTGATCGACTCGGCGCGGTTGAAGATGATCTCCGTCTCGACGCTCGGCGGGAGCTGGGGCTCGAGCTCCTTCATCACCGCCACCACTCCCTCCGCGGTGGCCACGGTGTTCACACCGGGCTGGCGGATGATCGCGAGCGCGATGTTGGCGCGGCCGTTGTTCTCGCTCATGC
>DASQZA010000184.1:0-17380 GCA_035638935.1 Gemmatimonas sp. | reverse complement strand
ACTGGAGCGCGAGACTGCTCCAGCTTCCCTACGGCCAGCTGCTTGTTGGCGCGGCCGGACTTGGCGTGATCGGCTACGCTGTCTACCAACTGTACCGCGCATCGTCCGACGAGAAGGTGCGCAAGCACCTTGACCTCGCGTACGCCGGTGCCACGCAGGCCACGTGGATCGTGCGCCTGGGCAAGTTCGGTATCGCGGCGCGCGCCGTCGTTTTTGGCATGATCGGCGTCCTGCTGCTTCGTGCCGCCCGACAGTCCGATGCGAGTGCGGCTGGTGGGATCGGCCAGTCGCTGCGCGAACTTGCCGAGGGCGACAAGGGCGGCATTGTACTCGCGACCGTCGCGATCGGACTTGCCGCGTACGGCATCTACCAGATCGCCACGGCTCGCTACCGCCAGATGCGCGCGGTCGGATAAGGTTCGTCACTGCCCACCGACATTCAAGCAAAGGCGCGTTGCACGGTGTCTGCGGATCCGCGTGGCGGCGACGCGCTGAAGGAAAAGGCGTGGCGTGTACACACGCTCCTCTGTCAGCAGTACGAGTGCCCGATCAGGTATTTTCACGACATGGATCCGTTGAGCGAGCTGGTATCGTCCCTGCTCTCGCATCGCACACGCAACGTGGATTCCGGGCGCGCGTTCAAATCGCTCCGCGCGAGCTATCCGACATGGGAGGCGGTGCGCGACGCCGCGGTGTCGGAGGTCGAACAGGCGATCAGCGCAGTCACCTGGCCGGAGCAAAAGGCTCCCCGCATTCAGGCGGTGCTGGGGGGCATTTCGGAGCGATCCGGCGCACTGTCGCTCGACTTTCTTGCCGACATGTCGGTGCCTGCCGCGCGGGCGTGGTTGGAAGCGCTACCCGGCGTCGGCCCCAAGACCAGTGCTGCCACCCTGCTGTTCAGCCGACTCCGGATGCCAGCCCTGCCGGTCGACAGTCATCACCATCGTGTGGCAATACGGCTCGAACTCATCCCCGCAAAACTCGACGTGGGACGCGCACACGCCGTACTCGAGGCCCAGCTCCCAGAGGGGCTGACGGCGCAGCAGGTCTACGACAATCACGAAGTGCTGATGCTGCACGGCCAGCGCTGCTGCTTCCATCGTGCGCCTGCGTGCAAGCGATGCATCGTCTACGATCTCTGTCCCACTGGACAGGCGCTGCACCCGTCGGCCACCGGCTAGGGTGTTGCGCCGGTCGAACATTGTCGCAACTCCGCGCATGCTCGATCAACAGCTCATCATTGCCGGGGCGCAGATCTCCCCGATTTGGCTCTCCCGCGACGAGACCATCGACAAGGTCGTGGGGTGGGTTCACAAGGCCGCGGACGCTGGCGCTGGCCTCGTTGCCTTTGGCGAGGCCCTGATTCCCGGCTACCCGTTCTGGATCGAACTCACCGATGGAGCGCGGTTCGATTCGCCCGTGCAGAAGCGCCTGCACGCCAACTACCTGGCGCAAGCGGTCCAGATCGATGCCGGGCACCTGACACGGATCTGCGAGGCTGCTGCAGCGCGACGGATTGCGGTGGTGGTCGGGTGCATCGAACGACCGATCGATCGCGGTGGTCACAGTCTGTACGCGAGCCGTGTGCACATCCTCGACACGGGTGCGATCGCGTCGGTCCATCGCAAGCTGATGCCGACGTATGAGGAGCGACTCAGCTGGGCACCCGGCGATGGTCACGGACTTCGCACGCACCGGTGCGGCGCATTCACGGTCGGGGCGCTCAACTGCTGGGAGAACTGGATGCCGCTGGCGCGCGCCGCCCTTTATGCGCAGGGCGAAAACTTGCACGTGGCGCTCTGGCCCGGCAGCGTACGCAACACGGAGCACATCACGCGCTTCATCGCGCGCGAAAGCCGGTCGTTCGTGCTGTCAGTCTCGGGATTGCTCAGTCGTGACTGCATCGGCGATGTGCCGCATGCCGATCTCATATACGCCGCGGCGCCAGAGCAGCTGGCGAACGGTGGAACATGCATCGCGGCTCCCGACGGCACATGGCTGGCGGAACCGCTCGCCGATGAAGAGCGGTTGATCGTCGCCACCTGCGATCTGCAGCACGTGCATGCGGAACGGCAGAATTTCGACGTCATGGGCCACTACGCGCGACCGGACGTGTTGCAGCTTTCCGTCAACCGTTCGCGCCAGGCCGCTGTGCACTTCAACGACACGCCCGGCACCGAATGACCACCGGGTCGGTGCCGGGCGCCGGCGTTCATTTTTTCGAGGACGCGGCGGCCTTGAAGCGGGCACGGATCTGCAGCAGTTCGTCACCCTGCGATGCGTTTTTCTTCGTGATGTCCTCGAGCATCTTCATGACGGCGATGTTGTCCTCGACGATCGTGGGCGTGCCACTGAGGTGCACGCTGAAGCCGAAGTGCTCGCCCGGCACCAAAACCATCTCGTTCTTGAGCACGACGTCGCTGATCGCATCCGCTACGCGCACGGCGACGAACTTCTTGCCGGCCTTCTCCATGAAGTACACGCGCAGCCCGTTCACGCCTTCCGGAGTGGGCGCATAGGCACGCGACGTACCGTCGCTGCCTTCGAAGGTGCTGGTCGTGGAGGAGAGGCTCTTGAAGTTGCGCTCGAAGGAGCCGACGTACATCAGGGCATGTCGCATGGCGATAGTCAGAGTGGTCAGGGTCGCGGGAGCCCGGCGCCAATGCCGAGGCCAGCCGTAAACATCCGCCAAAATCACCATTGCACAAGCGGCGGTGCCTCAGGACTGGCAGGCACGACCGGTAGAAGCTGGCATGTTTCTGGAACAGGACGTTGGCACGCTGCCATGGAGCGTGCCCGCCCCTCCTCGACTTCGAGCCACATTCATGCGCAGTGCTGTGCGCCGCTTCGCCCGCACACTGATTCCAGCGCCGGTACATCACTGGCTCAAGCAACACGCTCCGCATGCTGGCTCGCGCCCGGTTGGGTGGGTCAATATGGGGCACCTTCGCAGCGTCGAGCCGGTATCCCGGGACTTTGGTACGCAGCGCGGTCGTGCCATCGACCGCTACTACATCGAGGACTGCTTTCTCGAACCGAATGCCGCGGACATCCGCGGTCGAGTGCTCGAGATCGGTGATGCCACGTACACGCGCCGGTTCGGTGGGAACCGCGTCACCGCAAGCGATGTTCTGCACGCTGTGCCGGGAAATGCAGCAGCGACCATCGTCGGCGACTTGTCGACAGGCGTCGGCCTCGACGATGAGCGGTACGACTGCGTCATCCTGACCCAGGTGCTCCTCGTGATCTACGACCTGCATGCGGCCATCAGCACGATCCACCGAATACTCGCGCCCGGTGGTGTGGCGCTCGTCACGGTGCCTGGCATCAGTCAGATTGCGCGCAACGACATGAACGCGTGGGGTGACTACTGGAGGTTCACCGAAGCGTCCGCTCGGCGCTTGTTCGAGGAGAACTTCAGCGCGGCCGATGTCGGCGTGACGCAGTGGGGCAATGTGTTGACCGCAACCTGCTTCCTGCAGGGAATCGCGTTCGAGGAACTGACGCTCCCTGAATTGGATCATCGCGATCCGGACTATCCGGTGACCATCGGCATTGCGGCCCGCAAGGCCCGTCCGGCACCTGATCCGTGAACAAGGTGTTCGAGCGGGTGCGGCGTGCACCAGTCTGGTTGAGGAATCGCGCGCTGCAGCCCGCCGCGATTCTCTGCTATCATCGCGTCACGTCGCTCGAATGGGACCCTCATCGGCTCGCGCTGTCTCCTGCGCAGTTCGAGGAACACCTCATCGCACTACGAGAAATCGGTACGCCCACGACACTGGAGTCGCTGGCCACCGCGGTGCGCGACGGGCGCTGGATCCGCAATGCCATTGTCGTCACGTTCGACGACGGTTACGCCGACAATCTGTACGAGGCGAAGCCGTTACTCGAGAAGTACGAAGTTCCTGCGACTGTTTTCGTGACGACCGGGCAGATCGGCGCGGAGCGTGAATTCTGGTGGGATGCACTCGAGCGCCTGCTGTTGGGTGCTCACGCCTTGCCGGAGTCGCTGCTGCTTCCGGTTGGTGAGGGGGCACAACGCTGGATGATTCCCGATGAAGCCCGGCTGCCGGGCGACGAACCGGCGCCTGCCCTCCAGGCCACGGCACGAGTGGTTTTGCGGACGTCCGTGCTGCAGGACATCCGGAATGCACTGCTGGACATGCATCCGAATGCAATCACGCGCGCAGTCGATTCGCTACATGCGCAAGTTGGCATCAGCACGATCCGCCGCGACTCGCATCGCAGCTGCACGGCGCCCGAGCTTCTGAAACTTGCCGGCGAACGGCCTGGTGAGTCGTTGATCGACATCGGTGCGCATACGGTAACGCACCCCAGACTATCGCTGCTCGACACGGGCGAGCAGATGGACGAGTTGCACGGGAGCCGCCTCGCACTCGAAAGCATACTGGGAAGGCCCGTTACCACGGCCGCGTACCCGTTCGGCCGAAGCAGCGATGTCAATCAGGGAACGGCGAGCGCTGCCCGCGCAGCCGGGATCGACGTTGCCTGTACACTGTCGCCCGGACCACTGTGTGGAACGCGTACCGACCCATTGATGCTGCCGAGATTCGCCGTGCATCCGATGGATGGCGACGCGCTTTCGCGCTGGCTCCGTTATACGGCGTTAGGGTGAGGGCTCGATGAGCACCCCTCGCGTTTCGGTCGTCATGCCGGTCTACAACGCAGCGCATTACCTCGGTGAGGCGCTCGAGAGTGTCCGCGCGCAGTCGTTCGAGGATTGGGAGCTTGTGCTGGTGGATGACGGGTCGACCGACGGCAGTCTGGAGCTCGGCCTGCGCGCCGCGCAGGAACATCCGGATCGCATCCGGCTGATCCGCCATTCAAACGGGGACAACCTGGGCAGCAGCACCAGCCGCAATCGAGGCCTCCAAGCCGCACGCGGCGCGCTGGTGTCGTTCCTGGATGCGGACGACGTGTGGTTTCCCAACGCGTTGACAGTGCAGTTAGCCATGCTCGAGTCATACCCGGATGCTGCGATGGTCTATGCCGCAGCGGAGCTCTGGTACAGCTGGACTGGCGAGAAGGCGGACAGTGAGCGCGATGTCGTGCCCGACTTGCTCGTCGCTGCAGATATCCTGCACGGCCCGAAGTCCCTTCTGCAAATCTTTTTGGCTCAGTCGTCGGTGACGCCATGCACGGGCACGGTCATGGTGCGTCGCGATATTGCGATGTCACTCGGCGGTTTCGAGGACGGGTTTGCCGGGTTGTTCGATGACCAGGTCTTCTACGCCAAGGTTGCACTGCAACATGGGATAGTGCGATCGCCGGAGACCATCCTGCGCTATCGTCAACATCCGGGATCGATGTGCGCGACCCGGACGGACGAAGTTGCCCCAGCACGCGC
This sequence comes from Gemmatimonas sp., assembly GCA_035638935.1. GTDB lineage: Bacteria > Gemmatimonadota > Gemmatimonadetes > Gemmatimonadales > Gemmatimonadaceae > Gemmatimonas. The sequence continues at coordinate 12,012 of DASQZA010000184.1, read as the reverse complement.
TCGGTATCTCGACTGGATGGAGCAGTATGCCGACGAGTCCGGTGTGGCGGACAGCCGGTTGACGAGCATGATCGCCGAGCAGCGAGCGAAACTTGCTGGTGAGGAGCCAGCCTGTGGACGGACAGCAACGACGCTACCAGTGCGAGTGGCTCGTCGCGTCGTGCGTTCGGTCCTGCCGGCGCGCGTGAGCAATCTCGTCCTCGATCCACCGGCCCTGCTGCAAGCACTCCGACGTGCACCAGGCATTCGCACCTTGCGGGCGCTCGGATGGCGGCGCGGCACTCCGCTGCACGACGGTGGCAACGTCGGGACCGCGATCGTTCGCTGGTACTGGAACCAATTTCTCGAGGTACACTGTGAGGCAATCGCCGGGCGCGTGCTGGAGATCGGGGACACCGGCACTGTGCGGCGCTGGGGCGGAAGCCGCGTACGATCGGCCGAAGCGCTCGATGTGAGTGCGCACTCGCCCGAGGTTGCGATCGTGGCGGATCTCAGCCGCGCGGATCATGTGCCCGGCGAACGCTACGACTGTTTCCTGGTGCAGTTCACCATGCATGTCATTCCGGATGCAGAGGCAGCGTTCTATCATGCAATCCGCCTGCTGAAGCCCGGTGGTCAGCTGCTCATCAATTTTTCGTGCGTCGACTACCAGTTTCCCCAGGGACTCGACATGAGCACCGGTGCCGTACTGTGGGTCCACTGGTGTTTCACGCCTCTCCAAGTCCACAACATGTTGCGTCGCGTGGGCCTCACGGAGGCCGACTACCAACTGCACACGTACGGCAACCTGCTGTCTCGCGTGGCATACCAGCTGAATGTGCAGGCCGAGGAGATGACGAGAGCGGAACTCGTGCGACATGACCCTGGGCACCCGGTGCTCGTCTGCGTGCGCGCAACCCGCCCAATCAATTGGAGCCCTGCGCGCCCGGTATATCGCGATGCGTGGACGCCCGAGGCTCGACCCGCAGTGCTGAACGAGCGCACTGGTGTGTACGCTTGACATGGGAATGACAGGATCACGCCCCCGCATTCTGCTCGTCAGCCAGGAAGGGCTGTACCCGGACTTCGTCGGCGGAATGGAGGTGCGAGGCGCTGAACTACACGAGGCCCTCGCACGCTTCGCCGATGTGACGGTGTTGAGTCGCACCCGCTTGATCGAAGGGTCGCCGGCGCTCACCGCAGACGCTCCATTTCACCCCACACTGACAGGGGCTCCGAGCACACGCAGCGCCCGCCTGCTTCAGCATGTCTCCTGGCGCGCTGGTGTCGTGGCGGCGCAGCGTGGCGCCCGCCGTGGGGTACGCCGCCAGCTCGCGCGCGTACGGCCCGATCTCATCTACCTGAACAGCGCCTCGCACCTCTCGCCGGCTGTGATGCACGCGCTGCTCACGTGGGGCGCGCCCGTCGTGGCGTGGTTCGGCGACCGGCAATCGCGGCTCGCGCAGCTGTTCGGCGAGGAGTGGCGTCGAGGGATGTCGGGCGAACTGGGCCAGGCTACCCGGTTGTTGCCAGACGCCACGATGGATGCAAAGCGGATCCCCGAGCATCTGCAGCTCGTATTCAACTGCCGCTGGTTGCGGGAGTTCTATGTGCCGCAGTTTCCGGCCGGCACGCCTCATCATGTAGTGTACGACGGCGTCGACGCCGAACATTTCGCGCCGTTATTGGGTAGCAGGCATCTCGCGCCTGAGGGCGAAGCGCCGGTGCGATTCACATTTCTCGGACGCGCCGTCCCCGAAAAGGGACTGATCGAGTTTGCCGTGGCCATGGTCCGTGTGGATGCACGGCTCCGTGCACTCGGCGACGCCGCACCGGAACTCGAGGTAGAGATCATCGGTGATGGTGAGGCGCTTGCTCCCGCGCTCGAGATTCTGTCGCGGTCAGGCTTCGGCGCTCGGGTGACTGCACTCGGCGTCTGCCAGCACTCCGCGGTTCCGGTTCGCCTGCGTCGTGGGTCGGTAATGGTCACGCCCTCGCGTGACGAAGCACTACCGGCCGCCACCATGGAAGCGATGGCGTGCGCACTCCCCGTGATCGCGACCGATGTTGGAGGCACGAATGAGGTCGTCCTGCACGGCGAGACTGGACTTCTGGTACCGGTAGGCGACGCGGACGCCCTGCTGGAAGCGTGCATGACGCTTGCGCAGAGCGCAGAACTGCGGCACCGCTTTGGCGCCGCCGCCCGTGCCCGTGTGTTACAACAGTTTCGCCGTCACGACGGCATCGAGGCGTCGGTCGCTGCGATGCGAGCAGCAATGCAGCACCCTGCGCCCACCGAGCGTACCCAAAGAGCTCCCGAAGAAGCACCGCGCGGTGCCGTTCGGAGTTCCTGAACGTGAGGCGCGGTGCGACGTGCGCTAGCGGCGCGACTGTCGGTTCATCATGAATACCAGAGAGCCGAACGCGTTTGCCGCTGGTTGCGACTCGTACTCGCGCTGCCGCGCGACGTGCCGGTATTCGATGGCAAATCCGCCGAGCCGGAGGCCACCTCCGACCTGGACCTGACCAACAGAGCGGCGCAATTGTGCACCAGGACCGTCGCGCCGCCCTTCGATGAACACATTGCGGAGCACGATGTCTCGCTGCAGTCCGGCCAGCACGTACAGACGTGTCGGACGCTCGACGCGCGGTTCGCGCGACGTCCACGGTGTATATCCGCCGGCTCCCAGCACCAGATCTGCCCCGCCGGTGAATGCGTTGATGACGTTCCCACCGGCAGCAGTCCAGTGCACGTCGATCGAGGCCGACGATCCTTTTCGGGCAATGCCGTACTGCAGGCCCTCCGAATACCGCAGCACGACACCAGGGGCATTGGGGAGCTGATGCCGCCATCCTGCACGGGGCGGGCTGGCCGTCATGTAGTGCCACCCGTTCTGCAGCTGCCGTGCGCGTGTCATGGGGCCGATCACCCCAGCGTCCACTCCGAGGGTTCGCGAGTGCCCCGTCTTGATCATCGGCACTTCGACCGTCGCGTACAGCCACCCGGCATACGGGCGCTCCCCGGCGATCGGCTCGTACGCGTTGGTGCGTGGCGTGTAGATCTCATGGGTGACTGCAACATTCATGTCGAGACAGCCATGCCGACGGACGATGCTCGACTCGCATCCGGCAAGTCGCCCGGTCATTCGGCGTAGCGCTCGCGGGGCACCGACATGTGTCGCGGCGAGGCGAAGCCCACTGGTGTAGTCGTAGTCGGGAGGCCGTGGCGTGCTGTGCACTCCGATCAGGTCATTCTCGAACGTGAACGAGATCGTGGTGGCCTTTCCAACGAGTTCCGTGCTGGCGGAATCATTCGAGAGACGTTGCGCATCCGCCGATGTCGATGTGGCGAGAGCAAGCAGGACGGAAGCATGAAGACAACAAGTGGCACGGCGCATGTGACGACGACGTTGCGCGCGACTGACAACGTCGCGACGGTGATCGAGGAGTGTTGTGAACGACAATCTCCTCGTACCGTACGCACCGGTCTCGCATCACTCCAATGAGCTCGTCAAGCGATAGCGCAGGCGCCTCATCCGCACTCGCACTCGCGCCCGTTTACGATGTGGGCGATTCCCCCGCGCCGACCCGTGACTGCGATCGCTGCATATGCTCCGATGCGTGTGTGTGATCACCTGTACCGTATGCGTCAGCGGACGCCTCTGTGCTCTCGCGCACCGATGCCATGTTCTGAGCATGGTTTTCGATGAACCGTGAATTCGTCACACTGAGTCGTGCCGGTACTCGCGCGCGACTCACCCATGGTGGCCGGCAAGCATCTGCAGGCATGTCGCGAAACGGGCCAACGTACAGCCTACTCCGCCCGCAACGCCACCAGTGGCTCGACCGCAAGTGCCCGACGCGTCGGGACAATGCACGCGAGAAGGCACACACCCAGAACCAGCAGCAAGTACAGCACAAGCACGGCGACGCGTACAGGCGTGACGAGACCACTGTCCGTGCACGTGCCGTCCTGACACGACATGATCCACACGAGAAACGCGCCTGCCATAGCGCCGCCGACCGCCACGCCGATACCGACCTGCGTGAGGGGCCGCTTGAAGAGCGACACGACGACCCGGCGCGCATTGGCACCCAGTGCAACACGGATTCCGATCTCGCGAGTGCGCCGGGAGACGGTGAACGACAGCACTGCGTAAATGCCAGCGAGAGACAGCAGCAGGGCGATCGCCGTCAGCAGCACCGTCATCCGCATCCACAGCTTGAGGACCCACATGACGCCGCTCGTGACTTGATCGACGCGCTGAATCGACGGCAGGCGGAGCGTTGGGTTGACCGCATTCGCGGCCGCGCGCACATCCGGAATGATCGTCAATGGGTCGCCACGCACGTGAAGCATCATGTTGGTCGGCCCTTTGACCCCAGGCACAACCGGCATGTAGACACCAGCAGCGCGCCCACGCTGCGTTGGTGCACCCATCCCGAGCTCCTTTACCACACCGACGATCTGATACCATGGACGCGTGTTGTCGGACATCGATCCGGCACCGTCGCCGCGGTGCGCGAAACGCACCCGCCGACCCACCGCGTTGCGACCGAGCAGTACCTGATCGACAAACCCCTGATCGACCACGACGACGCGCGACTCGGGAGCAAGATCGCCCGGGAGAAGCAGGCGCCCGGCGAGTGCAGGTGCGCGTACCAAGTCCAGATACGACGCGTCCACATACGCCGTCTGCACCTCGTTCAATGGTGCCTTGGGGATCACTTCCGAACCGTCGCCAGCGGTTGCAGGCACGGCTGCGGACAAACCCTGTGCTTCATCCAGCTCAACGAGAGACTCGCGATGCCCTTCTCGCGGGAGACGGTCGATGAATGCGACTCCCATGACGGCGGGGTGCGCGAGGACGCGCCGTCGCACGGCCTCGAGATCGGTCTGAAAAAGCAGACCCTCCTTCTCGCGAGCGACGTCCGCGCTGACGTACGCGCCCTCCGCCGGGGCGTCCCCGGGCTCGAGGAACGCCGCGAGATACTGCTCAGTCGGGAATCCGGCTTCGAACGTCTGCACGCGCACCATCATCCGTTGCTCGAGAAAGACCAGCGCCGGGAACGCAGTCGTGAAGGCCACCTGCGTGATGATCACGGCGGTCCAGACACCGCCGAACTTGAGACCGCCGGCACCAGCCGCCGTCTGTCGAAGCCGAGCACCCATTCCGCTCGTTACCTTGAGGGCGGGCAGCACCCCGGCGACAACGGCCGCAAGCAAGGTGAGCCCGATAGCATACAGCACCGTCGCAGCGGATACCTGGGGTTGGTACCAGAACGGCAGCGTTCCCATGTTCTCCTTGAGGAACGGTCCGCCCCAGCGCCGCAATCCGAAGTCGGCAGCGGCCAGGCCGATCGCGGCCGCAATACCTCCGAGCACGAGTGCTTCCGCGAAGAGCTGCACCACGATTCGCGCCCGGCTCGCGCCCAGTGCACTGCGCACGATGAGTTCGTTCTCGCGGGTTGCGGCACGTGCAAAGAGCAGCAACGCCACGTTTCCGCAGACGAGTACGAGCAGCATGACCGCGAACCCCGGGATGGCGAGTGCCATCAACAGGTCTCCCGATGGCGCGTCGAATGGCTTCGCGTACTGCAACAGCTGCGGCTGCAGATTCTGGTGTGACTGCGGAAGTTCCGCGGCGGTGCGCCGACCGATCAAGGCCAGTTCCGTCTGCGCTTCCTCCAGCGTCGCGCCCGGTGCGAGCCGAGCGAACATGCTGATGGCCGGGCCGACACGCGGCGATCGGTCGAGGCCATCCACGCGCAGCGGCATCCACAGCTCGTGCGACACCGGAAACGCGAATCCCTCCGGCATCACGCCAACCACGGTCGCGTAGACGCCTCCGATCTGCACAGACCGCCCCACGACGGCGGAGTCGCTGGCGAAACGCGAACGCCAGATCTCGTACCCCACGACGGCAACGGGTGGCGCGCCCGCGCGCTCATCGGCCGCAGATAGTGTGCGACCAAGGAGAGGCTTCGTGGGCGCAAGCAGAAACGCCGACGCAGAAATTTCCGCCACCTGTACCGGTCGACCATCGCCGCCGCGGACTTCGAGGTTTCGTTCGATGTCGCGATACGCGCCAAGATCCGATACCGAGCGCAACGACTCGCGCCAGCGCAGGAAATCATGCAGCGAGCGCGACTCGGCGCGCCTTTCCTGCACGTCGTAATTCCGCAGCTGCACGATGCGATCGCTCTCGGGCAATCCCAGTCGAGGGTTCTGCAGCATCGTCACCATCTCGAACGTTACGGCCCCGGCCCAGATACCGAACGCCATGGCGAGGCCGCCGACAAGCGTCAGGCCCGGGTACTTGACCAGCATGCGGCCGCCGAGCTTGAAATCCATCGACAAGTCGGGAAACCAGGCCAGCCAGCGCGCATCCCGCGTGTCCCCGCGATGCTGGCCGAGCGCACCAAATGCGAGCTTTGCCTCCCGGGATGCTTCCTGCGGAGTCATCCCGGCGCGCAGATGTTTTCTGGTTTCCATTTCCAGGTGAAACGCAAGTTCCTCGTCCAGCTCGCGGTCCACCGCGCTTGTTCGTACGAGTGACCGCAACCGCTTCTGCCAACGTTTCATCCAACGCAGGGGCTCCATGTGCGTGCCCTCAGGTGGTGCGAAGTATGACATCGACCATCGACACATACCGCTGCCAGCTCTCGGCCTCGACGCCGAGCGCACGGCGGCCGGCTCGTGTCAGCTCGTAGTACTTGGCGCGACGGTTCTGGTCGGTCGCTCGCCATGCGCTGTCCACCCAACCCTTCTCCTCGAGCCGCTGAAGCGCGGGGTACAGCGACCCCTGCCCCACTCGCAGCACATCGCGCGAGAGCTGTTCGAGTCGCTGGCTGATCGCCCAGCCGTGCATGGATTCCAGGGAGAGCGCCTTGAGGATCAGCAGATCCAGGGTGCCTCGCAGCACGTCGTTGGGCGCCGCAGGCGGCTTGATCGGTGTGGGGGACATGGGGGGCGCGGTAGTAGTGTCGGAATTCGACAAATGCCAGCGTCGGTGTTGCCGCGGGCTATTGTCGGACGCCGACACTACGGCTGCGACCCCGGCCGAGTTTCACGCAGAAAATCCTGCCCTGCGGAGCACGGCGACGGATCGTGCGTTTCACACTTCCGTTCAATACAATTCCGGCGGCCCTCGCCTCACGACTCCAGCCCTGGCACCAACCGGCTCCTCGCGAATGTTTCCAGCAGCACCGTCCCGCCGCACGCGTTGGACACTGGCGCAGCGTCTCGCGTTGCTCTTTCTCGGCGTGCTGCTGATGGTCGTGTCTGCTTTTGGGGGCGTGGCCTACCGCGAAGCAAGAAGCGCGGCCCTCGAGCGCGCCTCCGAGCGCATGGGAAACACTGCTCGCGAGTTGGCGACGGGGTCGGCGCGACTGGTTGTTGCTCGCACCACGGCCCTGAGCGCGCTCGTACGTCGCGCTGAGGTGCAGGAGGCGACACGGATGTGGCCGGTTCGGCACATGAAGGGCACTGCGTTCGACGACAGTGTGGTGGATGCTGCACCCCGGAAGGTGGTGACGCCGGTTACCCCTCCGCCGCGGATTTCTAACCGGGCCGCGCTCGACCGCATGTTCGCGGAGCGCAGGAGCGGCGCTGACAGCCTGACGCTAGGCTGGGAGATCTGGTCGGCTGATGGCAGCCGACAGTACGGGTCCGACCCACTCGAACCACGGGATTCCGTCGTACTCGCCACGACCGTGTCCGCAGTGCTTTCGCGGGATTCGGCGGTTCGTTCCCCTGCCTATGCGGTGGGCGAACGGATCCATGTCTGGGCGGGGGTACCGGTCGTCGTCGATGGACATACGGTTGGCGTGCTCGCGGAACGTCGTCGCATGGTCTCCTCCCCACAAACCGAATCATTGATCCGGCGGCTTACGGGCCAGGAAGCGCGTGTCTACGTGACAAACGAGAACGCGCTTGAATGGTCGTCGGTGCTCGGACGCCCCACTGCCGCGGTCGCGTCTGCAAGCGTTCTCGCGCGAGCCAACGACACGACGGCCGTGCGGATCGTGGATGCGCGCGGCGACGGCCTTTACGTCTCGGTGTCGAGCGTGAGCGGAACGCCGTGGCGCATGGTCGTTACCCAGTCCGAAGACGCAATCGTCGCCCGTGCCACGGCGCTGCTCCGCCGGTTGATACTCGTGGGGCTACTGCTGCTCGTCGCGGGCACTTGCGGGGCCTGGTGGCTCACACACCAGGAAACGCGACCACTCACCACCCTGCGCGCCGCCACGGACGCGATGGCCGGTGGTGATTACACACAGGTCGTGACGCCGCATGGCGCCGAAGAGACTGCAGCGCTCGCGGATGCATTCAACAGCATGAGCATGCGCATCAGTGGTGTCCACGCCACACTCGCGGAGCAGAACGCACAGCTGCAACAGGCGAATGAAGCGAAGGCGCGCTTTCTCGCTGTCATGAGCCACGAGCTCCGTACGCCGCTGAACGCAATCGGCGGTTACACCGATCTGATGAGCCTCGGCGTTCAGGGCCCTGTGACGGAAGCGCAGTTGGAAAGCTTGGCGCGCATCCGTCGGAGCAAGGATCAGCTGCTGCACCTCGTCGGTGACATCCTGCATTACGCTCGGCTGGAGGCAACCCCGCTCGCGGTGAGTCACGAGCCCGTCGCCCTCAGTACGCAGTTTGCAGCACTGCGAGACACGACGCAGGAGCAGTTCGCTCGAAAGCGCGTCAGTCTGACAGCTGATGACGCCGGTGGCACCGTGTGGGGCGATCCGGCGCGCGTGCAACAGATTCTCATCAATCTCACGGTCAACGCCCTGCAGTTCACGGACGCCGGTGGGATGGTGTCGTTGTCCGTCCAGACCGATTCCGACACCGCCACGATCCACGTGCGGGATACCGGCGTCGGCATTGCCCCGGAACAGCAAGCCAGGATTTTCGAGCCATTCGTGCAAGCTGACAATTCACTGACCCGGCGTGTCGGCGGTGCAGGTCTCGGGCTCGCGATCGTGCGCCAGCTCGCGACTGCCATGGGGGGCGAGGTTCGTGTGGCGAGCACCGTGGGTCACGGGTCTACATTCTCCGTGACATTGCCGAGCGCTGCGACCTCGAACATGCACGCAGAATCTGCTTCTGACGCGGTGCTCGCCCTCTGAGCAGTTCGACGAAGTTCTCGACGGCGACGAGCAAGTTCCACCACGGCATTCCTGCCTGTTCTTCGTACACGCAGATCGTGGCCGTTCGCCAGCAGAGTATTCTCCGGCTTCATGTCACGGTGCACGATGCCGCGCGAATGTGCGTGCTGTAGCGCGTCGGCGATCTCCTGTGCGAGGCGTACGGTCGTTCACGCTTTGGACGGCGCGAACGTTGCACCTGGGCCGCTCCATACCTCCCTGGAGTAGTCACGCATGACCGTCAGTTCCGACCGTTTCCCGTCCCACTTCCAGTTCGGGGTGGCGACGTCCGCCTATCAGATCGAGGGAGCGAGCGACACCGACGGGCGCGGACGCTCGATCTGGGACACTTTCTGCGACACGCCTGGTGCCGTCGAACGTGGCGAGAATGCCGCCGTTGCCTGTGATCACTACAACCGAATGCCGGAAGACGTGGCGTTGCTGCGGGATATGGGCGTGAGCAGCTACCGGTTCTCGATCTCGTGGCCGCGTATTCAACCCACCGGCCGTGGGCCCGCGAACGCCAAGGGTCTGGCCTTTTACGACCGGCTCGTCGACCAGCTCCTGGACGCCGGAATCCGCCCGTTTCCCACGCTGTATCACTGGGATCTGCCACAGGCGCTCGAGGATCAGGGCGGTTGGCCGTCACGCGACACGGCTGATCGCTTCGCCGACTACACGACCATCATGGCGAACGCCCTCGGCGACCGCGTTCGCGACTGGGCGCTCTTCAACGAGCCGTTCATTTTCACGTCACGCGGCTACCTGCTGGGTCGGTACGCCCCAGGCAAGCGCAGCATCGGCGATTTTCTGCGCTCGGTTCATACGGTGTCGCTTGCCCACGGCGACGGGTTCCGTGCATTGAAAGCGGCGTGTCCGCAGGCGCGCGTCGGATCCGTGTTCGCGCTCGCACCCTGCGAACCCGCCATGGACACCCCCGCCGACCGGGAGGCCGCCACCTATGCCGATGCACTGTTCAACCGACTGTTCCTCGATCCGCTCTTCCACGGTTCACATCCAGCGGAATTCTTGGCATCCGTATCCGACCGTGCGCTTGGACAGGTAGCCGGCGATGAGCAACGCATGCGGGCACCGCTCGATTTCATTGGTGTCAACTGCTATTACCGGCTCGTCGTGAGCGCCGGCGGGGAGCGCCCCGACCTGCCGTTCTTTCTCTTCAGCATTCGCAACGACGCACGCTCGACTGGAGGTCACGGCGACTTCAGCGGACGCCGCTCGACGGATCTCCATGGGGATCCGCACGAGAATCATCAGGCCCAGCCGGAAGGTCCGGGGATGCGCATCGAGAATGCGTTCGGACGCGATCACGGCGCACGCACCGAAATGGGGTGGGAGATCTGGCCGAACGCGCTCCGTGACGCACTGCTGATGCTCACCGAGCGTTACGGCCGCATTCCGATCGAGGTATGTGAGAGCGGTTGCGCGTTTGCCGACGTTCCCGATGCCGATGGCGTGGTGCGTGATGTCGGTCGGGTCTCATACCATCAGGACCACCTTGCCGCCGTCGCGGAAGCCATCGCGGCGGGCGCGGACGTGCGCAGCTACCACGCGTGGAGCCTCTTCGACAACTTCGAGTGGGCGTCCGGGTATCGCCCGCGCTTCGGTCTGGTGCACGTCGACTACACGACGCAGAAACGCACGCTCAAGTCGTCTGGAGCGTGGTATCGGGCGCTTTGTCGGGAGGCGCAGGCGCATCAGGAGCAAGCGCTGCATTCGTCGTCGGCGAAGTAGTCGTATTGGAGAGCTCACCGGCGCGTGACAGCGCGAACCGGAACATGATGGGGCCAATGGTCTCGTGCACTGCAAGCATGGCCAGGAAGAGCGCGCGTATCTCATCGCCCCGCTCGGGGTACGCTTCTGCCGCAACCGTCGCCAGGCCGAGCGCAACGCCAGCTTGAGAGACGAGACCCATCCACGTGTATTTGCGCTCCACCGGTGACGCGCCACCCCATGCCGCACCGAGAGTCCCACCTGCCCACAGCGCGGCCGCGCGAACCAGAACGATCGGAATCACCACGAACCACAGGTCGGCGAGCGCGCCGAGATGGAGTGCGGCACCGGCAAGCGCGAAGAACACGACGAATACCGGCGCCGCGGACCGCTCGATCGCCTGGCGCAAGGCCTCCCCCAGCGCATGAGGCGACGCATTCTCCGCGACGAATCCGGCGATGAGCATCGTCAGCAGTGTCTCCACATGCGCGAGTCGCGCAATCTCGCTTCCGAAGAAGGCAACCAGGATCGCGAAGAGGAACAGCTCGCGTCGTACGAAGCGCAGGTAGAGTGCTATGCCGCCGCCCAGCATCGCACCGATGATCACCGCGCCGCCGATCTCCCACAGCACACTCGCCACGGTGAAACCACCGACTGCCGACGCTGGAGGTACCAGAGCGCGCGCGATCGACAGAACGGCAGCAAAAAGGAGGATCACGACGACATCGGACAGCAGCACCACACCCAGCGTCGTGCGGGCGACCGGACCGCTGGCGCGCGTTTCCGCGAGCAGGGCAATAGTGACGGCCGGCGAGTGCACAATGGCGATCGAACCGAACAAGACGCTCATGACGACGATCACCGTCGGCGATCCGCCCGCAAGGAAGGGGACGAAGTCGCGCATCAGCAGCATCAGTCCAGTGATGCTCACCATCACCAGCGTGAGCTCCGTGGCGAGGATCTTGAGCAGCAGGACGCCGCGATCACGCAATTCGCTCCACCGTAACTCGGCGCCGGCAAGGAACGCTATGAGTGCGATCGCCAGCGAGCTCACCGGCGCGAGCTGCCGTGCCGCGTCGTTACTCAGCGTGCCGATTGCATGTGGGCCGAAGATCACGCCCGCCGCCAGATAGCCGACGATTTTCG
>DASQZA010000183.1:0-6241 GCA_035638935.1 Gemmatimonas sp. | reverse complement strand
AATGCCGACCGCCTTCAGGGCCTCGAGAAGCGGACCCGTCTCGCGCACGTGAACCGTCGCAATGGGAGCTGTCCGATCGACCGGCGCGCCGGCCTCTTCCCAGGCGCGCCATCCACCGGTGACTGAGTGCACGTTTGTGTATCCCATCTGCTGTAATGCATCAGCGGCCAGCGCGGATCGGAATCCACCGCCGCAATACATGTAAAGTGGCGTCCCCTTGTCCGGGACCAGCCGCTCGATGTCGCGCTCCAGCACGCCACGGGAGAGATGCTGCGCACCGACCGCATGTGCCGACGCGAACTCGTGATCTTCGCGCACGTCGAACAGGTACGCGGCAGGTGCGGCCGCGACGGCAGCCTGCGCATCGGCCACCGATACTTCGTGCACGCCAGCGCGTTTACCCTCGACGTGGGCGAGAAAACCGGGACTGTGATCCATGAGTGGGTTAGCAGGGGTGAGGCAGCAATGAGGCAGCAATGAGGCCGCAGTGATGCAACAAGGCTCGGTTTCTGCGAAATTACTCTTCCGACAGCGACACGTGATGTCCCGCCACGAGACGATGATGACCCGACCGTTCGCTACCCTCTTGGTGGCCTTTCTGGCATCCGCGTGTGCCGGCGGCAGTGGTTCAAGCGCCGGCAGCGATCAAGCAGCGATCGGTACCGTCCTCGGCGGCGCCCGCCCGGCCGCAGCGCCCCGCGCGGAGCCGATTCCGTGGGAGTCGCTGTTCGATGGCACGACACTCTCGGGTTGGCATGGCTTCCGTACGCCAGGTCGTATCCCGGCAGGCTGGAAGGTCGTGGAAGGCACGATCACGCGAGTTGCAGCAGCGGGCGATCTCGTTACCGACCGTACGTACGCCAACTTCGAGCTGGAGCTCGAGTGGCAGATCGAGGAGAGCGGAAACAGCGGTGTGCTATACCGGATCGATCCCACGGTGGACACGCCGGCGCGCTCTGCACCCGAGTACCAGCTGCTGGACGACGCGGGACACCCCGATGGTGGCAACCCGATGACCTCGTCCGGCGCAGCGTTCGGCGTCGTGCCTGTGGGAGGGCTCGTCCCGAAACCCGCTGGGCTCTGGAACACGCTTCGCCTCGTCGTGAACGGCGACCGCGTCGAGCACTGGTACAACGGCGCGCGCATTCTCGCGTACGAACTCGGCTCGACCGCCTGGGAAGGTTTCTGGCGCAGTTCGCGGTTCAGCGACGTACCCGCGTACGGCCGCACGCAACGTGGGTTCATCGGGTTGCGCGATGAAGGAACGCGCATCGCGTTTCGCAACCTCCGCATACGCGAACTGCCCTGACGCGATCGCCGACCATTTCGCGTGCCGCTACGTCGCAACCGCTATCGCGCGCGGCTACGTCGCGTGCCGCTCCAGTCGCAGTTCGAGATGTCGGCGCACGTCGCGCCATTCGTGAGCGAGAATGCTGTAGATGACGCTGTCGCGCGCCGTGCCGTCCCGCCGCGCGTGATGGTGCCGGATGACGCCATCCCGTCGGGCGCCGAGCGCTTCGATCGCGCGCTGTGACGCGAAGTTGAAGTTGTCGGTGCGGAGCCCCACCACGGCGCAGCCCAGTGTGTCGAACGCGTGAGTGAGCAGCATCAGCTTGCATGTCGTGTTCACGCCGGTGCGCTGCACGCTCCGCCGATACCACGTCCAGCCGATTTCGACGCGGTCCACGGCGGGCACGATATCGTGATAGCTCGTGGATCCGAGTGTCGCGCCGGTCGCCGTATCGATCACCACCCATGGCATCCGGTGTCCCTCGACCTGACCGGCAAGCGCAGTGTCGACATATGCACGCGTGGCGTCCGGTGTCGGCACCGACGTGAACCACAGTTTCCACAGTTCACCATCGGCCGCCGCGGCCTGCAGGCTCGCTACATGATCGGTGGTCATCGGCTCCAACCGGATGCTTCGCCACTCGAGCGTCACCGGCACGACGGCGATCATGCTCCTTCCACAGTCATCGTGCGTTCACGCTCCCTCTGCACGAGCATGCGGCGGAGAATCTTGCCGGATGGCGACTTGGGCACGGCGTCGATAAACTCGACGCGCCGCACCTTCTTGTACGGCGACACGCGCTCGGCGACATACGCCATGACGTCGGCCTCGGTGAGCGGCGCACGCAGCACGACGTAAGCCTTCGGGATTTCGCCCGCGACTTCGTCCTGCACGGGGATGACCGCAGCGTCGGCAATCCCCGGGTGCGACAGCAGCACGGCTTCGAGTTCGGCAGGCGCCACCTGCAACCCCTTGTATTTGATGAGCTCCTTCACGCGATCGACGATGCGAAACCATCCACGCGCGTCGACGATGGCGACGTCACCGGTCTTGAACCATCCATCGGGGGTGGTGCAGGCCGCGGTGGCCTCCGGCTTGTTGAAGTACCCCATCATCACCTGCGGGCCACGAACCCAGAGTTCACCCGGATCGCCTTGCTGTGCATCATCACCCGTTGCCATGTCGACGACCCGGGCCTCGGTGCCCGCCAGCAGCGGGCCCACGGACTCGAGTTCGTCCGATCCGCTGTCGAGCGGATGCACGTTCGTCACCGGACTCGTTTCGGTGAGCCCGTATCCCTGGCGTATCTGCACGTTCAGTCGTCTGGCGCACGCCGTTGCGAGGTCGTTGCCAAGAGGGGCGGCACCGCTGAACACGGTGCGCAGCGCACTCAGGTCGAAATCGTCCACCAGTGGATGTTTCGCGAGCGCGAGCACGATCGGCGGAACGACGTTCGCGTAGGTCACGCGATGGTCCTGCATGGTGCGCAGAAACTGCTCCAGATCGAAGCGTGGCAACGTGACGATGCTGGCACCCTGCGCGAGTGCGCCAGCGAGAATCACCGTCATGCCATAGATATGAAAAAACGGCAGCACGGCAATCACCCGGTCATCGCTCGTGAGCATCGGGGTGTCACCCTGTGTCTGTACCAGATTCGCGACGATGTTGCGATGCGACAGCATCACACCCTTCGGGATGCCCGAGGTGCCGCTGGAGTACGGCAGGACCGCAATGTCGCGCGCGGCGTCGATCTCCACGATGGGTGGCACATCGCCGAATCGCTGCAGCTCGGCGAATGGCGTCAAACCATCGGCAACGTTGCCCGTTGCACGGAAGGTGATGATCTCCCGCACGGTGGACGCCATGCGTGCCGCCGTCTGGCACTTCTCGAGCAGTTGCGGCATCGTGAACACGAGCACCGCTTCGGAATCGGCAAACTGCGTCCCGATCTCCTCGGCGGTTGCGATTGGATTGACCGTGCTCGGAATGGCACCGAGCGAATTGATGGCGAAGAACGCGACGGCAAAGTCGGGAAGGTTCGGGCTCACCATGCCGACGACGTCGCCCTTTCGAATGCCGCGCGCATGCAGGCCGGCTGCGGTGCGCTTGATCGCGACCGCCAGTTCCCCGTAGCTGTATTGCTGTCCGGTGAGCCCGCACACGATCGCGGTCTTCTCGGCGAGCGATTCGGCATGACGCAGCACGAACGGCGTGAGCGCGACGTCCGGGACCGCGGGACTCGGGAACGGGCTGCTGATGATTTTCATCGTACTGCTCCAGGTGGCGGAGGAAAGCCGCCCACGGCGGCGAATGGGCCTATCGCGTTCACAGAGAGCTCAGCGCCAACGCGCTGACTCGGACGGATTCCATCGGGTTCCGTGGGTCTGCCGTGCTGATGAACCAGTGACGCAGTCCCGATGCGCTGCCCTTTTCGACGATTGCCGCGAAATCGATGGTGCCCTCGCCAACATTCACGGCGCGACGTGCAGGCGCTGGACCCATGTCGCGCACATGACAGCCCGTGAAACGGCCGCGCCATTGCTCCAGCATCGCGAGCGGATCCTGGCCAGCCGCGAGCGCGCTGTAGATGTCGAGTTCGACGTCGACGAGCGATGGATCGGTCTCCGCCATGAGGATCTCGAAGCCACTGGTGCCCGCAACCCGGGCGAAGTCGAGCTCCCTGGCATGATACGCGACATTGACGCCCGAGCCTGCACCGAGCTTCGCGGCGCGGTCCAGTCGCGCGGCGAATCGCTTCCACCAGTCGGCGTTGCGGCGCGCGCGCGACGTGGTATTGAACGTGGTATTGGATGCGACACTCGCCACCACGAGCCAGTTGTGCTGCATTGCCCGCGCGTGCGCGAACAGTGGTGTCCAGCCGGCGTCGGACGCCGGCAGCGCGGCGTGCGCCGATGGTGCGGTCAGTCCGTGCTCGCGCAGTATCGCGCGCCACCACGGCGCTGCCTTGCCCAGATACTCTGTGAACTCGACCTCGTGTACTCCGGCATCGGCGATGGCGGCGAGCGTCCCGGCAATGTCGGCGCGCAGTGCGGCACGTACGGAACCGAGATGCAGCCCGACTCGTGCAATGCGGCGAGCCGGCGCAAGCACCGAAGCAAGCGCCCGCGCAGGCGTCGACACCGGCGCCCCACTCGCGAGTCTCGGCAGCAACGTCCCGCCGGCCGCCGCCGCCGCGAGCAGGCGCAGCGTGTCCCGGCGGCTTACCAACGGCGTACGCTCACTCACGGGCGACGCTACCTGCCGCCAGCCGCTCCAACGCTTCGTCCGTCACGCGGTACACCGTCCACTCGCTTTGCGGCTTCGCGCCGAGGCTCTCGTAGAACCCGATGGCATCGACGTTCCAATCGAGCACCGACCACTCGAGTCGCCCGCAGCGACGCTCGATCGCGAGCGCGGCCAGATGTTGCAACAACGCCTTGCCGACGCCGTGGCCGCGATGTTCCGGGCGCACGAACAGGTCCTCGAGATAGATGCCGGGACGCGCGAGAAACGTGGAGAAGTTATGGAAGAACAGCGCAAAGCCCGCGGGAGCACCACCGCGCTCGGCGATCACCACTTCGGCGTAGGCGCGTTCACCGAAGAGCGCGGCGTCGAGTAACGTGTCGGTTGCGTGACACTCGTGACGGAGCCGTTCGTAGTCGGCCAACCCCTCGATGAGCTCGCGCACGAGCGGCACATCCCCGCGAGTCGCAGGGCGCAGACGTATCGACATCCCGAAAGGTTAGATCCGGCGTCAACCGTTGTACAGCATCCCACCGAGTGAGGTGTAGCGCGCGAGCACTTCCCTGGCCTGCTCCCGCTGTACACCATGGTGGACGGTCACCCCACGCTCCGCGAGATAGCGCCAGGAATCGTCGAACACCGGGCCTTCGTCGAAGCCCACGTTCATTGCGTCGTCGCGCGTGGCGGCACACACGACTCGCCGCACTCCGCTCCACAGGATCGCGCCAAGGCACATCGCACACGGGTCGCAGGACGTCGCGAGCATGTAGTGCACGCCGTCTTCGCGGTGCAGCGAGTGGCACCCTTCGGCCTGACCCGCGAACATCAGCGCCGTCATCTCTGCATGCAACGTACAATTGGCGAGACGACGCACGCTGTTCACCCCGACGGCAACCAGTCGTCCCGTCGCTTCCTCGAAGACGGCTGCGCCGAACGGTCCGCCTTCACGACGCTCGGTGTTCTCGCGCGCAAGTGCGATGACCAGCGCCATCCGGTCGTCATCGGTGGGATAGTGTGTGTGCTGCCGGCCCATGGCGAGGGCCCATGCCGGCGTGTCGATGACGAGCGCCCTTGGATCGGATGCCGTCACGAGAGCGCCGCCAAACGGCGCAATGGTGACTGCACGAGCGCACGCGCGAGCGACGCGTCGTCGTCGACAGCCAGTGCAACGACCGCGCGTCCGCACAAGGCTCCGATCACGTTGCCCGTCCCGCTGTAACCACCCAACGCCCACACTCCATCACGCGTCTCCTCGAGCACCGGGAGTCCATTGTCCGAATATCCAGCGCACGCCGCCCACCGATACGTGATCGGAGCATGCACTCCAAGGTGTTCGCGAACGAACGTTTCCAGCATTGTCTGCACCGGCTCCGTTGGCCGCGCGTCGAGACTCCATTCGCTCTCGCCTGCCTTGTCGCGAAACCCTCCGATCGCGATCGAACCATTCGGCAAGCCCTGCCAGTACTCGTAGCCTTCACGATAATACATTGGGCATGGCACGATGCGCTCGCTCGTCGGAGCGGTCGCGAGCATCTGCAGTCGTGCCGTGCGCACTCGCCCGGACAGTTCCGGAAGAAGCGACTCGAGCCGGCCGTCGACCGCCACGATCACGCGCTCACAGTGAATCGTGCCGCGGTCGAGCGTCACGCGTGATGTGGCGACCTCGCGTACCGGAGAACGCGCGAACAGCGTGGCCCCGCGTTCGAC
>DASQZA010000182.1:0-1583 GCA_035638935.1 Gemmatimonas sp. | reverse complement strand
GGCGCGGGACTCGTGCACGCGTACGTCGCCGCGCCAGGCATCGCCGCCGTGCAACAGGGGGCGCCCCAGGCGATCGCGCTACCGTGGCCGTCGCTTCCCGACGCGGACCACACCGTGGCCGAGGCCGCTGAGTCGGTGACGCACGCGAGGACGGGTGCGCCGAGCACACCGTGGGGCGACGCCCTTGCCATCGGCCCGGGCCTTGGCCGCTCGCCCGCATCGTTGGCGCTGCTGCAGCATGCGCTGGAGCATGCGTTGCACCCAAACGCCGGTCGTGCGATGGTGCTCGATGCCGATGCGCTCACGCTGGCGACCATCGTCGGCGAGCTTGCGGGAGACAAGCGCGAGCCTGCCGACATCATCGCGCAATGGACCCTTGGTGCCGGGCAGGTCATGCTGACGCCGCATCCCGGCGAGTTCGCGCGGCTGATCGGCAAACCGGTTCCCGCCGACTGGAGCCATCGTGCGGGCGAGCTCGTGTCGTTTGCAATTCGAACGCGCGCCAGCGTACTCCTCAAGGGAACTCCCACACTGGTGGCCACACCGGACGGTGCCCCACCGACGGTGGTTGCGCGTGGCACGGCATTGCTGGCCACCGGCGGTAGCGGTGACCTGTTGACAGGGATCATCGCCGGGTTGCTCGCGGGTGGACTCGACGCACGCGACGCTGCAATACTGGGCGCAACGGTGCACGGTCTCGGTGCGGAGATCGCGACACGGGGCACGAGCATTCGTGGACTCACGCTCGAGGCCGTACTGGCATCGCTGCCAGACGCGTGGCGCGAGCTGGCGCATCCCGCGACGTTTCACAAGGACGTCCTGAGCGAGTTCCCGAAACCGGTGGGCTGATGCGCGACACGCTGGGCCAGCAGCAACCGCGTGCGCGTCGCTTCCGCAGGCTGCGCGCCGTCGACGTGGCGTTGCTGGCGACGGGGTTGGCCGCGTGCGGCGCAGGCGGTGCCGGATATGGGGGAGCGTACGGTGCCGGGGGCGGATTCGGCCGACGCGACGAACGGCAGTTCATCGGCAGCTTCGCGGACGTACGGGCGATGGGCGTGTCGCGTCGGTACGTGTTTTCCGGGACGCCAACCGGCATTGCCATCTACGACCGGTTGCTGAACGCGTGGTTGCCCCCGTTCACGCGCGAGCTCGGTTTCGGAGACGATCGTATCACCGTGCTCGTGGGTGATCCCGTCGAGGATGCGCTCTGGTACGGTGTACCCGGAGCCGTCGTGATCTATCGGCCCGCGACGGAACAGGTACAGCGCACGATCATCAGCGGCGTTCCCGACGCGATCGTGTTCGAACGCGGTGGAACAGCGTCCGGTACGGGCGATGCGCTCGTGCGCGCGAGTGGTGCATGGACGCGTGTGTCGCGCGTTGGTATCACGACGCCGCTGCCGTCACCACCAGCGCTGTCGTCGGTGATCGTGCCCAGCACACTCGGCGACGTCTACGAACGCTTTCCCGGCCTCCGCGCGGGCGCTGGATTGTTGTTGCGAGACGCTGAGAATCCCCAGCGCGCCGATCGTGCGTTGCGTGATTACCCCGTGACCGCAGGTGCGATTTCGCCGGAACGCGCG
>DASQZA010000181.1:0-17690 GCA_035638935.1 Gemmatimonas sp. | reverse complement strand
GCCGCCGCCGGCATCGGCCCCGCCGAGGTCGATGCGATGGTGAACGACGGGTCCGCACCGCTTGCACCGACCCGTGTAGAACGCGGGCCCTGGAGCAAAGGTGCGGGCGTCGATGTTGTCACCGTGATCGTGACGTTGCCCGGCGGTACTCAGTACCGCGCGTCCCGTCTCGTGTCCACCGGAAAACGGGGCAACGCGACGCGCGCAGTCGGCGTGGTGCGATGAGCGCCGGGGGGCGGGTGCCGCGCGATGCACGTACTCCGCTGAGCGCAGGTGTGGTGAGAGCGGGCTTCACGCTCGTCGAAACCATCACTGCCATCGGTCTCACCGCGATCGTCATCACCATTGCGGTGTTTGCACTGTCGACGGCCACGGACGCGCGTGCGACCATCGACGAACATGGTGTGACCCTCGAGGCAGAAGCCCGGTGGCGTGCGTTGGTCACGGACATGCTGCGGCATGCACCCGCCGGTGATGCGGTGGACGAGCCCCTGTTGCGCATCGCGCGCGGCGGCGGCGACTCGCTCATTTTCCTATCTCAGGGCGTGGTGCAGCCGTTCGGGACGGGTCGAATCTGGCGCGTCACGGTCTCGTCTTCCGAGGCAGGTGTGCGCATGGATGCCGAGGCGATCGGTCGAGGCGACCCGATGCCGCCAGTTCACGCGACGCTTCCGCATCTCACCATGCGCGACGTGATGGTACTCGAAGGCGACGCTGCGACATCGCAGTGGCGAAGTGACTGGCCGGTGGAGCGCACACGACCGGCACTCGTGCGACTGCAGTTCGCGACGCGTAGCGCGGATGGCGCGCCTGGTGTACGCCGAGTGAACAGCCGTGGCCGCCCCCGTGCGCGACGCGCCGATGTGTACGCGGTGCCGCCGCTGCTCGTGGGCCTCGCGCCATTGGATGCGGCCACTGCGGCGAGTCGTCCGTGACGTCGCCCGCATCGCGTCACCGGCGCGGCGTCGCGTTGATCGTGGTGCTCTGGGCGATTCTGCTCATGGCGACGATCACCGCCGCCGCGAGTGGCGCTGCGCGCGGCAGTGCGGACGTCGCCAGTGCACGACGAGCCGGCAGCGTCGCGAGGCTGATGGCGGAAAGCGGTATCGTTGCGGCAAGCGCGCGTGTCGACGCTGCGTTGCGTGCGGCTGGCAGCGATTCCGCCGCGCGGTGGGACGTGCTCGACGGGCTCGATCCGAACAGTCCATCCGCGAGTTCGACCGGCGCAGCACCGTTGGCCGCCGACACGCTTGGGGACGGAGTCTTTGCCGTTACCGTCGTGGATGCGAGCGCGCGACTGGACATGAACGTCGCCGGGCAAGACGGGTGGAGTGCGCTGCTGCGAAGCGTGACGAGCAGCGGTGAGGCACGCGATGTTGCAGAACGCATCACCGCCTACCTGGGTGCTCCACCGGCGGGCCGCACATCTGTGGACGATATCGACGCTGCCGCAGCCGCGGCACGTGATTCCATGATTACACGATTGCTCGGCCGCGACATTCCGCGCGGTACGGGATCGCCCGTGCGACGCCGGCTCGAGACCGTGGACGATCTGCTCGCGATACCGGGCATCGACGTTCGGCTCATCGCGCGCGTCGCTCCGTTCCTGACCGCGGACGGCAACGGCTACGTGAATCGGCGTGCGGCCCCTCCGCCGGTGCTCGCGGCCGCATCTGGGCAGCTCGTCGACCATCCCGTGCGCCTCGTGCTGGTGTCGCGCGGCTGGCGCCTGGGCCACCCGCTCACCCGCGAGATTCAGGCGGTGTACGACGTTGCCGACGATGGTTTGCGACTCGTACGCTGGCGGGAGCGAGACCGATGAGTGCATCGCACTCGTTCGTCGCGGTGCTTCTGGATCCGGATCGCGTGCGTGTGTTCTCGGCGGCGGGTGAGCTGATTGCCACCGAGTCGTGGACGCCCGAAGCACCGGATGCGGCCTTCGAGCGTCTGCGCGCGGTAATCGCGCCGAGCGCAACCGCGACTCTGGTTCTGGGACTTGGCTTTCTCGAGGTTGCGCGGCCGGAGCTCCCGCCGCTCGATGTCAAGCAGCGGCGTGCACTGCTGCTTCGCGACGCCGACCGCTACTTCCCGACGGGCGAGGCGATTGCCGTATCGGTCACGGGAGACTTCGCGTGTGCCGTGCGCGCCGATCAACTGCAGATGTGGATCGCGGCCCTGGGTCGCATCTGCACGATTCGCGGGAGTGCGACAGTACTCGAATGCCTCGCTCGCGCCGGCGCACATGGCCCGATGGCGATGTCGTCAGGCATGACCGAAGCAGCGACTGCCAGCTTCGAAAGAGGAACGCTGACGGCGATATCACGGAACGCTCTGCCGAGTTCCACCGCGCGGGTTGCAGGCGCAGCCGGAGCAACGACGCTCGCGGAACTGGACCTCCGTCTCGTCGGCCGTGGTGCCGCGGCGGTTGCGGATGCACCACTGGAGGCCATGCTGCTCGACGGGACGCTCGCGTCGAAGTTTGGCGGAGCGCGTCGACGGCGGTGGATGCAGAGCGCTGCGGCCTTTCTGCTCGCAGCAGCCGCGTTCGCGTGGTCGGCCGATCGACTTCGAACCCGCGAGCTCGATGCGACCAACGTTGCGCTTCGCGAACTGAACGAGAAGTCAACGCCGGCGCGATTGGCCGCGGTGCGGTTGGAACGCGCGCGCGCCGAGCTGGCGATGCTTTCCGACACGATGGTTTCCCCGGACGCGGTGCTGGCGGAGCTGGGCACGGCGCTGCCGCGCGACGCATTCGTGCAGCGCCTGGAGTGGGATGGCACGCTCTGGCGCATCGAGGGCAGTGCACTGGACGCGCCGCGGATCGTGCCGCTGCTCGATGCGAATCCGATGTTCAGGGATGTTCGAATCGTGGCGGCGAGCACTCGGTTTCTGGATGCCGGTCGGCAACGGGAGTCGTTCTCGATGTCGTTTCGTACGCGCGATGGGGGCAGCCGTGATCGGCAGTAGCGCATTGGCTTCCGGATCCGTCAACCCGCGCACCACGCGTGAACGGCTGGTCGTGCGCGGTGGCGCAGCCATCGTGACCGTCGCGCTGCTGTTCACATATGTCGTCTTGCCATACCTGCGGACGTGGGGTGCGCGTGAGCTCGAGTTGCGTGATGCGCGCGCACAGACCAGCGAGCTCGCGGTCCTGGCCGCAAGTGCCAATGCACTCGACTCCGCCGCGACCGCGGCGGAGCAGCGGCTCGCCGAACGTGGCCGCCGGGTGTTTCGCGCCCGCTCCACGACACTTGCGGCAAGTGCGCTCCAGTCGTACCTGCAGGATGCGTCGGACGCGAGCGGACTGGCGGTGACCCGACTCGACGTGGCAACCGACGATACGCCCGGGGAGACTTCCGATGGCGCGGGCAGCACACGGTTCGTGCCGGCCACGCTGTCGGCCAACTGCGACATCCACGGGCTTGCCGGTCTGCTTGCACAGTTCGCGACGGGCCCTCGCGTGGTGCACGTCACGCGCATGACGGTGCAGATGAACTCCGCCCTGCGCGGCGCACCGGACATGTTGCAGGTCACGCTCTCCCTGCGCGCACCGGTCATCGTGGAATGAACCGGAACCTCCAGCGTGCCGTCGACATCGCGAGTGCGGCCCTCGTGCTGCTTGCCGTCGCGCTCGCGGTCTGGCCGATGAGCAACGCTTTCTCATTCGAGGTGCCTCCTGCGCTGCGTGCGGACCGGCCAGGCGACGTGGGCTCGGGTGTGCAGCGTCCCGTCGCCGATATGTCATCGAGCATCTCATCGAGCATCTCATCGAGCATCTCATCGAGCATCGTGCGCGGCAACATCTTCAGTTCATCGCGTCGGGCCCCTGACGCGCGGTTTGCTCCGCCTGGCGCAGGGTACGGGTCCGGGTCCGGGTACGCGATGACCGATGCGACCCCGCCGTTCGACGCATCCACGACGGCGGAGAGCGACGCGGAGCGCATGGCAGCAATCGCTGCAGCGGGGCCCATGGATGCTACCGGCGCGGACGCTGCCGATCGTATTCCTGCCTTGTTCGGCATCGTCAGCATCGACGGGGTGCGCAAGGCGTTGCTCACCCTGCGCGCCGGGGATCCACCGCGACTCTTTGCGGCCGGTGATCGTCATGGGGGATACCGAATCAGCGCGATCGAAAGCGACCGGGCTGTGCTCGTGTCGTCGCGCGGTACGCGAACCCTGCGCCTGACGCGTCCATCGACGCGCGACTCTTCCGAGAACATTCCGTGATACCCCTCCCCTCGTCCGTGACTGTCGGGCTGCTGCTTGGCTTGCTCGCTGTGGCCACGCCGGCACGCAGTCGTGCGCAAACCGTTCCGACGACGCCTGCGCAGCAACCCCGCGTCGCCACGCTCGACTTCACGAATGCCCGGCTCACGGACGTCATCCGCACGATCGGCACGATGCTCGGTCGCACGGTGGTGTTGAGTGAGATTCCCGACACGCGCGTGACGTTCACAACTCCGTCCGCGCTCACCGTCGCGGAGCTCGAGTCGATTCTCGAATCGCTGCTCGAGGCGAACGGCCTGATGCTCGTGCCGAAGGGCACGGTGGCGCAGGTGATGCCGACGGACAAGGCCCCGGCGACCGGTGTGCTGCGCAGCGGGTTCGACTTCCCAGATCCACCACCGCTCGGACTGGTGACACAGCTCGTGCCCCTGCAAGGCATCCGCGCCGACGAGGGCGCGGATGCACTGCGCGCCATCGTCTCGAAAGGTGCACGGGTCGAGGCAGTCGACCGGTCGAACGCGTTGCTGCTCACCGATCGCGGGGCCAACATTGCACGCTACCTCGAGCTGCTTCGCACGCTCGATGCGGCTCCGACGGGTGAGTCCGGGTTGCGCACGTACGTGGTGAACCTCAAGTACGCATCGGCCGACGCGCTGGCGTCGTCGCTGGGGCAACTCTACGGTGTGCAGGTGGCAAGTGCGGGAGGCGGATCGCTCGCCGACCGGTCGCTCTCGCGCGCACTGGACACCTTCCGCAGCCGCGATTCCGAGACGTTTCGAACGCGCAACAGCCTCAGTGCCGGCAACCCGTCGTTGCAGGACCCGCCGGTTGCGCCACGCGATTCCGCATCAGGCGTGCTGGTCGGTCGTACGACGATCGTGGCCAGCACCCCGACGAACGCACTCGTGATCCGCACGGCACCGCCGAACTTTCCGCTACTGCGCGAAACGATCGTCGCGCTCGATACACGGCCAGCGCAGGTGCTGTTCGAGGTCACCATTGCGGAGATCGCCCTGGGACGCGGTCTCGAGTTCGGCATCGACTGGGCGGCGGTCAACCGCGGCGGCGACGTGCAGGCGCAGTTCGGCAACCCCGAGATTCCGGACACCGGCTCGACATCCGCCCTGCTCCGGCTCGTGCGGCTCGACGGTACCGGCGTGCGCGCGCTGCTTCGTTCGATCGCGTCGACGAGCGACGTCCGTGTGCTGTCCACCCCGGAGATCATCGCTTCCAACAACGAGGAAGCCACGATCCTGGTCGGCAGCAAGGTGCCATTCATCTCGTCGACACGGCTCGGGAACGACATCTCGATCGATCGCGCCGTGCAGTACCAGGATGTCGGCACGAAGCTGTCGATCCTGCCGACCATCAACGACGACGGCTATGTGTCGGTGCAGCTGCTGCAGGAGGTGAGCTCGCTGACGCAGGTCACGGTGGCCGCGGCGCTCAGTGCACCAGTGATCTCGACGCGCGAAGCATCGACGCGCGCCTTGCTTCGCGATGGACAGACCGTCGTGATCGCCGGCCTGATCGGTGAATCGCGCACGACGCAGAACCAGGGGCTGCCACTGCTCAAAGACATTCCGCTGCTCGGCGCGCTGTTCCGGCGTTCGCAGGAGACACGCCAGCGTACCGAGCTCGCGATCTTCGTCACCGCGTATTTAGTACGGTCGGACTCCGATGCCGATGCCGTGCGGGAGCGTGTTCGGCGCCGTCTCGAGGACCGGTCACCGGGGGCGCTGAACGGCACGCCGGTCACGCGGCCGGATACGCTTCGGCGCCCTCCCGCACCGCGATGACAGCTGCTCCGCGCCCGGAGAGTCCAGGCGACGCTCGCGCCCTGCGCGATGCGGCGTTGGGATCGTTGGCGCTGCGGCTGCCGGTGCGATGGCTCGAGGAGCATGCGGTGCTGCCGCTCTCGGAGCATGCGGATGGATCGATCGTGGTCGCGGCCGATGGCGAGCCGCCAGCGCTGGTTGCCGATGCACTGCGGCGCGTGCTTGGCGCACCCGCGACGTTCGTGCAGCATAGCGCCGGAGACATTCGCGCAGCGCTGCTCTCTTCGCCTCGCCTGCTCACTGGTGGTGGCGAGCATGGAGCGCAACGCTCCGGCGTTACCGCGGCGGCAGGCGAAACCGGGAGCGCCCTCGGAGTCGCGTCCGGGAGCGACAACGGCACCGAGTCGCTGGACGATCTTCGCGCGCTCGCGAGCCGCGAGCCCGTCGTGCAGGTGGTGAACGCAATTCTGGCGGAGGCGATACGCGCGGGTGCGAGTGACGTGCACGTGGAGTCGACTGCTGCAGGCCTGCGTGTGCGAATGAGGCTCGACGGCGTGTTGCACGATGCGCAGCAACTCGGTCATGGCTTTCAGGCCGCGGTGCTCTCGCGTCTCAAGGTGCTCGCCGGCCTCGACATCGCAGAGCGCCGCGTCCCGCAGGATGGGCGCGCACGAGTGCGCGTTGGCGACCGTGACGTGGACGTACGTGTGTCGACGTTGCCCGCACTGCACGGCGAAAGCATCGTCATGCGCTTGCTGGATGGTGCTGGTCTGCACAGCGGCGCTGGTGGTACACGCCGGCTGACCGACCTGGGGCTATCCGAGAGCATGTGCGGGCGCCTGGCTCGCATGCTCGCACGCTCATCCGGCCTCGTGCTCGTGACCGGACCAACCGGATCGGGCAAGACCACGACCCTCTACGCCGCGCTCGCGGAGCGCAGTACGACGGGTGTGAAGGTCGTGACCGTCGAGGACCCGGTGGAGTATCGACTCGATGGCGTCGTCCAGCTTCCGGTCAATCCGAAAGCGGGCTTCGGCTTTCCGACCGCACTGCGCGCGATCCTGCGCCATGATCCCGACGTGATTCTCGTCGGTGAGATGCGCGACGTCGACACGGCCGAGATTGCGGTGCAGGCCGCGCTGACCGGCCATCTGGTGCTGAGCACCCTGCACACGACCGATGCAACCGGCGCGCTGGCGCGCCTCGCGGAGATGGGCGTGCCGCGCTACCTCATCGCCGCCACGCTGCACGGCGTGCTTGCGCAACGGCTCGTTCGCACCGTATGCGACGGGTGCGCCGCCTGGCGCGACGTCACGCCGGAGGAGCGTGCACTGCTTGGACTCCGCGGCGGCGACGCAACCAAGCGCGACTCGACCAGCCGCAACTCGACCAGCCGCGACGCAACCAGCCGAGACGCGTCGAGCGCGACGTCGGACGCCGACGCGGTGTCGTCGATTGCGCGCGTGCGGGAGGGGGCGGGATGCACCGCGTGCGCCGGCACGGGGTACCGGGGCCGCGCCGCGATCGCTGAACTGCTGGTGCTCGATGAAGTGGTGCGCGCGCAGTTCGTGAATGACACGTCGCTCGACGCGATGCGGAGTGCAGTGCGCGCGCGAGGGGTGGCGTCGCTGCGTGACGACGGGTGGCGCCTCGTTGCGCAAGGCCAAACCACGATTGCCGAAGTGGCTCGCGTCGTCAGCGAGGACGACGGGCAGTGATCCCCGTCGGTGCGTCGACCGGGCCCTCGCCGCTGGCATCGGCAGAATCGATCGATCGGTGGCGATACGTCGCATCGGATGCCGCGGGCGCTGCGGTCGCAGGCGAAGTAGACGCAGCGTCGGAACGGGACGCGGTCGATGTGCTGCGGCGTCGAGGACTGTGGGCGACGGAAGTCACACGAGTCGTTACGGCCTCGCGTCCGCCACTCCAGGCACCCGACACTGCATCGGCACACTCGGGAGCGCGCAACTCAGCCAGTACTCGCGCGTTCAGCGAACGGTCGAGTGTGAAACAGGTGATCGGGATGCTCACGGGCCGCACGACCCGCGCGGAGCTCGCGGTCGTCGTGCGCGCGATGTCCACGTTGCTCGCCGCGGGTGTGCCGCTCGATCGCGCCCTCGCGTACGCAGGCGGGCCCTCCTCGAGTGTGGAACTGCAGGACACATTCTCGCGAATTCGCGAGCGCACGCGCGGTGGCGAAGCCCTCTCGGCAGCGGTGCGATCGGAGCCGCTGCTGCCTGCGGTGTTCGCGCCCGCGATCGCGGCCGGGGAAGAGTCAGGCACGCTGAGCGGCTCGCTCTCATCGCTCGCCGATCATCTCGAGCGTGGTGAAGCACTGCGCGCGAAGCTGCGGGCAGCGCTCGTGTATCCGGCCGTGCTGGGCGTAGCCTCGGTGCTCGGCATGGTCGTCATCCTGCTCGTCGTGGTGCCGCGCTTTGCAGAACTCATCGCCGACAGTGGCGGGACGTTGCCGACCAGTACGCGCGCGCTGATCGTCATCAACGGCGTCATGACGCGCGGATGGTGGATTCTGCTCGCTGCGGGTGCGCTGTTCGTCGTGGCAGCCCGGGGGTGGATCGCTGCCACCGGTAACCGCGCGCGATTGCATGCCGCACGATTGCAGTGGCCGGTCGTGGGCCATTTCGAACGCACGCGCGCGGCTGCCGGCTACACCGGGGTACTCGCGCTGGCACTTCGCGCCGGCGTGCCGCTCCTTCCCGCGATGCGGCTCGCACGTGGAATGGTCGGCAACCAGGCCCTCGCCGCGGGACTGGCAGCCGCAGAGGATCGGGTAAGTGGCGGCGGCAGTATCGCAGGGGCGCTCGAGACCATTTTGCCGCCCCTTGCCGTTCGGCTGCTGGACGCCGGCGAAGCCAGCGGGGATCTCGCTGGCATGGCAGCGCGTGCCGCGGAGACGGCGGAGGACGAGCTGCAGCGTGCTTCCGCCGGCGCCGTCGCGCTGATCGAACCGGCGCTGATTCTCGGCTTCGGTGGCATCGTGGGCTTCGTTGCGCTGGCGTTGCTCCAGGCGATCTACGGGCTCAATGCTCGGGTTCTGTGACGTTCGCGTGTCCCAGTGCGTGAGCCCAGTGGAGGACCCGGATTCCGTCGTCCCGATTCAAACGCGTCACACGACCGGACCAGAGCGTTCCGAATAATGGACAGGCGCTCATGAAACGTCTTCTCCGTGACATTTGACCGTTGACAGGACCCCCTGGAAACCCGACCGTTTAACGGTGGACATGACTTGACCGCCATCCGCCTGCCCTCCACGGATGAGATCGCCCCCACCGGACCGCGTTCCACGTCCCATCACTGACCCCACCATGCGGACGCACGACGAAGCGATAGTGATCGACGAAGAGACGCCGCCAGCCGGGGCAGAACGACCGAGCCGGCGCCGCTTCCTCACCATGGGAGCGGCGGCCGGTGCTGCAGCGGCTGCAGCAGCGACAGGAGCGACCGCTCTGGGCGCTCAGCTTCCTCCGCGTGGACCGAAGGTCTTGCCGGTCACGCCGCCCGGTAGCGGTGCCGATGTGGCGCTCCAGTGGAAGGACCCGGTGGTGCGGCTCGTTCGCCGCATCACGATGGGCGCCACCGCCGAGGAGGTGGCATTCGCGCGGCAGCTCGGCTACGTGGGATACCTCAATTACCAGCTCAATCCGGCTGGCATCGAGGACAGTGCCGTCGAGACCGAAGTGGCGGCCCGCATGCCGTTGACGACGATGACGCCCACCCAGCTCGCAACGCAGGATGCGAATGAAGCCACGGCGCAGCTGCAGGATGCCGCGCTGCACCGTGCGGCGTTCTCGAAGCAGCAGCTCAAGGAGCGGATGGTCGAGTTCTGGACCGATCATTTCACGATCAGTTTGAACCGGGTCGGCATCCTCAAGATCGCCGACGACCGCGACGTGGTGCGCCGCCATGCAATGACGACGTTCCCGCAGCTGCTGCGGGCCACGTCCGAGAGCGCCGCGATGCTCGTGTATCTCGACCAGAACCAGAGCCGCACCCCGACGCCGAACCAGAACTACGCGCGCGAGATCATGGAGCTCCACACGCTCGGCGTGGACGGCGGCTACACGCAGACCGACGTCGCGGAGCTGTCGCGAATTCTCACCGGCTGGTCGACCGGAGCAGGATCGATCTTCCAGTTCAACCGGAACTCGCACGACCGCAACGCGAAGACCTTCCTGGGTCGCGCTTTTCCGGCAATGCCCTCCACGGCCACGACGGCGGAGATGAAGGCCGAGGGTGACAGCGCGATCCAGATGCTCGTGGAGCATCCGAGCACTGCGCAGTACCTCTCGCTCAAGATGGCGCGGTGGCTGCTTGCCTACGCACCACCGCAGTCCGTGGTGGATGCGACGGCCGCTGTGTATCGCGCGACGGGCGGCAGCATTCCCGCGATGATCCGCACAATTTTGTCGGCGACGAACCTCATGGCGTCGCCGGCCAAGTACAAGCGTCCGTTTCACTTCGCGGTATCGGCCATTCGCGGCATGGGTGCGCAGGTCACGAGCATCCGTGGGCTGCGGCAAAGTGCCGACCGCATGGGCATGCCGATGTACCTCTGGGAGCAACCCAACGGCTACCCCGACCGTGTCGACTGGTGGAGCGGGCTCGTGCTCAACCGCTGGGGATTCACCAACACCATCGCGTCACTCGCCAGCGCAACGACCGTGAACGTCTCGCTCACGCCGTTCCGAACGGTGAACACCCCCGAAGGTGTAGTGAGCGACATCAACACACGCATGTTCGCCGGCGAGATGCCACAGACGTTGCGTGCGCAGCTGCTGGTATACCTGCGCGGTGGGACGTTCAACGATGCCCGCATCCGTGAGACGATGGCGCTTGCCGCGTCGGCGAACGAGTTCCAGTGGTACTGATTGCCTGCGGCAGACGCCAGACGGCGGGCGCCGGACGCCAGCAGGCGGCCAGCCATGCCCGTTCGACGAAGCAGTACCGGCACGCTCTCGTGTCGCACACCCGTTCCGGATTGCCTGCATGAGTGACGACTCGCTGGAAGCTGGCTGCAAGGAGTACCACGAACTCGCGCGTCGCGACTTCCTGATGACGGCGGCCGGTTTTGGCATCTCCGCGATTCTGCCGACATGGCTGCCGAGCGTGGTGCTGGCGCAGTCGTCGAACTCGTCGCGCGACATACTCCTCTCGGTATTTCTGAGCGGCGGCACCGATGGCATGTCGATGGTCGTGCCCTTCGGCGATCCGGATTACTACACGGGCCGGCCGACGATCTCCATTCCGCGTCCCGATGCCGCAGGCACCGGAGCGAAGGCGACAGCACTCGACAACTTCTTTGGCTTCTCGCCGGGCATGGCGCCGCTCATGCCAGCGTACCAGGCGGGTGAACTGCTCGTTGCGCACGCCACGGGCTCCGTCGACAACTCACGATCGCACTTCGATGCGCAGCGATACATCGAAGTCGGCAAGCCTCGCGACGTTCGCCTTGCGTCCGGTTGGCTCGGTCGTCACCTCGCGACGTCCACGCCGTTGCGCTCCACGGCACCGCTTCGCGCGCTGGGTCTCACGACGGGATTGCCGCAGACGTTGAGCGGGGGTCCCAAGTCGCTGCCGATTCCGTCGCCGCAGACGTTCAGCATCGGCGGATCGGCTGCTACGGCAACGGCACGTGCACAGTGGCTCGCCAGCAACTACGCATCGGCCGTCGCCCCGGTGAGTGCCAACGCACTCGACACGACGAACACGATCTCATTGCTGCAGTCGATCAACTTCGCCGGCTACACCCCGAGCAACGGCGCGATGTACCCGACGTCGGGCTTCGGCCAGGCACTCCGCTCCGCCGGTGCGCTGATCAAGGCCGACGTGGGCGTCGAGGCGATCCACGCGTTCAATGGTGGCTGGGACACGCACGCAACACAGGGCACGCTTCCGGGTGTCGATGGACAAGGGATGCACAACCGGATGCTCGATCTATCGCGCTCACTCGCGGCGTTCCACGCCGATGTCATTCAGGGCACGACGGCATACAATGTCACGGTCGTCGTGATCTCCGAGTTCGGGCGAAATGCGCGCGAGAACGGGAATCGCGGGACGGATCACGGCCGCGGCAACGTGGCGTTCGCGATGGGCAAGAAGATCGCGGGCGGCCGGGTGCTCACGAACGGCTGGCCCGGCCTCGCGCGCGAGAACCTCGAGTCGGGCCAGGATCTGCGTGTCACACTCGACCACCGCGACATTCTCGCCGAAATCGTACAGAACCGCCTCGGCAATCCGAACCTGTCGGTGGTGTTTCCCGACTACACGCCGCGCTTCAGGGGCGTCACCAAGGCGTGACCGGGGCGTAAGCCATGGCAAGAGGACAACGGGGTGTCGTGCACATCGCACGACGCCCCGTTTGCCATAGGACCGGATGCCCTGCCGGCTCAGGGCGTGACGATGATCTTGCCGATCATGCCGGTGTGCAACGTGCACACGTAATCGAACACGCCGACGGTCGGGAACGAGCGCACGAGGACCATGCTGCTCGTCGCGGCGATGTCCGTCGGTGCGCCGGGACGCACGCGCTCCCAGATGACGTTGTGTGCGAGAGTTGGAAAGTTGAAGTTGACGCTGCCATTCTGCCGCAGCACGATTTCGTAGGGCAGGAAGCGGTCTGGCAGCATCTCGACGGTAGCACTCGTTGGGGCTCCTGGAACTCCGGTCACCGTCATCGGCACTGTCCCGGTTCGAACCGTTGCCCCGTCCTGCACCGAGACCTGCAGGTTCACGGTCCCGATACCGACCCCGGTTGCAAAGCCTCCGCTGGTGATCGTGGCAATGAGCGGATTGCTCGTGGTCCATGCCACCGTGCGATTACCGAGTGCGATCGTGGCGCCGCTCGCGTCGCGTGCGCTCACCATGGCCTGCGTCCCGCCGCCGAGCTCGATCACGTTGTCCTGCGACGTGACCACCACGGAAGCGAGTGTGCCCGAGCCGCTCGTGACCGTGACGGACACCGTGCCGAACTTGCCATCGGCAGTCGCCCTGATGACTGCGTTGCCTGCAGCGACCGCAGTCACGAGGCCGGACGCGCTTACGGTCGCGACCGCGGCGGCGCTCGTCGTCCATGCCGGTGCCACCGAGCCGATCGGGGCGCCGCTTCCGTTGCGCGCGACAGCCACGAGCTGCACCGTCTGCGCCGGCGCGAGCGTGGTGACGGGCGCAGAGACGTCGACGGTCGCCACGACTTCGGGTGACGGTCCCGGTCCGGGGCCAGTGCCCTTATCACCGCCACCGCAGCCCACGACCAACGCGGTTGCCAGCGCCAATGCCATCGTGATCGTACTGGTCTCGACGCGTGTTCGGCGTGCGCTGAATCGGGTCATCGTCATGGTGGTGCTGCGCTCCGGTCCGGAAGGGTCACTGGTAGGACGATCGAGGACGGCTGAAGACGTCTAGAATCGTCTAAGGTCGCTGCACACCGACGACCGCCAGCCAGGCATTGTTCGGACTCACGGCGAGACGGGTGATGTTCGTGATGCCGGCGGACGCGAAGTCGCCGAGTGGTGTCCATGCCGCGTCACCTTGACGCCAGACGAACAGCGCCGACCCCTTGCCCGACACCAGCGTGACGCTGTCGGCCCAGGCGATGTCCTCGCTCGCGTCGAGTGTGCGCACGAGCGTGTCTACGCGCCCGGTGCGCGGGTCGAGCGACATCACGTACGAGCCATTCGGGCCCTTCTGTACGAAGCTCACACGATTGCTGCCGGGAATGCGATGCAGCGAGCGCCCGATATTGCGCGCAATCACATCCCCCGAATCCCGCCCCTGTCGCGCGAGTTGCAGCGTTGCTGGTGACCCGAGCACGAACAGCGCCCAGGTGCTGTCGTCCGCCTGCGCGAAGTAGCCCACCGGCTTGATCGCCGGAAAGAGCACTCGTGGTGCACCGCCCGTTGTCGGGAACTGCCAGAGTCGCTGCGTACTGTCCGCTTCGACGCGGATGACCGTGGTCGCTCCCCTGCCCTGGAACGCCGAGTACTCGCTCTCCGGCACGGTCTTGAACATGGGCACGGACATTCCCGTCGAGAGATCGTAGCGGTAGATGTCGGTTTGCCCGTCGCCGCGATTCGACGTGTACAGCACCGCGCGCGCATCCGGGAGGAACGACGGCTGATTGTCGTAGCCGGTACGTCGCGTGATGTTGCGCGGCGCCCCGACCCGGAGCCCGTCCGTTCCACGCGACAGCGGGACAAGGAAGATGTCGACATCGGGAGGAGCCGCCTGTGCAGCGGCGGACGTTGCGACGACTGTCGAAACGAACGTGGAGGCCAACGCGATAGCGAAGGTCGTAGCGAACGTGGCAGCGAGGCCGATCGCGCAGCGGCGGAGTATCGAGGGCATGGCGTGGCGGAGGGAGTCATGGACGGGCAGCGAAGGAAAGCTACGTTCGCCATGCGCTGCCATATAGTTCAGCTGACCGCAGGATACGCGGCCACGACCGGTGCAGACCCTCAGGTGTAGACCTTCACATGACCGGAACTTCTCCTGTGCGCCTGCGTGGCCCTGCCGCCCCGATGTTGCTGTGCATGCTCGCGTCCTTGCTTGCAGGGTGCGACTCGAAGACACCACTGGAGACCGTGGGCCCGCCGCCTGGTCGCACGGTGGCGAGCATCAGCGCGTTGCCGGCCACGGTCTTTCTTCAGGTCGGGCAGCAGCGACAGATCACGATCGAGGCCCGCGACAGTGCCGGCCTGATCATCAGCAATCCCGAGGTTTCGTGGCGGAGCGACGCGACTCCCGTCGCCACGGTGGACGCTACGGGGCGCATTCGCGCGATCTCGCCCGGCGCTGCGCGCGTGATCGCCACATCGGGCAACGTCTCGACGCTCGTGCAATTGAGCGTGGCCGGGGAAACTCCGGGTGTCGGCGCATTTCGCGTGGCGCGCGCAGGCTTCGTCGATGCGACGCTCCTCGGCGCGTGGGACGATGGCCAGGGCACGACGTACGCAGTCGGACAGAATGGGACGATCATCAAGTCGCGCAATGATGGCCCATGGACCCGTGTCACCGCCGGATTGACGACGGAGTCGCTCGTCGGCGTGTGGGGCGCCTCGCCCACCGACATCTGGATCGTCGGATCGGCCGGCCTCGTTCTCCGTGGCGATGGCACCACCTTCACGAAGGTCACCGTCAACACGACGACGACATTGCTCGAGGTGTGGGGATTGTCGGCGAACGAGGTCTACATCGCCGGCGACCGCGGCCTCATCATGGCGTGGGATGGCACGCGCTTCACCACGATGCCCACACCCGTCACCGACGACTTGTGGGGTATCTGGGGCACGAGTCGAACATCGATGTACGTGGCTGGCAACAACGGCACGATCCTCAAGTACGATGGTGCCGGATGGAGTCGCATGACCGTGCCGACGGAGCTTCCGTTCTTCGACATCTGGGGTAGCGGCCCCAACGACATCATTGCGGTTGGTGCGGCGGGTATCGCGGTACGATTCGATGGCATGGCGTGGCAGAAGATGACGACACCGAATGCCGCGAACCTGTTCGCGGTGCGAGGCCGCTCTGCAACCGACGTCTATGCGGTCGGTAACACTGGAGCGCTGTGGCGCTTCGACGGCAATGCGTGGAGCACTCTTCCCTCTGGCACCGGGCAGAACTTTCGCGCGATCGCCCCACGCGCTGACGGCACCCTGCGCCTGGCGGGTTGGTGGGGCACGGTGGTCACGGTGCGCGGGACTGGGCCGAGCGGTGGGGGCGCAGCGGTGGTGACGACCACCGAGATCTCCGACCCGACATTGTTCGCGACATGGGGTGCGTCAGCAGGTCCGATGTTCGCTGTGGGTCTGGGGGGCGCCGTATTTCGGCGCGATGGTACGACGTGGCGCGCTGAACGTGTGCCAAGCGCGAACGACCTGTACGGGATCGGTGGCGCGAGCGCCTCGAGCGTCATTGTCGTCGGCGATACGGGATCGATCCTGCGTCATGACGGCAGTACGTGGCGCAGCAGCACGGCGCCGACCTCGCGTGTGCTGCGTGCCGTGTGGAGTGGCGGTGACCGGCAGGAAGTCATCGTGGGCGAGCTCGGACTGATCCTCCGCGCGAACGGCGACGGGTGGACGCCTCAGGCCAGCGGCACGACGCAGTTCCTGCGCGCCGTGTGGGGCACCGATCCTAGCAACGTGTACGTGGTTGGTGACTCGGGTGTGGTGCTCCGCTTCGACGGTGGCCGATGGCTCCCGATGACGGTGCCCACCAACAAGCGCTTGCGCGCGGTGTGGGGCAGCGGGGCGAGCGATGTGTTTGCCGCGGGCGACGGCGGCACGTTGCTGCGCTTCGACGGGGTTCGTTGGCTGTCGCAGACGGTGCCGACCACACGTGACCTGCGCGCCGTGTGGGGACGCAGCGGCTCCGAGGTGTATGCAGCCGGCGACAGCGGCACGGTGCTTCGCTTCGACGGCGTCGCCTGGCGCGTGTTGCCGGGCACACCGGTTACTGGTACGATCTTCTCGCTGTTCGGCGTACCGGCGGCGGGCGGGATTGCACTCGTGGGCGACGGAGGTCGCATTCTCGAGGGGCAGCAACAGTAACGGCAACCTTGAAAGCAACTGCCTACCGCGAATCGCGCAAATGCGCCTTCGGCGCAACGCAAATTGAGCTGTGTGGGCGACTGGCCGACGGCGCGACGTGAAACTGCAAAAACTGCAGTAAACGGATATGAACAGAAAAGAACTGGAACAGCACGGATCTCTACGGCGCGCGCCGGAGCGGCGGTCCGCTCCGGTGGGACTGCGCTCTTTTGGTTGAACAGCTCGCCGGGCTCGGAATCGCGTTCGGAGCCCCCTCCCAAAAAATGGCGGCCTTGCCCTCCCGCGATGTGCTCCGTCGCCCTTCCGGTTCCATTCGCGGTTGCGCCGAAGGCGCATTTGCGTGATTCGCGGTTGGCAGTTGCAGTGCCGGCCAACCTTGACGAGGCCTAGAAGCCGTGCCGCTCCCGTGCGCCGCGGATGTGTGCGAGATGATGGTCGCCGTGCCATGCATAGAGCGCCACGACGTCGTCGATGCGCATCAGTCCGTTGTCCGGGTGCAACAGTTCCCTCGAGAAATCGGACGGTGGCGTCGCCGTCAGTACAGCGTTGAGTCGCTTGTGCGTCGCATCGAGCATGACCAGCGAGACCTGTGGTGACACGGCCGTGATGTCGGCAAGATCGACCCACGCATCCTGGTCGTATGTCTTGACCGTCGGACGATCTTCGGTAAGCGCGAGCTTCACCCGCAGGTACAGATTCAAATGACTGTCCGCGACGTGATGCACCAGTTGACGCACCGTCCACCCGCCCGGCCGGTACGGTGTATCCATCGCCACCTCGTCGATGCCCGCCACGGCTGCCTGCATCAGCGAGGGCAGCGCGGCGAGCCGCGCGATCGACGCATCACGTTCCGCCACCGAGTACTGCTCCGCACGGCGAAACCGGCCGATTGGATACTTCAGTGTTTCGCTCGGGTCGGTGTCGCGGGCGGCGGTTTCGTGCGTTGTGGTCATGTGCTGTGGGCTGGTTGGGGGGTTGGGGGTTGGACACAAGTCGAAACGTGGTCCCCACAATTGACGAAGGGCAATGCAGCCAGTTCGGCTCCATTGCCCCTCTGCCGTGCAGCGAGCTGCACGGTTTTCCAGCGAGGCTCGCGGCTAGCGTCGCTCGCCTCCCG